>NZ_JBEXYK010000084.1:0-34743 GCF_040630865.1 Nonomuraea sp. NPDC005730
GACGCTCGGCTGGGAAACCCCAGCCGAGCGTCTCACCAAGCTCCTGGCAACAGCCAGTTGATCAATCAGTGTTGCGACGACCCCTTGACTTCACCATGTCTGTCCAGGGGCCTTCTGCTGAGCTGCGTTACCGGACCTCAGCCGTTGTGCTTGTCGCGGATCACGTAGCGGGTGTGAGTCCCGTTCATCCACTCCCGGTCAATCTCCCTGCCCGTCACTCTGCCAACAAGCGTCAGGGCCGACGTGAGGCAGGTCGCCATCGGAGGGCTGTATTCGCTGTGAGCCCGGGCAATGAAGTCCTGCCATTCCTCGGGGATGTCTTCATCTCCATAGTCCTGCCCTCTCTCAAGCCGGGCCTCCTCCCACGCGCAGTACTCCAGCCAGCCCGGCGGCAGGTCGGGATCGCTCTGCCAACTGGAGTCGTCCAGATCGAACTGCAACCCCTGAGCGTGGTGGTCGAGCGCCTGAGGATCGCTGCCCCAGCACTCTCCGGGGACGGTGACGCTGAGGCCCGTAACGTATTCGCCGTTGACCGCATACACCAGATCACGGGGCCCGTTCAGGTCCCAACCCACCTTCAGCGCCCGCCCGCCGTAGGAGAGATCTCGCAGAGCCTGGTCGCAATCGAACCCCCGCACCTGAATGATCTGCGTCCAATCCGCCGTGACCGGGCCTGCCCAGACAACCCCCGCATCATCATCAGCGGGCAGCCCACGCAGGACATTCGCCCAGGTGCACTGGATCGAGTGATCCACCTCCGCGACCGATGCCCCCAGACGTCGGGCGGCCTCCCACACCTCCAGACCCTCGACCCACGCGGACATGAACCACTCGCCCATGTCATAGGACCGGACCAGATGCCAAAGACGCTCAGACCGCCGCATTCCTGCCCCTTGCCCGTTCAACGCCCGCTCCCGAGGCGACTCAAACGGCTGCCCCGACAGTCCATGATCGACGCCGCGCAGCGGCTCTCGCGACCCGGGGTGAATGCTGGGCCAGGCGGCCGGATCGGCTTCCTCTGTAGGGACATCAAGCAGCAGCGGGAGCCACGCTGTTAGCAAGATCTGGAGATTGTCCTGACAAACAGAAAGGCCCGCTCCCAGGAACCCCTGGTTGCGGGCCTTTCGCATGTGTGCGGCCGGAGGTACTCGAAACCCCAACCTTCTGATCCGTAGGGAAGTGCAGATACCTCGTTCACCGCGTCTGGTCCTGCTCACGGGGCAGACACGGTCCGGTGGCTGGTGATGGTGTGAGACGGTGTTGCTGTACGACGCTGCTGTACACCACGTCAGTGGACGCGACCACTTCACCGGGTGAGCTTCACGGCAAATACCGGGAAGGTGTACTCGACCTGCTCGTCCGGGCCGGCATCGTCCTCGTCGGGAACCTCCCGCAGATCCGTCCACGGCACCACGCCCGGCAATGGGTCCGCGGCCATCAGCGCGACCACAGGCACGGGGTTGTCCACAGGCCGGAAGGCGCCCCCGAAGGGCAGATCACTTGGCTCGACAGAGGCCACCGAACACCGTAGCTGGCCGGCCTGCTCGTCGTACCAGGCATAGAACGTCACAGGCCCGGCGACGTCAGCGAACCGCGTACCGAGCCGCTCACCGACCGCGACGAGAGCCTGCTCCACCAACCCCGCGTCGAAGCCCTCAGCGAAGCCGAATGTCATCAGATTGCCCCGAGCCTCCGCGTTCACATGTCCCCGGTCGAGAACGAGTTCCTCGTCCAGGAACGACAGCACAAGCTCCGCGAGGCTTCCCGACATTCACTCATCTCCGATCACCACATGATTCCCAAACAAGAGCGACTCTCCCATGCTCCGGACCGCCAGAGCCACCTGCAAGATCACGGAGTGGCACATCCTCTCGTCTGGCACCAAAGAGCGCCTGCTTGCAAACGGGAGCTAGGCACAAACGTCCAGCGGTACTCCTCTGGCGATGCGGATGATGCCTGCTCTAATGCAGCAGGGTTGCTGCACGCTGCCGCTGTATTGCACCGCCACCGCAGTGACCAGCCCGCTCATCGGCTGGCACTGGGACTCGTACCGCAGGGCCAGGTCCGAGAAACGGAAGCCCTGCGGCAGTCTGACTCTCCGCTTTAGGAGTACCGAGCAGGCTGCTCGCGGGTAATGAACTTGAGCCATGTGACTGCTCGCAGCGCTAACCCGGGCCGGACTGGGAGCCGACGGTGCCGTCACAGGCCACCTAATACTCGTCTGGCGAAGAGCGTCCCCTCAGGAAAAGGGGATAGGCGTTGGCTGCAATGTATCGCTGGCGCAGGAGATTGTCGTCAGCCGACGCTGCCCAATGGCAAAGCAGCTACCGCCCCAACCCTGTGTGGTGCGAAACGAAGTGGGCGATCGTCGCAGCCTCACCTGGTCACCTCGTGTCCGGCGCCCGCCCGACCTGAGCGCCAAGAAACCTAAGTGAGTGTTTGAGATCGGCGATCTTCGTTAGTCGCAGACGATTCTGGCTTGTCGCCGAGCGGGGCCCGTGCGGGTGAGACGGCGGGCCATACCGGCGATGGCAGCCCAGCGGATGATGGCCTCGGAGATCTTCGGGTCTCGTTCGTAGTCGCGGGCCAGACGGCGACAGGCGGTCAGCCAAGCCAGCGTCCTCTCCACCACCCAACGCCGTGCGATGACGCTGAAGCCTCGCTGATCAGCGGGCTTGCGGACGATCTCCAACGTTGTACGCAGGGTCTCGCGGACCCAGTCCACCAACCGGCCGGCAAACCCCTGGTCGGCGAAGACGTGCCGGATCGGGGTCGTCAGATACGCCGACAGCAGCGCGGTCTTGGCGCCGTCACGGTCCTGCCAGCTCGCCGCCATCACCGCGACGGTGACCAGCAGGCCGGTGGTGTCGGTGATGATGAACCGCTTGCGCCCGTTGACCTTCTTACCGGCATCGTAGCCGCGGCTGTCACGCCCGACGGTGTCGGCGCCCTTGACGCTCTGGGAGTCGATGATGCCGGCGGACGGCTCGTCGTCACGGCCGTCCTGGCGGCGGGCCCTGATGCGCAGCTCGCGCAGCAGGGCCTCGGTCACGCCGGCCTGCTCCCACTGCTGGAAGTACCAGTACACGGTCTGCCAGGGAGGCAGGTCCGTGGGCAGATACCGCCACGGGCAGCCGGAACGGACCACGTACAGGATGGCGTTGACGATCTCCCGGCGCGGGTGCTTCTCTGGACGGCCGCCGCTGTTGGGCTCGGGAAGCAGAGGCGTGATGAGGTCCCATTGGGCGTCGGTCAGGTCTGAGGGGTAGCGCTGCGGGGGCATTCGGCCACCTTGGCCGCCCACGAGCTGGCCGTCATGCTGCCACGCCGTGCATAAACGATCTTCTCAAATACGCTCTAAGCCAGCGATCATCTGATACCCGGGAGAATCAACATGTAGGCGCATATCCATAGAGATAAAGTCGATACTAGAATGAAAATAATGATATACAGTTCATGCCAACGCCAGAAGTTGCGGAAAGTTGGAGCCCTGCGAAAGCGGGAGTGAACGATCCGATCAGTGAGTTCAACCTCCTCTCGACGATAATCGATCCATGATAAAATTCCCGTCACGATTATCAGGACAGCAAAAAAAGCAACGACTGTTTCAAGGAATAGCAGTCCAACGACGCCACTCCTGGCCAGGTGTGGCGGAATATCCCAATTCTTGTAGCCGACAAATAGGGCGAGTGCTGCCCCGGCGATAGCCGTTGTTAGCGTCTGGTAAATGCCAAGAAACTTATACACATTATCGTTAAGTGTGTTCAGTTGTTGTAGGATGTAGCGATAGCGCTCTAATCCAAAGTCCTTCAAGACATCGGGGCTTACGGCTTCTGTGTCGGAAATCTCGGGCCTGCTCACGCTACTCCCTTTTTCATGCCTCAGGTCGTCGCAGACGGACCGCATCTACGGGAAATACCCTCCCGTCTGCGGTGGGCAATTCTAGGCGCGTATCACCTTCATTTGTCACACTGCATGATTCTAGGAGGTTGACTACATCGACGACTTGCATATCCCAGCATTCTGCAATCGTCTCGATGACTGTCGCAATAGCACCAAAACTACCGGTGTTATACCACCAGTACCGTGGGTCCGTAAGATCCACATCTGCTGCAATCTCAGCAAAGCGCTTGTCTCGAGGGCGTTTAGCTACCTCCTCTGGAAACATCCATCTAGGATAGATATCGACAACGAGGGCATTCTCCGGTATTCGGACTTCGACGCCGTCGTTGCTAAAGAAGAGGCATCGCGGTCCTGTCCCTCCAGCATGCTGATCGATACGCAGAAGCTCCGCGTCCGATATCAGCAAGACATCCTTGCGATTACGCAGCCATTCTTCTAGATCTTTTCGGTTGAGGAGACAGCTACCGGAATCTGCACATGGAAGCTCGTCATCACTCCCGCCAAAGCCATGTACGAGATCTGTTGCTATCCATAGAAGACCTGGCGTGCCCCATCTACTGTTTCTTGCTGCCTTTGCCTGAGACTCAGCCCAATGGCGAAAGTTCTCAGTGCTGGCTAGCGGGAAGGCAGACATTCTATTAGCCGTAAGGGGTCTACCTTGGAAGGCTCCCATGGTCCAGTTGAGAAACGATGATCTGAGTCCTCCCACATAAACCCATCCATATGGCGCGAAGCCTTTACTGAGGCCGGAGTGGACAATATGTTCGTCGCCGGAACACAACATCGCACGACCAACGATGTCACCGTTGTCATTTACTAGCGTAGTTGCCTGATCAACAAAAAGATTCTGATAGTGGTCAAGCACTCTCTGATTGAGTGGGTTGTACTCCCATTGGAGATACACGCGCCGAAACAACTCGGCCGCAGGTATCTCTTTCCAATCTCCTGCCCTCACGATCCGAACGGGTGCTGGATCCGTTGGCCCCTGGACATGGATATCCACTTCGGCGAGAGCACATAGGTTAGTCAGATCGGCATGCAAGATTCGTGTATGTGACCAACGACGGCTATCAGTTCGGAAGATTCCGTCGAGTGTGCGTGGATCGTTCTTCAGTCTGGCTCGTACGAGCGTCCCTGGGCCAGGCAGCCATTCAGAACGCGTTGCTTCCCTCAGCAAGGGACGTCCAGCTACGCTATTGTTGAATTCCAGTACATGAGTTGAGCGAGGAGCTTCTCCCAATGGGAGGCTGCGGACTTGGACCTCATCGGCTGCCATGAATATAGCGAAGAAGCCAATGCCGAACTTTCCGGTAGGCTCGAAACCGTTAGCGAGCAACCCTGGATAATGCGACAGCGTCGCGGATGAGCGCCAGTGGGAGTGACCGAAGTCGGTTAGCGCGGAAACCATAGTTTCCGGCGACATGCCAATTCCTTCGTCCTCAACAACGAGCCACCAAGTGCCGCCCTCTTCGGCGAGCCTGACTGTCACCGGTCGTAGCGGACCGCCTTCATGGATAGCGCGCGCCTGTGTAGCATCGCTAGCATTAGCAATTAATTCGCGAACCGCTATTTCGGGCCGCTTTCCATAAAGATCTTGCCCGCCTATACTGGAAACTACTTGCACCGCGTCAGTGACCCGCAATCTGGCATCGATAGGTTTCCAGCCATCGGTCTTGATGTGTTCTGCAAGTCGGGCCGGCGCATCAGCTCCAGCAATTGACCGCACCTCGAATCGCGGCAGCCCCATATCGGCGCAGAGCGCGTCAACCTGCCGCAGTTCCTGATTGATCGTCTGAATTGTCTCGAATGCCAGCCACCAAGCCGCAGCCTCGTCTCGGCCAAAGGAGCGGGTTGATGTGTACACAAACCTATCCGCTACAACCAGTGGCCGGGTGAGCCTCTCCTGAAAGTACCAATGGTCTCGCGATACCCCCGTAGGTTGCCGGAATGCATGCGTGTATACAGGAGCGCGTCGACTGTCGATTTGCGACGCATCGGCTAAGCGGAGCACACACGCAATTTTAAGAGGGCTCAGTTCCCAGTCCCCTGGGTGATCTGCATAAGCGCCCCTGCGCTGCGGAAGGTCTCGTAACTGTTCCACTGACCACCAGTGGCTGTACGCGATCTGGCCGATCAGCTCCCCAAACGTGTGTCTCAACGCTGCGTCCTGCAGCAGATAGAAGACCTCTCCCCCTGATGTGCGGAAGTGGGTACTAACCAAACGCTCGGCTTGTACAGCGTGCCGGAGGCGAAGGAGCTCAGCGATCGCCTCATCCCGTGCAAGTTGTGAGATCACCTCTACGCTGGCGCTTGGTTCCGTCGCCTGCAGACGTGCTTTGATGGTAGCGACCAGATCACCGAAATTTGGGTCGCCCTCGATTTCAGTTAGCCCACCAGGGAATGCCGCAAGACCCATGCCGAGATCGTGGAGCAGGAAAGCGCCCCCAAGCACAAATGCTTCAGCCGGATTCATGGGATAGTCTTCTCCGCAGAGTTGTGATGCTATATCCCAGAGCGCATCAGCATGTCTAATTGAGTGGTCTGTAAACATCGGCAGCGCAACGGCAATCTCGTTGGCGAGCGCTTCCGCTACTGTTCGGAATTGGAGATATGCGAATCGCAGGGACTGTCGTTGTTCTGCATGAGGATCGTCGGGGCGACTTGCAAGTGTACGCCGCCAAAGTGGCGTCTCCTCAAAGCTATAGGACACGAGGCTCCAGTGAATCACATATAGAGTTGTGCGACAATGAACGCGCAACGCGGCACTCTCCAAGCGCACCCTTGGCTCACTACTTTCCCGCTCATCGCCAGAAGCAGAAGTAGATGACGCATTCTGTTATCAGAATGTTGCTTTGAATCGGAGACGTGGAATACCGGGTTACTGTCAGACCGTATCGGCTGCCAATGCAGGCCCGCCGGACATGCTCGGATGGCGTTAGGGTCGGTCTAGTACTTTTGGGCATTGATGCGGACACTGTAGCCCTATTAGATGGCTGGGTAACATTTCTGGATAAAAGCACTTCTTGTTGTGATATGGACATAAGAGTTCTGGATAGTCGCTATGGCGGGTCGGCGCGTGGCGGAGCTGCCCGCGACTGGCCGAAGAGCTGCAGCGTGGGCACCTGCCCGACGTGAGGCAGACCGCCGCAGGCAGCCTGCCTCTGAACCGTGGAGACAGTCTCATCCATCGGCGTTCACGGCTTGAGCTGGGGCTCTGTCACGGCATCGAGCATGGTCAGCAGCGGCTGCATGCTGAGCGGCCCCGGCTCTCAACCGATGTACAGGCCAGCTGCTTGTAGGCAGTGGTTGATGCGCATGCGCATTGACCATCCATCTGGTAGCTCTCGATGTCTCGCGGTGTCACCCATCGGGCCTCGCGGGACTGTGAGCTCGAAGTCAGTGGTGTAGAGGATGACATGCCTGGGGTCGCTGTACGTGCCGACCATCCCGGTGATGTCGCAAGTGATGTGGGTCTGGGAATCCAGACGTCGTCAGCGCTCCCGTACTTGCCCGGCTTCCAGGCTCCTCTTATCTGCGATGGATTGATCCGCTTGAACCCGACGGGCCTACGATCAGGGGAATCATCGTGGCCGCTCGCCGACGCGTTCTACGAGACCGCGATCGACAAGGGTCAGGTCGGCCATGCTCGGGATCCTGAGGTGTCCCCTCACTGAAGCGCCCCGGCTTGGATGGAGAGCTCAGGGGTTGATTTCCGACGGTCTCGTTGGTGCCACCTGTATCCGTAGTGGTCGATGGCAAGGCCCTCCGAAGGAGGGTCGCGGCAGCCGATCGCCCCAGCCCGTACCTGGGGTACCGAAGTGAGCGATCGTCACGGCCGGACTGAACGATTGAATAACAGGACCTGTATGGATCTTGGTCGCGCTCTACACAAGAGGGTGTGACTGGTTGGCAGCGGGTGTTCGCCGCGATCGTGGTGGGTGCGGTGGCGGTTGCCGTTGCTGCCTTCGCGGATGGCAAGCCGCTGCCGACCGTGCTTGGCGCCCTTGTCGGCGGTGTCGTATCGGCCTTCGGCCCGACCGTCATCGACCGCAGACGGGAGAAGGCTGCGGCGCGAGATTCCCTTGCAGCGGCAGCCGAGTTGCTGGCCGATGAGTCGGGGCCGGCGATGCTGCTACACGCATCACGGAGGGTCGTGCCGTTCGAGGGCCGGGAGCGGGAGTTGGAGGAGCTTCTCGCCTGGTGCCGTGATCCACGAGCGGGGCGGTTGCGGTTGCTGACGGGGCCGGGTGGGGTCGGTAAGTCGCGCCTGGCGGTGGAGCTCTCCCGTCGGTTGGGCCATGGATGGGGCTCGCTGGAGGTCCGCGACGACGCTGAGGCTGATGCGTTGTCGCGGTGGCGGGCAGTGGAGCAGCGTCAGGTGCTGGTGGTGGTGGATTACGCCGAGACGCGGACCGGGCTGTCGGGATTGCTGCACGAGGTGGCCGGTGATGAAGGCCGGCGGGTGAGAGTGCTGCTGCTGGCACGCAGTACCGGGGAGTGGTGGCGGCAGTTGGGGGGCGAGTCGGCACGGGTGCGGCAGATGGTGACCGAAGCGGGGTCAGGGATTGAGCTGGCCGAGCGGGTGACGGCAGGCAAGTCGGATCGTGACCTGGTGACGGAGGCGGTACCGCACTTCGCTGCTGCGGTGGGAGTGGAGCCTCCGCGAACCTTTGAGGTGGAGCTGGGAGATGGACTTCACCGGATCTTGGATTTGCATGCGGCTGCGCTGCTGGTGGTGTTGCGCTCACAGTTGAATAGCAACGCGGTGTCGGTGGCTGTGGGGGATGTGCTGGAGGAGTTGCTGGGGCATGAACGCCGCTACTGGGTGCAGACCGCAAGGGCGCGTGGCTTCCTGCAGGGAGCCTACGGGCTGAGCGCGTTGGCTATTGAGCAGATGGTGGCGGCGGGTACGTTGCTGGGGGCAGTCGATCGCGATCAGGCGGCCGAGGTGGTGGGGCGGGTACCTGATGGGGCGCCCTCGGTCCTGGTGGCGGATTGGTTGCGGGAGATATATCCGCCGGATGACGGCGAGGATAGCCGAGAGTGGCTGGGGCGGTTGCGGCCGGATCGGCTTGCGGAGCTGCACGTCACCCGGCAGCTGAGCGGCTCGGCGGAGTTGCTGGAGGCTTGTCTGGCGAATTTGGATGAGCGTCAGGCGCGGCGGGCGCTGGTGATGTTGGCGCGGGCGGCGCAGGAGTTGGGTGCGGCTGGGAAGATCTTGCAACGGTTGCTTCCGGTCGTTGCCGGTGAGGTGGGGTCAGTCCCGGCTCCCCGGGAGACTCTGGTGGCGTTGCACAAGGCGCTGCCGTATCCCTCGTTGGTGCTCGCCGAAGCGTATGCCCTGCTCGCACGACGCATCTTGGACAGCACTCCAGCGAATGCCCAGGCCGGGGAACGCGCGCGTTGGCTTTCCATCCTCGGCGTCCATGTCTCGGAGGTAGGCCGTCCGGCCGAGGCCCTGTCGGCCGAGCAGGAGGCGGTAGCCATTCGCCGGAACTTGGCCGCCGCCTACCCCGACCGCTACCGCCCCGACCTCGCCACCTCCCTGACCAACCTCGGTATGACGTTTGCTGAGCTGGGTCGTCCTGCTGAGGCTTTGTTGGCGTCCGAGGAGGCGGTAGTTATCTACCGGGAGCTGGCGGCCGCCTACCCCGACCGCTACCGCCCCGACCTGGCCACCTTCCTGTCCAATCTCGGTAACCGCTTCTCGGAGCTGGGTCGTCCGGCGGAGGGCCTTGCGGGCGACTGAAGAGGCGGTAGCCATCCACCGGGAGCTGGCGGCTGCCTATCCCGACCGGTACCGCCCCGACCTGGCCGCCTCACTGTCCAACCTCGGCGTGATGTTCTCGGGACTGGGTCGTCCGGCCGAGGCCTTGCGGGCGACTGAAGAGGCGGTAGCCATCCACCGGGAACTGGCCGCCGCCTACCCCGATCGGTACCGCCCCGGCCTCGCCACCTCATTGACCAACCTCAGTGTGACGTTCTCGGAGCTGGATCGTCCGGCCGAAGCAGAAGAGATGCAACGAGAAGCCGAACGGATCCGGGCAGACCATGGCGATCTCTGACCACGGCAATTTGTGGACATGTTGCTGGGGACGTCTATGTGCGCGCAGGCGGTGCTGGCCCGGACCGGCCGAAGAGCCGCAGCCGGGCCAGCTTGCCGCAGGCGCGCGGCCGGGGCGCCGCAGGCGGCGCGGCCCTTGAAACCGTAGGGAAAGTTCTCATCCGGTCGTGAAGCACTCCGTCTGACCTGCTGTTTCGTCAACTTCTCCGGCGGTGGCGATGCTGTTCAGGCTGAGGTAGCACCTTCGGGTGCAGTCCGAACTGAGTCAGCCGGCCCCTTCGACGTACGACGCCAGGTTGGCCAGCGAGGAGGCGAGCCCGACTTCGTGCACCGCCTGGTCGATGCCGGTTGGTACGCCCGTGGCGGTAACGGTTACCTCGGTCCCTTCGCCGGCTGCAGTCAGGTGCCAGGTCATCGTCATGGTGCCCGCGTACGACGGGTCATCGGCCTCGAACACCGCCCGCTGCACCACGCGCTCCGGTGGAACCAGTTCGGCGAACCCGACGTCGACGACATCCGTCGCGTCTGACGACTTGCCTGGGCTGCCGGTGGGGTCAAGGTACGTGAGGACCATCCGGAACCCGCCACCAGGCCGGGGATCCCACCGCTCGATCCGCCCGCGCATGCCGTCCGGCGGCAACCAGACTTCGAGGGACTCCCGGTCGAGGAGGGCGCCGTAGACAGTCGCCGGTGATGCCGCGATCAGCCGGCTGGCGCGGTCAGTCCTGTCCATGGCCCGAGTCTAGGACCGGAGCTGTTCAGGCCCATCCTCGCCCATCCTCGTCGAACGACAGCCGGACCAGCGCCTTTAAAGGTGCCGTGGATAGCCCCCCATCAGGTGTCGCCGGTGATGCGGCTGTTGAGGGGGCAGGCATGACTACTGCGGGGACACGATGGAGCCCTTGCCGGGCTTTGTGGTGATCAGCCCTCGTTCTCTGAGCGCTTCCATCGCCTTGCGGATGGTCACTCGTGCGACGTCGAACTCCTCCTGCAGCTTCACCTCGGAGATGAGGGTGAGGGGCGGGTAGGTGCCGTCGCCGATGCGCTCGGCCACGACGTTGGCTATCTGCTCCCACTTGTAGAGCCGCGGGTCCCATTCGATCACGGGACGACTCTAGGTATCCCTGCACCTAACGGCATAGCACAGGCATTGCTAGTAATGCTATAGACAGGTTAAGACAGGCTGGGATAGGTTGTGGTCATGGCGTTGGTGAGCGACTGTGCGGAGTCCCGCAGTGTGGATCTCGTCGGCGGACAGCTCTGGATCTCCCACCAGCTCACCAGGGTCGGTGGCCGGCTCCTCCATCGGCACACCACCAAGACAGAGGACTCAACCGCTTCGCTGCCGCTCTTCGGTATGTGCGTTACGGCGCTCAAGCACCGCCAACGCGTCCAGGAGGAGGCACGCAAGATGGCCGGGGACGGATGGACGGCCTCAGACATGATCTTCACGACCCGCACCGGTACGCCGATAGAGCCTCGGAACTTCAACCGGGCCTTCGAGACCCACTGCCACCGTGCGGGCGTCCCGCGTATCCGTGTGCACGACACCCGGCACACCTGTGCCTCGCTCCTGGCCGCCCTCGACGTTCACCCGCGTGTGGCGATGCGCATCCTGCGGCACTCGCAGATCTCGATGACCATGGACGTCTATACGCAGATCCCGAGCCCGGAGACCCGCAAGGCGCTCGACCGGCTGAACGAGCGTCTGACCGCCGAATCAGACGGTTAAGCTCGGCGGCGTAGCTGTACAACGCTGCTGTACGGACACGAAAAAGGCCCTCCGGGATGATCCCGGAGGGCCTTTGACCTGCTGTGCGGCCGGAGGTACTCGAAACCCCAACCTTCTGATCCGTAGTCAGATGCTCTATCCATTGAGCTACGGCCGCTCGCTGCGTAAGCAAGCATAGCGGGTTCTGTGCAGTGCATCGAACCGATTACCGCGATCACTGGCGTGCCGACTCCTCCTTCTTGGGCCAGAGCGTGTGGCTCACCGGCCAGATCAGGGCGATCAGGGGGACCTTGAGGAGGTTGAGCATGAAGTCGGCCAGGGCTTTTGTGCGGGAAGGGTCGTTCACGAGCCAGATGAGGCCGAAGAGGATGAGGCACGAGATCCCGTACGCCAGGAGCAGTTTCAGCCAGAATGTCCACTCGTAACGCGTCCGGGCGGGTCCACCTGCTGGAGGCTTCCAGGGTGGGGGGCCGCCGGCGAAGCGGTGGTGGAAGCGGGCGTCGGCCCAGCGCATCGTCCGGTGGCCGAAGACGATCGAGTAGGCCAGGTAGGCCGCTGCCAGGCCGTGGCGCAGGTCCGCCGTGGCGCCGCCGCGCATGTCGATGACCGCCGCGGCCAGCAGGACCACGTCGAGGAGCGGGACGCAGAGCAGGAGGGCCGTGCTCAGCCGTCGGCGCTTCCAGAGGTAGCGGCAGGCCAGGCCGAGTCCCAGGAGGAGCCAGAAGCCGATTTCGCAGCCGATGAGGATGGCGACAATCACATGCACCAGCTTGCTGGGATTCGCGGCCCGGCACATCGTCGGCGAAAACGAGCCTGTGGATACATCGAAAGGTGTATCCACAGGCTGACCCTCGGAGGACGGCGGCGGCGTTCGGGAGTGGTGAGATGAGGACATGACACGAGCGGCGGTGAGGGGCTGTGGCGCCGGGGCGCGGGCGATGGCGGGTTGGGCGACGCCGTCCGGGGCGCCGCTTGGGGCCGGCTCGGGTGCTTCAGGGTGTGGGCGGGGTCGGAGTAGGCCGGGTGGTCCAGGTGCGTAGGGTCGCTGACTGGCCGCCGGCCTTGACGCGGTCGGTTTCACAGTGGTGGCGGTCGGTGCCGCTGCCGTGGGGGGCCGGGGTGCGCGGGGGTTCGCGGTGGTCGAGGCGGTTCGAGGCGCGAGGGGCTTCCGGCGGCGGTCAGGAGAAGGGCAGGGTGCCGCCCGGGGTGGCGGCCGGGGTGGCCTTCGTTCTGGGGGCGCTGCTGATTCTGGCCGGTGGATACCTGCGCCGCGGCGTGCCGGTGTGGGTGCTGCTGGTGCCGTTGGCGATCACGTGCTCGGCCGTGTTGCTGCGGCAGCGGGCTCCGTTGTGGTCGCTGGCGCTGGGGGTGGTGGCCGTCACGATCGACGGGCTGGTGGGGCCGTCGCTGGCGACCGTGCTGGTGTTCACCGACAATCTTTACGCCGCGGCGCTCTACGGGCCGGTGCGGCTCGCTCGGTGGCTGCTCGGGATCACGACGGTGCTGGCCGTGGTGGGCGGGGCGGTGGCGGCGTTCATCGCGGCGGACTGGCGGTTGCTGGCCGTCATGGGGATCCAGGCGGGGCTGGTCCTGGTCACACCGGTCACCACGGCCTGGGTGCTGCGGGAGCAGCGCGATCGGGCGGCCGCGGAACGCGCGCGGGCCGAGCAGATCGCGCATCTGGCCGAGCTCGATCGGCAGGCCGCGATCGCGGCCGAGCGTACGCGGATGGCTCGAGAGCTGCATGACGTGATCGCGAACCATTTCAGCGCCATCGCCATCCAGTCGACGGCTGCTCTGTCCCGTAAGGACCTGGATCGGGAGACGGTCCGCAAAGTCATGGAGTCCGTACGGGAGAACAGCGTCAAGGGCATGGCCGAGATGCGGGACATGATCGGGCTGCTGCGGGAGGCCAACGGCGGGCGCGAAGGGGACGAGCCGGAGCTTGAGGCCACCCGGCCGCGGCTGGCCGACGCGGAGAGTCTGGTCGAGCGTACGCGGCGGGCCGGGATGGCGGTCGAGCTGCGGGTCGGCGGGGAGCTGCGTGAGGTGCCGGCTTCGGTGGATCTGGCCGGCTATCGCATCCTTCAGGAAGGGCTGACGAACGCGCTCAAGCATGGTGAGGCGCCGGTCGTCGTCTCGCTGACGTACGAACCGGGAGAGGTTCTTCTGACGGTCGAGAACCGGGTCGGGCGGCGGGGGGCTCGGCTGCCGGGTTCGGGGGCGGGGCTGATCGGCATGCGTGAACGGGCTTCGCTGGTCGGGGGGTTCTTCGAGGCGGGGCGGTCGGGGGATGGGTGGCGCATCGCGGCGGCTTTCCCCACGTCGCTCACCCCCAACGCACAGTCGCTCGACACCCGCCCGCCGAACGGTCGCGCGTCAGGTGGCCGTCCTTCGGGTGGGCGTGCCTTGGGTGATGGTGCTCTGGGTGGGCGCGCCTCGGGTGACGGTCCTTCGGAGGTGCGTGCTTCTGGGGAGCGGGCTTCGTCGAGCGGTCGTGCATCAGAGGAGCGGGCTCCAGGAGAGCGGGGCTTTGGGGATCGGGCTTCGAGGGGGCGAGGTGCGGATGTGCCGGTGCCGGCGGCTGGGGCTGGGGTTGTGGATGGGCTGGCCGTGCGGTGGCGGGCGGTCGGAGGGGCAGCGTTGGCGCCGGTGGACGAGAGCGCAGGTGACGTCGGCGAACACCTCAGAGATGGTGACGGCGACTGTTTCAGGAATGGTGGCGGGGAGCGTCTGAGAGACGGTGATGGCGAACGTCCCAGGAATGGTGACGGCGAACGTCCCAGGAATGGTGACGGCGAACGTCCCAGGAATGGTGACGGTGTACGCCTCAGGGACGGGGGCGGCGAACGCCTCAAGGATGGTGAGCGTTCCAGGGGCGGGGACGGGGAGCGTCTCGGGAATGGTGATGGCGGAACGGGAGTGGCATGAGCATCAGGGTGTTGGTGGCTGACGATCATGCGGCCGTTCGGGCCGGGATCGTGATGATTCTGGACGGCGCCGACGACATCGAGGTCGTGGGTGAGGCTGCCGATGGTGAGCAGGCGGTGCGGTTGGCTCACGATCTGCGCCCTGACGTCGTTCTCATGGACATCCGCATGCCTCGTCTCGACGGCATCTCCGCCACCAGGGAGCTGGCGGGGGTGAGTGACGTCCTGATCCTCACGACGTTCGACGTCGACGAGTACGTCTTCGGCGCCCTCCGGGCGGGGGCGGCCGGTTTCCTGCTCAAGAACACCGAGGCCGACGCCCTGGTGGAAGCGGTGAGGCTGGTGGCTGGCGGCGAGGGGATGATCGCGCCGGGGGTCACCAGACGGCTGATCGCCGCCTTCGCCGACCAGCCGCCCCGCCGTGAGCCGCCAGACCCGGAGGCCCTCACCCCGCGCGAGCGTGAGGTGCTGGCCTGCATCGGCCGCGGCCTGTCCAATGCGGAGATCGCCAAGGAGCTCGACATGGCCGAGGCCACTACGAAGACGCACGTCAGCCGCCTGCTGAACAAACTGGGCCTGAAGAGCCGGGTCCAGGCGGCGATTTACTACTCAGAGTCGCTTTAGCCCCGTAGGGTGAACGCCGTGACCACGCCGCCGCCTCCACCCGGGGAGCAGCCCCCCGAGCAGCCTCCATCGGGACACCGTCCTCCTGGGCCGCCCGGCAGCCAGCTTTCACCCGGGGAGCAGCCCCCCGAGCGGGCTCCATCCGGACAGCGTCCCTCTGGGCAGCCGCCCTCCGGGCAGCCTCCTGAGCAGCGTTCACATGGGGCGCCTGGGCAGCCTTGGTCCGAGCCGTCCGCGCAGCCTCCGTTCGGGCCGCCTGGACAGCGTCCGTCCGGGCAGCGTCCGTCCGGGCAGCGTCCGTCCGGGCAGCGTCCGTCCGGGCAGCATCCGTCCGGGCAGCATCCGTCCGGGCCGCCTGGACAGCCTCCGCCTGGACAGCCTCCGCCTGGACAGCCTCCGCCTGGACAGCCTCCGCCTGGACAGCATCCGTCCGGGCAGCATCCACCTGGGCCTCCTTCCGGGCAGCCTCCGTTCGGGCCGCCAGCGGGGCCTCCGTCAGGGCCTCCGTCAGGGCCGTCGGCTGGGCCGTCGCAGCCGCGCCGTCAGCCTGGGCTGACCGTTGCGTTGGCGTTCGCCGGGAGTTTCGCCTACCTGGTGATCAACCTGGTAGTCGGGCTGCTCGCGGTGAGCATTCAGTCCACGGCGGCGATCGGCGTCGCGGCGGGGTTCCTCTTGCTCCTGGGCCTCGGCGTGGGCATCGTGCTGGTCGTCCTGCGGAAGCCGTGGTCGTTCGGCCTGGGGCTCGGGTTGATGATCGGATGGTCGCTGGCGTCGATCGTCTCGGCCGGATATTGCACGGGGCTGAACCCCGGCCTGTACGCATAGGTGAAGGCAATGATCGCTCGGCAGGTACCACCCCCTGCCGGCCAGAGGTAGCGGGATGACGACGCCACCGCCACAGGGTCCGCAGAGCCCGCAGGGGCCGCACCAGAACTGGCCACCACCATGGCCACCGCCGCCGTCGCAGCCGGGACCGTTGCCACCGCCCCCGCCGTCGCAGCCGGGATCGTTGCCACCGCCGCCGTCACAATTGGGGGCGGTGAACTCGCAACCGCCCCCGGCGGCACCGCCGCGACCGTTGCCGTCGACAGCTCCACCACCGCCACCACCATCACCACCGCCCGGCAGCCGCAACTCCATGATGCTTCTCGGCGCGATGCTGGTCGTCGGCATGTTCACCTACACCGCCCTCAACGGCATCGTGGGTTTCTTCGCCTTCTTCTCCGCCATCAACGGCACGAACAGAGGGGTCGTGATCGCCGCCGCGGTGCTGCTGGCCCTCGTCGGCCTGGGCGGCGGTCTGGGGTTCGGGCTGGTCCGCAAGCCGTGGTCGCGGGGGCTCGGGCTGAGGCTCGCGATCGGCTGGGCACTGTGGTCGATGCTGACGGCCGGAGTATGCACCGGTCTCAACCCCAGCCTGTACGGCTGACACCATGCCGTACCACGAGATATTCGTCGGCCTGGGCGTCCTGGTGGCCTCGGTGGTCTTCGTCCGCGAGGCCAGGGCCAGGGGCGCGCTCAACGAACAGTCACTGGTCGCCGTCACCGGAGCCCTGGTCGGGGGAGCGATCGGCATGCGCCTGGCGGGCTGGCTGGAGACGCTCGACCTCGCCGACCTCTGGCTGTACGGCTCCCGCAGCATCCTCGGCGGCCTGACCGGGGCGTACGTCGGTGTGCTGGTCGCCAAGAAGGTCATCGGCTACAAGGAGCGCACCGGTGACCTGTTCGCCCCGGCGGTCGCGCTCGGCATGGCGATCGGCCGTATCGGCTGTCACCTGACCGAGGCCCCCGGCAGGCCCACGGACCTGCCCTGGGGGGTGCACGCACCGGCGTCCACCCCGGAATGTCCGGGATGTCTGACGGGCCAGGCCATGCACCCATCGTTCGTGTACGAGATCGTCTTCCAGCTGGCCGCGTTCGTCGCGCTGCGGTGGGCGCGCAAGCGGCTGACCGAGCCCGGGGAACTGTTCACGCTCTATCTCGCCGGATACGCGGTCTTCCGGTTCCTGGTCGAGTTCACCCGGGCGAACGAGACGTTGTGGCTCGACCTGACCGGGCCACAATGCTTCCTGGTCCCCGGCCTGACGCTGCTCGCGCTCAGGCTCGCGTACGGCTGGCGTCGAGGCCACTACGATGCCCTTTTCAAACGGAAGGTCACGACATGAGCGCAGGGATGGGGCTACGGGGAGACCGCATCCTCCGGTACGTCAACGCGTTCTGCCCGAAATGCCACGGCCAGGACCTCGACCAGGTCGAACGGCTGAGCGGCTACCTGGCCGAACGCGACGGCAAGGTGTGGCTGGAACGCGGCTGCCGCGAACACGGCCTGATCCGCACGCTGTACGACGAGGATCCGGAGATCCTCTCCTACCTGGAGGAGTGGACCGCTCCCACCAAGCAGCACATCCCTGACGTGTCCGGAAACTTCGCCCCGATCCCCGGCGCGTACCTCAACGGCCTGCCCGAGATGCAGACCCAGCACACCTGCATCCTCCTGGAGGACATCGCCGAGGCGTGCAACCTGCGCTGCCCCACCTGCTTCGCCGACAGCTCGCCCGACCTGACCGGCGTCGTCCCGGTGGCCGACGTACTGGCGAACGTGGACCAGCGCCTGGCCAGGGAGAACGGCAAGCTCGACGTCCTGATGCTGAGCGGCGGCGAGCCCACGCTCCACCCCGAGCTGAAGACCCTCCTCGCCGAGCTGGTGAGCCGGCCGGTCACCCGCATCCTGATCAACACCAACGGCGTGCTCATCGCCAGGGACGACGCGCTGCTCGACCTGCTCACCGAGCACCGCGACCGGGTGGAGGTCTACCTCCAGTACGACGGCTCGTCGGCCGAGGCGTCCAAGCACCACCGCGGCGGCGACCTGCGCCGGATCAAGGCGGAGGCCGTACGGCGGCTGTCGGAGCGGGAGATCTTCACGACCCTGGTCATGACCGCGGCCCTGGGCGTCAACGACGGCGAGATCGGCGACGTCGTGCGCCTCGCGCTCGACACGCCGTTCGTCGGCGGCGTGTCGCTGCAACCCCAGTTCGGCTCGGGCCGGTCGGGCGTCATCGACCCGTCCGACCGGCTCACCCACACCGGCGTGCTCAAGCGGCTCGGCCCGCAGACCGGTGGCCTGGTGACCTGGCGCGACCTGACCGCCCTGCCCTGCTCGCACCCCCACTGCTGCTCGGTCGGCTACCTGATCCGCGACGACGCCCAGCAGTGGCGCTCGCTGGTCGCCCTGATGGGCCACGACCGCCTCAAGGCGAACCTGGGCCTGGTCTCCAACCGCATCGCCGACACCGAGCTGCCGCGCGAGCTGCGGCTGGCCGTCCAGGAATCGCTGCTCGGGCTGCTGTCGGAGCAGTCGTCACTGTCCCACCCGCAGATCGGCGACCTGTGGCGGGACATCTGCGAGAACTGCGACCTCGGCGTCGCCACGCTGCTCACCCTCGCCTCCTCGGCGCTGCCCGGCCGGCGGCGGAAGCTGCGCAGGATGCTGGGCGAGCGGGTGGTGCGGATCACGATCAAGCCGTTCATGGACATCTCGACCATGATCGAGGAGCGGCTCACGCAGTGCTGCGTGCACGTCGGCACGCGTGCCGAGCAGGACCAGTGCGCGCCGTTCTGCGCCGTGCAGGCCTGGCCGCAGCTCTCGCGGCAGCGGCTGTCCGCGGTGGCCGCCAAGCCGGGGCTGGTGATCCTCTGAAGACCCAGCCGTACGACCCGCTCCGGTTGTGTGTGTACGCCACCGTGGCGCTGCTGGCCTGGCTGCTCGGACCGTGGGCGGTGCTCGGCTTCGCGGCGCTGGGGTTCGCGGGGTACTGGAAGGCGCGGCGAGCCGGGCTGACCCGGAGCAAATGCCTGCTCAGGGACACCCGGCTCGTGCTGGCCTATCTCGGGCTGATCGGGCTCGCCGCGGTGGTGGGAATCGTCCTGTCGCTGCGGTGATCAGGTCGCGGGGACGTACAGGCTGAGCGACTCGGCGATGCAGGCGGGCCGGCGCTCGCCCTCGATCTCGATCGTCATCTTCAGGTTGGCCAGGTAGCCGGCCGGGGTGCCCTTGACGTCGGTGAGCTCGCCCACGGCCCTGACCCGCGCGCCCACGGGCACCGGGCGGGGGAAGCGGACCTTGTTCAGCCCGTAGTTGACGCCCATCGCGATGCTCTCGACGCGCACCATCTCGAACATGAACGTCGGCAGCAGCGACAGGGTCAGGTAGCCGTGGGCGATCGTGCCGCCGAAGGGCCCCTCCTTGGCGCGCTCCACGTCCACGTGGATCCACTGGTGGTCGTCGGTGGCGTCGGCGAAGAGGTCGACCTGCTCCTGGGTGACGGTGCGCCACTCGGTCGGGCCGAACGTCTCGCCCACGGCCGCCTTGAGTTCCTGTACGTTCGCGAAGGTCCGCATGGCCACGAACGCTATTGCGCGGGCGGGACGGCTGCCAAGTTGAGCACCCGGTACTCGTCGGGCAGCCTGTCGGCCCAGTACACGATCGCGGCCGGTTCGGCGGACATGGAGTTCCCGTACCAGATGCCGGGCCGGTCGAACGTGGCCAGCGTGCCGGTCTTCACGTCGTAGACCCCGCTGTCGGTCACCACGAAACGGTCGAGGGGCGGGTAGTCGCCGAGCCTGGGCACGAGACTGAGTCCCTGAGGCTCGGCCGCGGCGCTGCCGTCGATGTGCTGCAGGTACGTGCGCCCGCCCCGTACGCCCTGACACCAGGACGGGCCGCAGCGCAGCCTCAGGACGCCCAGGGGCGCGACGACGTCCGTGGTGGAGGGGCGGCCGGTCGACAGGTTCACGACCCTGGCCTGGTTCCGGTCCTCGCGGTCGGCGATGTCGCTCGCCCACGGCCATTTGACGAGGTGCAGGCCCTCGCTGCCCGGAATGCGCTTGGGGGTGCCGCCCGCGAGCGGCATCCACCACACGCCGCCGGTCCGTTCCGACCAGATGATCCGGTCGCCGTCGAGGGCGATGCGCTCGATCCGCAGGTGCTCTCCCGTCATCGCGGCGACCTGCCGGGGCTCGCCGCCGTCGAGGGGGACCGTCCAGATCTCGCGCACCTCCGTGCCGTCCTTCCGTACGGCGTTCACGTGCCAGGCGAGGTTCAGCCCGTCCAGCGCCGGCGGCTGGGGGCGGTAGGTCCTCATGCCCGGCGGCACCGATATGGCGGCGATCTCGCGGAACGTCCGGGTGGTGGCGTCGTAGACCTCGATCGCGCGGATCGTGTCGTCCTTGGGCCCGGCGACGGCCAGGATCCGGGCGGCGTCGAGCGCGGTGACCGGGACGCGGCGCAGGCCGTCGGCCCGCATGGTGGGCATCGTGACGACGGCCCCCGGCCACACCCGCTCCAGGGGCGCGGCCGCCGCCTGCGGGAAGGGCCGCGCCGCCGGGGACGGCGCGGCTGCCTGCCGTCCGTTCGCCGCCATGACCGTGCCGGTCGCGAGCACGGCCGCCACCGCCGTCGCGACGGCCAGCCCCCGGGTACGCCGCCTCAGCCTGCGCCGCCGCTGCACCTCCACCCCGGCGAGCAGCCCGCCCGGCTCCGGTGCGTGGTCCGCCGCGGTACGAAGCGTCTCGGTCAGGTCCTTCTCGGTCCTCATGCCCGCTCCCTCTCCAGCAGTGCCGGCCGGATCCTCAACGTGTGCAGCGCGCGCGACGCCTGGCTGCGAACGGTTCCGCGGGAGATGCCGAGGATGTCGGCGATCTCCTGGTCCGACAGGTCCTCGTAGTACCGCAGCACCAGGACCACCCGCTGCCTGCGCGGCAGCGTCGCCAGCTCCCGCCACAGCTCGCCGGAGGAGTGGCTGTCGGTGTAGGCCCCCTCTGGCACCTCGTCCGTGAGCTGCTCCCTGCGCCGCCGGCGCCACCAGCTCACGTGCTGGCGGGTCATGATCGTGCGCACGTAGGACTCCGGGTTGTCCTTGTTGCGCACCTTGCGCCAGGTGTCGCCCAGCTTGAGCAGCGCCTCCTGCACGAGGTCGGCGGCGTCGTCGGGATTTCCGGTAAGCACGTATCCGTACCTGAGCAGGGCGGCGCCACGCGCTTGCACGAACTCCTCGAACTCCACAACACCCAGACGCTCGGGCGTCCCGGACTGTTGCAAAGATCTTTTACTCGAAACCATCGCATGCATGTTCGAGTCCGCGCTACAGTTCTGGGTATCGAAATCGAACAAGGGTTCGGCCTGGTGAGAGGGGGTGTGTCCGATGACGATGCTCGCCACGGCTCCTGCTCGGACACGCCGTAGCACTTTCTTCCCAAATCTAAGACGGCCGCTATATCCGGCAATAAAGTCCGAGAGCGTGGACCCTGTGCGCAATCCCTACGCCCCCGGCGCCGGGCAGCGTCCGCCGGAGCTGGCCGGGCGTGACCGTGAGCTGCAGCAGTTCGAAGTGGTGCTGGAGCGGGTCGCCCGAGGCCGCCCCGAGCGCAGCATGGTCGTCACCGGCCTGCGCGGCGTCGGCAAGACCGTCCTGCTCAACACGTTCAAGTCCATGGCCATGCAGCGGCTGTGGGGCACGGGCAAGATCGAGGCCCGGCCCGACCAGTCGATCCGGCGTCCCGTGGCGGCCGCCCTGCACATGGCCATCCGCGAGCTGGCGCCGCGCCACCGCGCGCCCGAGCGCATCGAGGAGTTCCTCGGCGTGCTGAAGGCGTTCGCGATGCGCGACCCGTCCGCGGCCAAGGGCACCTCCCACTGGTCGCCCGGCATCGAGGTGCCCGCCAGCCGCGGGCGCGCCGACTCGGGCGACCTGGAGATCGACCTCACCGAGCTGTTCGTCGACGCCGCCGGCGTGGCGACCGACCTCGGCGTGGGCATCGCGCTGTTCATCGACGAGATGCAGGACGTGCAGTCCGCCGACGTCTCCGCGCTCTGCGCCGCCTGCCACGAGCTGTCCCAGTCGGGCGGGCCGCTGATCGTGGTGGGCGCGGGGCTGCCGCACCTGCCGAGCGTGCTGTCGGCCAGCAAGAGCTATTCCGAACGGCTCTTCCGCTACGCGCGCATCGACAAGCTCGACCGTGAGGCGGCCGACATGGCGCTGATCCTGCCCGCGCGGGAGGAGAAGGTCGAGTTCACCCAGGAGGCCCTCGACGCGCTCTACGAGGCCGCCGACGGCTATCCCTACTTCGTCCAGGCGTACGGCAAGGTCGCCTGGGACCTCGCGCTGCGCAGCCCGATCACCCTCGACGACGTCAAGGTCTCCGCGCCCGAGGCCGAGGAGGAGCTCGCCGTGGGCTTCTTCGGCAGCCGCTACGAGCGGGCCACCCCCGCCGAGCGCGACTACATGCACGCCATGGCCCAGATCGGCGACGAGCCGGTCGCCACCGCCGACGTGGCCGACGCCCTCGGGCGGAAGCCGTCCAGCCTTTCGCCCGCCCGCGACAGTCTGATCAAGAAAGGGCTCATCTACAGCGCCGAACGCGGTCTGATCGCGTTCACGGTGCCGCACTTCGGAAGGTTCCTGCGGGCTCAACCCATTTGAGCGCCGCCCCTAGACCTCTATTGGGCTGTCTAGTGGGGAAGCTAGACAGCCCAATAGAGCTGTATCGCCATGCCCGGATAGAGAAATCTAGGGCTCTCTAGCGCTACGCCGATACTGACGTATATTCCGGCAGAGAGTCGCTGTCGTCGCTGCTCACGACCGCCGCGCGCACCGCCGGACGCCGTCCGCTCAGGTAGACCGCGAAGACCACGTCGTCGTGGTCGCGGCCGGTGAAGACGAAGAAGCGCCAGCACAGCTCGCGCCAGCTGTCGTACGGTTCGGGCGAGGCCAGCGCCTCCTGGTACGTCCGCCACGGGCCGCTTGACCTGAGCCTGGAGAGCATCACCTGCTCGGCGGGGCCGGGGCGCTGCTCGCAGGGGGCGCGGTACCGTACCCGATCGATCAGCTCCTCGATCTCGGGGGAGAGCAGCGCGATCACCGTCACCCCCGCGGCCGTGAACCAGGTCGGGTGGGTCATCGCCGCCCAGCCCGACGCCGGCGCGGCCACCGACAACGCCGACATCCCGGTCAGCACGACCGTCCGGCCGATCGAGCGCATGCCGACCGGCGCCGAGCTGACCTCGCCGAAGCAGCCGCAGCCCGCGTCAGGACGCCGCCTGCGCAGCTCGATCAGCACGTACGTGGACAAAGCGAAGAAGCAGACCGTCCCCCACCTGAAGATCGGTGCGGTGGTGGCCAGCAGCCCGCCGGCGAGCACCAGCTCGCCCGCCGCGCAGACCAGCAGCGAGGGCGCCTGCATACGGCCCGGCATGAGCACGGCCGGGCCCAGCCTGGACAGGGCGCCCGGCTCCCCGCCCGCGCGGACCGTGACCACCTTCGCGCCGCTGCCCATGACCAGCAGCACGATCAGGATCGGCATCTGCGATTCCAGCACGCCCGTCACCCCAATCCGATCTGAGCGTTGAAGCAGCCTTTGATCAACTCGCCGCCCAGCTCGACGAACGAGGCGGGCGACAGCTCGGCGACGCGGCCGCGCGGCGAGGTCTCGCACTCGACACAGCGGTCGCAGAACCGCCCGGCCAGGCATCCGCAGGCGACCACCGGCAGGTTGGCCGTGCGGCCGGCGCACGTGTTCCTGATCTGCAGCAGCGAGCCGATGGCGAGGTAGGGCAGGCCGGCGCAGGAGAGCCCGGCGTCGGGGCAGCCGGTGTCCACGCGCTCCAGCATCGGGTACGCCGCGCCGCGCTCCTCCTCGTCGAACGCGTCGGACCAGGTGGCGGTGCCGGAGATGCGCGCCTGCGCCCCGGCGTAGGCCGGCGGCGGAGCCGGGACGCTGCCCGACCGGTGGGCGGGCTGCGAGGTCGCCGGCAGCAGCGCCAGGGCGGAGCCGTCGCGCCTGATCCCGATCGCGTCGAACAGGTAACCCGGCTCGAACTTCGGATGCCGCACCTGCAGCCGTCCGGTGGCCGGGTAGGGGATGACGATCGTGCGGGGGCCGCGATGGGGACCGCAGTCGAGCTCGACCGTCAGCTCCGTGCGCCCCTCGATCGAGACGATCGTGCCGGTGAGGCGGGTGGTGTCGGCCCAGATCCGCTCGACCACGCGGCCTTCGCGCAACGTGCGCATGAGCACCATGGAGCCCACCGGGAGGTCGGCGGGCGCGATCTCCGAGCCGTGCCAGGCCGTGGCCCAGGGGGCGATCACCAGCCGCTCCTCGGCGCCCTCTAGGGTCTCGATGGCGATGAGATGGGGGCTCACGTCAAGGATCTCGCCGGTGACGGCGCATAAAGGCGCGCCGTCGGCCGGGTCGGGGCCGGCGATGCCCGGGGCGCGGCCCAGCGCGGCGGCCGCGAGCAGTCTGCGGCGCTCGACGTTCGGATAGCCCATCCGCCCTCCCTCGTCAGGTACTAGGTTCACATGACTCCGGAGCGGCTCGTGCCGCGGCGAACAGATGGGAGCAAAATACGCATCCCCGGGGAAGGTAGTTGACACCCGCCTTCGAACAATCTGCCACCGACCTTGACTGACCTTTGTCTTCGTCGGGCCGAAACCTGAATTGTGGCTCAGTCACAAAAGGGCATCAGGCTGCGATTCTGGCCACGATGCAGACCACCGGGTGGGAAGAGGAGTTCCGCGAGTACGTCATGGCCCGCGGTCCTGCGCTGCTGCGCGCCGCCCGTCAGCTCACCGGACATCCGCTGGACGCGGAGGACCTGTTGCAGAGCGCCCTGGCCAAGACGTACCTGGCGTGGGGCAAGATCGAGGACCGCGGGGCGCTGGACGGGTACGTCCGCCGGGCGATGGTCAACATCAACATCTCGCAGTGGCGGCGGCGCAAGCTGGAGGAGTACCCGTCGGACGAACTGCCCGAGGTCGCCACGGCCGACCCGCCGGCCTGCGGGGAGGTGCACGAGCTGCTGGAACAGGCGCTGGAGGGGCTGCCCGAACGTATGCGGGCCGCGATCGTGCTGCGGTACTACGAGGACATGACCGAGCCGGAGATCGCCAGGACGCTCGGGATCAGCGTCGGCACGGTCAAGAGCACGGTGTCACGGGCGATGGGCAAGCTCAGGAGCGCCTTGGGGATCTCCTCGGAGGCGGGGGGCCCGGGGGTGCCGGAGGCGTCTTCGTAGGATCGCTCCAAGGGATCAGTTGAGCGACGGGGTGGTCTCCTCGGCGCCGGCGGTCGCGCAGGGGCGGACGACGTCTCTGATCTTGCGGAGCGTCTGCAGGAACGCGGCGAGCTCGTCCTGGCTCAGGAGGCCGGTGAAGGTGTCCTCGATGTCCTGAAGGTGTTGGGGGAGGACGCTCGCCAGCCGTTCGCGCCCCTCGTCGGTGAGCGCGGCGTAGGATGCCCTGCGGTCGGTGGCGCACGCCTGCCTGGTCACCAGGCCCTCGCGTTCGAGGCGGTCGACGACCCTGGTCACGCCGCTCGTGGACAGGCCCGTCTGGGCGGCCAGGTCGGTCATTCGCAGCGCCTGCCGCGGTGATCGTGCCAGGCGGATGACGGTCTCGAAGTCGATGCCCGACAGGCCCGCCGTGCTGAAGACGGGTTGCATCCGGGCTGTCAGGCCTGCGTGAACCTCGGCGAGCAGGCCCATCGCCGTCAGCCTGGGGTCATCGATGTGCTTCACGTCCATACCTTAACCGACGTTAGTTGACTTGCGGAATATTCCTCGTGTAGACATTTGTTGCCGCAGATATCCGCACAGCAACGTTCCCAAGGAGAACCCGATGAGCACCCGCACCTGGGAGTCCCTGACCATCCCCGCCGCCGGCACGTACAACCTCGACGTGGCCCACACCCGCATCGGGTTCGTGGTCAAGCACATGATGGTGAGCAAGGTCCGCGGCCGCTTCGGCGACTTCAGCGGCACCGTGACGATCGCGGAGAACCCGCTGGAGTCCACGGCCGAGCTGACGATCAAGACCGCCAGCATCGACACCGGCGTCGGCGACCGCGACGGTCACCTGCGCAGCGACGACTTCCTCGCCGTGGACAAGTTCCCCGAGATCACCTTCCGCAGCACCCGCGTGGTCGGCCACTCCGGCGACGAGTTCACCGTCGTCGGCGACCTGACCATCCGCGACGTCACCAAGGAGGTCGAGCTCACGGTCGAGTACGGCGGCGCCGGCACCAACCCCTGGGGCGCCTCGGTCTGGGGCTTCTCCATCAACACCGAGTTCGACCGCGAGGAGTTCGGCCTGACCTGGAACCAGACCCTGGAGGCCGGCGGTGTGCTCGTGGGCAAGAAGGTCAAGATCGAGATCGAGGGCGAGGCGAACCCCGCCTGAGCTGGGTTGTCCACAACCCGGAAGCCCGCCCTGCCATGGGGCGGGCTTCATCCACAGGTGGTTACCCACAGGCTGTTGATAACTCTTGGCGAAGGCGCGACGCGCAACCGCTTTGCCGCCTCGCCAGAAGGCCGGTACGCTGTGCTGAGCCGCGATGGCTTCCAGGAGGATTCGCCTAGTCAGGTCTATGGCGCCGCACTGCTAATGCGGTTTGGTGGCAACACCATCCGGGGTTCAAATCCCCGATCCTCCGCAGGTGAAAGGCCCTCTCCCCGAACTCGGGGGGAGGGCCTTTCGATCTTCTGGGGCGTCATAGTTGCAGTCCTAGTTGCAACGGCTATCCCCAGAGGACTGAGGCGAGCCGTTCCCCTGCATCGCGCATCAGTGGTGTGGATACGTGGGTGTAGCGCTCTGTGGTCGTCACGCGGGTGTGGCCAAGAACCTGTTGTACGACGCGAATGTTCACACCCTGCTCGATGAGGAGTGTCGCGGCGGTGTGGCGGGCGTCGTGGACCCGAACGTCGCGCACGCCGGCCTGCTTGAGGATGGCCTTCCACGCCTTCCAGTCCTCGGTGCGCTCGATCGGTGTGCCGTGCTTGGTCGTGAACACCAGGTCGTGATCCTCCCAGCGGTCTCCCGCCCGCTCCCGCTCGGCGTCTTGGACCTCGCGGTGTGCCTTGAGCTGAGCGAGGAGTTCAGGTGGGCACTGGAGAGTGAGCTTGCTCTTGCCCTTTCGTTGCCGGAAGACCAGGCCGCCGCCCGTCCGCTTGGGGCACTTGTCGGCGTGGCCGGTGCAGTCCTTGAGGCAGGGCCGCTTGTAACAGACGTGGCCTGCTTGGGTGCAGTCCGGCTTGCAGCTCGGCCGATGACCGTGGATCTTGCACTTCTTGTGGCACGGCCGACGGTGCCACTTCTCGCCGCAGGCGTGCGGGTCGTCGCAGCCGTGCCGCCACTCCTGGCGCTGCACCTGGAACCAGGCGCGGATCTCGCCCGTGTCCATGTCGAAGCCCAAGGGCCTCGCCCTGGCGGATGCCGAGCGGCAGAGCGACCGACCAGCGGGTGCCGTTCCTCTTGGTCCTGGCGACGTCGAGGATGCGGCGAGCCTCTTCGCGCGTCAGTGGCTCGATCTCGGTTTCCGCTGCTGTGGGCGCCTCCACGAGGGTGGCCACGTTCCGGGTGACCTTGTCCCTCTATCCCGCCTGGTATCGCTACATCACCCTCGCCATGCTCGCCCTGGCCTTCCTGGCCGTGACCCGTGCAGCCCTCGGCGCCACACCCACCCCACCGGCCGGCACCGGCCCGCTCATCGAGATGTCCGCGAACGAGATCCGCCGGCTCTTCGCCCTGCTGACCCGGCCACCCGCCAGCCGGTCCCACACCCTGCACTGGTCACGCTGGCGACGACGCCACCAAGCCCGCGCCCGACGAAGCCACTACCAGCGACAACAGCTCAAAGATCGATAAGTGCGGCTGGAGTACTAGGGGGCGGCAATTTCCGGTACGCCATATAGAAGGACGTAAAAGAGAGCTCCGAGGACTACGCCCAGCGAAATTGATGCCTTACGCTTATTGTCTCGAATCCTGAGTCGACTGAAAATAATGAGACATAGGGCGGCGGAATAGACAAGCTCTACGACTGGGACCGGAGACTTGATGCCTAGTGCGGCGACCGGCGCCGCGAACTCGTTCGCAGTGCCGCTCCCTGTTAGCAGCCTCAGTATGACAATTGTCACTACGAAAAAGGCGATTAGGTAGAGCCAGGGGGAACGATTCCAAAAGCGGGATCTATTCTCGCGCCGACTCTCGCCGTTCCCGTAAATCTTGACCATGAATATCAGCACAATCGCGGGTATCAGTGCTCCCACTGTGCTTCTGATTCCAGCGGCGACGCCGTGCCCATAGGCCGCAAAGACAAGGTATATCAAAATGACGAACAGCAAAATGGGGGCCGCTAGAGCAACGACGGGATAGAGGACGTTTCTTATGAATCGCTCTGCCCAATCTTCGTCTTCGTCATTCCTTGAATTCATGGCTTCGGGCTACCGTACTTTCGATGTCTTTAACTTGCTTCTGCAAATCTCCATGATCCATGGTTTTGGGAGTGTGGGACGGCTCGCGCTGTCACGGTTTGGCGATTGTTGACTAGACCTAGAAGCGTTGATGGTCCTTTCCGTGCATGACAACCACTCGTCGCAGTTCAACTGAACCGAAGTGGGAGAGTTATGTACGACCTGCGGCTCGTCGCCTACCAGCCAAACGCCAGCGCAGCTGGCCTCCTCCCCACCCCGCTCTCGTACGAGGTGGGCTGGCCGCTGAACGACACCTCATCGCTGACGCTCGCCTACAGCCAGCACGCGCTCGGCGCCGAGCGGCTGTAGACGCCCTGCGAGGTCGCTGTGGAGTACAGCGTCAACGGTGGGCCCGGGACCGAGCCGCTGAACTCGCGGTTCCTGCGCATCAGGCGCTCGGGCGACGCCTCCGATCAGTCCGGCGCCCACTCCTACACGCTGCCGGGCTACGCCTGGATGCTTGACAAGCTGATCTTGTACGCGGGCCCGGTGATGAACGAGGGCAAGCGACCCTTCTCCGCGATCAGCCCCAGCGCGATCCTGCGCACGTTCGTCGGCGAGGGCCAGGCCCGCAGCGCGCTGCCCGGCCTGGCCGTCGACTTCACCGCCTCGGCCGACTCGGCCGGCCAGCCATGGGACGCCACGCTGACGCTCGAGCTCGAACCCGGCACGAGACTGCTGGCCATCCTCATCAACCTGGCCGAGCAGGGCATCGTCGACTGGGCGATGCAGGGCCGCACCCTGCGCGTCTGGAACGAGGGCACCGCCCTGGCCGAGGACCTCGCGTCCGGGCCCGCGCCCGTCGACCTACGGCTCGGCCGCGACGTCGTCGAGGCGCCCGACGAGGGCACTCTCGAGGAGCTGGCCAGCGCCATCCTCATCGAGGGCGAAGACGGGTTCTCGCTCGAGGTCACCAACCCCTCCGCGCTCACCCCGTGGGGCCGCTGGGAGGCCCACCAGCAGCAGGGCGGCGTCTCCGACTCCGGGACCGCGCAGCTGCTCGGCCAGGCCGCGCTTGAGCGCACCAGCCGCGAGCGCGTGCAGATCACCCGCGGCATCACCCTGTATGAGGCGCGCTGGCTGCCGTGGGCCGACTACGCGCCCGGATCACACGTGCTCGCCCCCGGCGACGGCGCCGTCATGCAGTCGCTCCGCGTCCGGCAGATCACCCTCGCCAAGGACCAGAGCGGCGAGCTGGCCGGCAACGTGGTCCTGAACGACAGGTTCCTCGAGGCCGACCTGAAGTTGGCCCGCCGCATGGCCGGCATCCTCGGCGGCGGCGTTGCCACGGGCGGATCCGGCGGCGAGCCGGCGCCTGAGACCGGCGGCCGCGTGCCGGCCGCACCGGCCGGGCTCATCGTCAGCCCGCTGGCTTACGTCGACGAGCACGGGTTCGCCCGCGGTCAGATCACCGCCACCTGGTCACCGGTGAGCCAGGACGTCAACGGCGTCAGCCTGGACATCGACGGCTACGAGCTGTTCGCCCGGGTCAACTCCGTGGGCGAGGTGTGGCGGATGATCGCCCGCACGCAGGCCAGCGACACCACCGCGACCTACAGCCCGCTGTCGGTGGGCGTCACTTACGCCTTCAAGGTCCGCGCCACCGCCCAGGGCGTGCCGGGCGAGTTCTCCGCCCAGTTCGTCTCGCTGATCCCCGAAAACGTCACCCCGCCGCCCGTGCCCACCGACCCGGCGCTGTCGACGCGGCTGGGCGTGATCGAGGTGGCCTGGGACGGGCTGGGCGCCGGCGCCGTGCCGATGCCGTCCGACTTCGACCGCGTCAAGGTGTGGATGGCCACCGCGGCCGCCGGCCCGTGGACGCTCGTCGACCACCTGCGCGCGGCCGGGGCGGCGCTCATCGCCGACCAGCCGTACAACGCCACCAGGTGGTTCCGCTTCACCTCCGTCGACCGGCGCGGCGACGAGTCGGCGCCGTCCGGCACGGCCAGCATCGCCACCCAGCCGCTGGTGAACACCGACATCATCGGCGAGATCATCAACGGCGCGAACATCGTCGACGGGTCCATCACCGCCTCGGACAAGGTCGTCGCCAACACCATCACCGGCGGGCTGATCCAGGCGAACGCGATCGCCACCGGCCACCTGCAGGCCAACGCCGTCGAGGCCGACAAGATCGCGGCCGGGGCGGTCACCGCGGTGAAGCTGTCGGCCGACGCCATCGACGGCAAGACGATCACAGGCGTCTTCATCAGGACGGCGGCGACCGGCCGTCGACTGGAGTTCGCGCCGCCCGGCGCCACCTATCCGGAGATGCGGTTCATCCCCGCCGCGGCCGGCAGCAACTACACCCGCCTGCGCACCAGGGACGACCAGTTCCCGTCCGAGGCGACGTTCGAGATCACCAGCGGCACCAACAGCGGCGCGACCGCCGCCAGCCAGACCACGATCGCCGCCGGCTTCATGCAGATGCAGGTGAGAGACGCCGGCCTGGCCAACCCCAACGGCGGCCTCATGGAGCTGGCCGAGAGCTACGCCAGGTACGGCTACTTCAAGGACGCCTCGACCGAACAGTACTTCTGGTTCGACAACAGCGGCCGCACCCGGCACGTGGGCAAATGGTGGGATTTCACGGTGCTGGGCAGCACCGCCGGCATCCTGGCCGGATCGCTGGTCTTCCCCTCCACCGGGGCCGCCCCGAACACCCGCGTGGTGTCATACGGGGCGACCATGAGCGGCAACATGGGGCCCGTCTGCGTGATCCGCCGCGGCCTGTCGAGCCCGTCCACGCACAACCCATCCGGATCCTGGTACGTCACCGAGAGCCTGCAGACCAGCTTCCGGATCAACACGTCGTTCGTCGACGGCTACGCCGCCTACTGGTGGTCTCACCGGCACTGAAGGAGCACCATGCCCGACATCATGCAGCTCTGGGACGCCGAGCTCGCCTACACCCACACCGACCTGCACCCGGGCGGCGTCACGGCCGGACCGCCGGCAGCCGACGGCGCCGAGCCGCTGTGGTGCGTCTACCAGGTGCAGCCGACCACCAACCTGCACGCCCAGCACGCCTTCCCGCACAGCGCGTTCGAGTGGCGCGCGGCCGAGTACGGGTTCGACCCCGACGACGTCGACGGCCTGCTGGAGGTCATCCTGTACGAGCCGTACATCCCCGACCTGGCCGACCCGTTCGCCCGCCAGGACCTTGTGGCCGCCAAAATCCTGGAGGCGATCCGCGACTTGCCGGGCTGCTGGACGCCGGGCGTTCCCGAGGCCGAACGCCGCGCCGCCCACCTCGAGCGGATCGCCGCTGTGAAGGCGCACCGCGTCCAACTGCAGGATGCCCCCCGCAAGGACCGCGCCGGCGCGCTGGCGTTCGTCGGCTCCCGCCGCACCCCTCCCGCCGACCCGCTCGCCCCCATCAAGACCCAGACACGGCTCGACCCGGTCCGGGTGCGCGGCCGCCGCATGGCCGTCGACTGGGTACGCGCCAACGCCGACAAGCTGGCGGCCCCCACGTTCGACACCAAGCCGCCCTCGACCTTCCTGGGCGCGGCCGGCTGACCGACATCTTCTGACGAGAGGCGGGCCCCATGATGCTGTCGCGTCGCGAGCGGCTCAGGCACAACCCCTTCGGCACCGTCGCCGCGGCCGCCGCCGTGGTGCTCGGCTCGCTGGGTCTGGCCATCGGCGATGACGTCTCGCAGGGCATGACCAACAGCCTGCGCCACGCCGCCGGCCCGATCGCCCATCTGTGGGGCGCCATGTTCGCCGCCGGCGGCCTGCTCAAGCTCTACGGCCTGTTCTGGCACCGCAGCACCGTGGAGATACCGGGCCTGTGGATGATGTGCGGCGGCTACGCCTTCTACTCCATCACGGTCGTGGTGGGCCTCGGCATGCACGGCCTGGCCGCCGGCATCATCTCCGCGGCGCTGAGCTTGGGCTGCCTGCTCAAGGTGCGGCTCATCATCGGTGCGGCCCACGCCGCGGCGATGACCCTCGACCGCGAGGACGGCGCGTGACGTGGGGCGAGGTCGCGGTCGCCCAGGTCGCCGCCGGCGGCACGATCGTCCAGGGAGTCGTCGCCCTGATCCGGCGCCGCTCCGAGCTGCGTCAGCTGGACCGCAGCAGCGACAGCGTGGCCGTGGAGACCGCCGACCACGTGGTCAACCTGCTGCGTACCGAGCTGGACGCCACCAAGGCCGAGAACGCCGCGCTCAAGACGGATCTTGCCGATCAGCACCAGTCCGGCGCCCGCTCCTACACGCTCCCCGGCTACGCCTGGATGCTCGACAAGCTGGTCGTATACGTGGCCCGATGATGAACGAGGGTAGGCGGCCCTTCTCCGCGATCAGCCCCGGCGCGATCCTGCGCACGTTCGTCGGCGAGGGCCAGGCCCGCGGCGCGCTGCCGGGCCTGTCTGTCGACTTCACCGCCTCGGCCGGCTCAGCGGGCCAGCCGTGGGACGCCACGCTGACGCTGGAGCTCGAGCCCGGCACGAGGCTGCTCGCCGAGCGGGACGCCGTCAAGGCCGAGAACGCGGCACTGTAGACGGACCTTGCCGATCAGCAGCGGCAGATCCGTGCACCCGCCGAGCAGGTTTCGATGCTGCGCGCCGAGCTCGCCATCGTCAAGGCGGAGATCTTCCGCCTGCAGTCCCCGTAAGGAGGAGTTCGTGCGCCTGATCAGCCGCGCCAAGTGGGGTGCCCGCCCCCCGCGCGGTTCCAACACCCGCCTGAACTCCACACGCGGGGTGAAAGTGCACTACACCGCCGCCTATCGCGCAGGGCGAGGCCGTCGCAGATCAGGCCGATTTGCAAGCTGAGGGTAACTGGAGTTCGGCGGCTTCGGGCCAGGACCCAGCGCCAAAGACGGCTGGGCCAACAAGAAGAGTGCCTACCTTAGTAACGCGTGATGTGACTACCGTCAGTTGAATAACTGTAGCGGCCTGGCCACTAGGTGAAGAGGCAGACGCCGCTCATGGTCGAGTCATGGCTGGTCTGTGTGGTTCGGTGGAAACACGGACAGGAGAGCCGTGTCGGCGGCGAAGGCGTGTACCTTGCGATGATCACCGAGGTCGCGCCACTGGGCTTCGGGCCGGAAGAACGCCTCAGCGGTCAGAAGCAGGTATGTCGTTCAACGCTGTGGACGAAGCGGCCCGCCGGATTGCTGCGAACGTAACGACGGAAGGTTGGCAAGCTACGCTCGCCAAGGAAGGTTCTGATCTTCTCGGCAGGAGTCTTTGGGTAGAGGTTCAGGCGTCAACGCGCCGAGGTTGTGATCCCCTTGCGGCGGCTGCGCGGAGGCTTCTGGAGGCGAAGGAGCAGGCTCACGAACTGGTTGCCAACGCACTGGTGGGCAAGCCCGCCGCTGACCGGGCAGGGGCCTGCCTGGTGGAAATCCTCCGAAACTACGCGAAGAAAATCCCGATCCCAGGCGAAGAAGTTCTGGCGATGTCAGCTCAGGCGCTACGAATCATGGGAATCTACTTCTGCACGGTCGCCGGCATCCTCAATCAGTGTAAGTGCCTTGACGATCTGGCCGAAAGCGTCGCGAAGGCAAAGCTCGAAGAGGTGTTGAAAGTAGGACTGGGTGGGTGGGCCGACAAGGTGCCGACTGGTCGGACGTAGATCATCGGCAGCACGATCGACGCCGAAGCGGGTTGCAGGTCACTCGCGCTCCAACCCGTTCCAGGACGACTTCCCAACCACGTTGGTCCACATGTGACGGAAAGACACGATCTTGCCTCTAACTGCTAATGCGGTTTGGTGGCAACTACCATCCGGGGTTCAAATCCCCGACCCTCCGCAGGTGAAAGGCCCTCTCCCCGAACTCGGGGGGAGGGCCTTCGATCTTTCCTGGCGCCGTAGCTGCAATGGCTACGGATCTCCGTAGAACGGGGAGGCCAGGGTGCCCGCCTGTGTTGCCCTCCATGCTGCCAGGGACTGGCGAGCCCAGCTCGGCCATGGCCCGGCGGAAGAGATCACGCGCTTCCCGGATCTCAAAGGAGAACAAGGCCGCCGGCTCGCGCAGCGCAGGCGAGCCTGCTCCGCCTGCTAGCGCTTCGGCCGCGAGCATCGGCAGCTTGTCGGAGAGAATGTCTCCCAGAACGAGCCCGACTGCAGGCTCTTCTAGAGCCTGTACGGAGTTGAGATCAGAGGGATTGCCTGCGGTACGGCCGGTGGCCCTGGTAGGCCATCGAACATGGCGCGTGGAGACCTCACCG
>NZ_JBEXYK010000085.1:0-34418 GCF_040630865.1 Nonomuraea sp. NPDC005730
TGGGGGCGGGGCCCCACAAAACCCCGGCCGCCGCAACCCCCCCCGCCGGGCGCCCGTCCGGGGTCGGTTTTTGCGGGGGGGGGCCCCCCCCCCGGGCGGGGGGGCGGCGCCGGCCCTCAGCCTTCGTGCCGGTCCTCGTGCGCGGTGGTCACCAGGCCGTAGTCACCGTCGTCGCGGCGGTAGAGGAGGCAGCCCGCTCCGGTGCCGGAGTCGGCGAAGAACACGAACGGGAAACCGGTCAGCTCCAACCGGTCGAGGGCCTGCCCGGCGGTGAGGCGGGGGGCGGGCAGCGGGCTGACCGAGATCGCCGCGCAGGTCGGCGCCGGCAGGTCGGGACGGGGGTCGAGCTGGGCGAGGCGGTAGCCGTCGCCGGTGCGGTAGATCACGCTGTCCTGGCCGGTCGCGGTCTCGGTGAACAGCAGGAAGTCGTAGTCGAGGTCGTCCATGTCCACCGCCGCCTCGTCGGGCACGGCGCGGGCGGCCGTGCGGGTCCGGACGATCCGGCGTTCCCCGGCGGGCGGGGCGGGGTGAGGCGGCCGGGGGTGGCGGCCGCGCCGGTTCTCCCAGTCCCGGGTGCTCTCCAGCAGCCGCGCCCGCAGCCGGTCGCCGAGCAGGTGGATGGCCGCGCGGGTGGAGGCGGCGCCGGCCCGGGCCCTGATGAGCCGGCCCTGGACGTCCACCACGGCCTCGGCCGTCCGCTGCTCCCCCGCGACCTGCGGTGTGGCGGCGAGCTTGACCGTCGCGCCGAGCACCGGCTCGTGGGCGAGCCGGGTCAGGTCGGCCACGGTGTGGCGGGCACGCCGCACGTCGGCCGCGCGCACGCCGCCGCCGCGGATCCTGACCTGCACGTCGTCGGCGTCAAGGGCGATGGGCCTGTGCCTCATTCGTGAACACCTTCTTCGCATCCGGTGGTGATGATCCAAGCCTCTGGCCTGGGCGGATGCGGTTGCCAGAGCCGTAGGTCCCGCCGCGCGGGGACCTACGGCCCGCCGGGCGGCGGGCGGCCTCAGGAGCGGCGGTAGCCGGGATGCACGCCCGGCGTCAGGCCCTGGTCGGCGGCGACCAGCTCCAGCAGGGCGAACAGCTGGCCGCGCTGGTCGGGGCTGAGGCACGAGGTCAGGTCGGCCTCGTGCGCCATCGCGGTCCGCTTGATGTCCTCCATCACCTTCGCGCCCTGCTCGGTCAGGTGCAGCTCGTGGTTGCGGCGGTCGCCGGCCGAGCGGCGCCGCTCCACGAGGCCGGCCCGGTCGAGCGGGTCGAGCAGCGCGGTGACCCGGCTGGGCACGACGCCGAGGTCGGCGGCGAGCGACTGCTGGCTGCGGCCGGGCTGGAAGGCGATCATCCGCAGCAGCCCGACGTCGGACGGCGACAGGCCGAGCTCGGCGACCCGCGCGGCGAACCGGCCGGCGGCGTGCGCGCCGAGCTGCGCGAGCAGGAAGGCGACGCCCATCGGGCGGTTGCGGGACGCGGACACAGCGCATACTGTACTCCGCACAGAACCATTCACAAGAGTGAACCTTTCTCTAGAGAGAAGCAATATGCGATGACCACCGACCGGCCTGACTGGCCCAGACATCCAGGACTGGAGGGCAAGGTCGCCCTCGTCACCGGCGGTTCCCGCGGCATCGGCGCGGCCACCTGCCACGCGCTGGCCGCCAACGGCGTCCAGGTCGCGGTCACCGGCCGCGACACCGAGGCGGTGGACCGCGTCGTCGCCTCGATCACCGGCGAAGGCGGCCGGGCGCTGGCCGCGCCCGGCGACGTGACCGACGCCGGCGTCCTGGCCCGCATCCGCGCCGAGGTGGAGGCCGCGCTCGGGCCGGTGGAGATCCTGGCCCCGTTCGCCGGCGGGCAGGGCGCGCCCGCGCCGACCGCGGGGCTCGACCCCGGCCGCTGGCGCGCCGTGCTGGAGTCCGACCTGACCTCGGTGTTCCTCACCGTCCACGAGTTCCTGCCCGGCATGCTCGCGCGGCGCGCCGGGTCGATCATCCTGATGGCGTCCACCGCGGGCCGGCAGCCCGGAGGCGCCAACGCCGCCTACGCCGCCGCCAAGGCGGGCGTGGTCATGTTCGCCCGGCACCTGGCCGCCGAGGTGGGCGGCGACGGCGTGCGGGTCAACTGCCTGGCGCCCTCGGCCGTGCTCAACGACAAGCTCGCCGCCCTGCCCGCCGAGCGGCTCGCCCAGCTCGCCGCGGCGTTCCCGCTCGGGCGCGTCGGCCGTCCCGCCGACGTCGCCCAGGCCGTCCTCTACCTCGCCTCGCCCGCCGCCTCCTGGGTGACCGGGGCGACCCTCGACCTCACCGGCGGACGGGTCTCCGGATGAACGCCGCGCTCCGCCCGTCCCTCGCACCCACCATCCCCACGGAGGCCATGTCATGACCGACCCGATGACCGACCCGATGACCGTGCGGCTCGTGCGGTCCCAGCGGCCCGGATCCCTGCCGTACCTGATCGGCGCGGACGAGGCCCGCGTCGCCGCCCTGTTCGGCCTCGACGCCGGCGCCTACCGCGCGCTGCTGGACGACTTCGACCGCCAGACCCGGCAGGCCGCCGAGACGCTGCTGGCCCGTCCCGGCCTCGCCGACGCCGTCGACCGGCTGCCCCTGCACCACGAGGACGCCCGCAACGCCCGCGACGCCTTCCACGTCGTCGCCGTCGGGGAGAGCACCACCGCCGACCGCCTGTCCTGGTTCGAGATCCTGCGCCAGTTGGTCGCGCTGCGCCGTCCCGGCGACGCCGTCCGCTTCACCAACCTGGCGATCTCCGGCAGCACCACCACGCAGGCGCTCACCCAGCTCCCCGCCCTCGGCTTCCAGCGGCCCGACCTGGTGCTGTGCATGATCGGCGCCAACGACGCCCAGCACCTGGCCCCCGACGCGCCGACCCTGGTCAGCGCCGCCGAGACCGAGCGCAACCTGGCCATGCTGCACGACCTGGCCCAGCAGCGGGGGCCCGCCCGCTGGGTCTGGCTCACCCCCAGCCCCTTCGACGAGCCGCGTGCCGCCGCCTACCCGCACTTCCGGCGCGCCGGCATCACCTGGGCCAACAAGGACGTCGACGCCACCGCCGACCACCTGCTGGGCCGTCCCGAGCCGACCGTGGACACCAGGCTCGCCGTCCGCGAGGACCACCACTTCGTCGACGACGGCGTGCACCTGAGCATCGAGGGCCAGAGCGAGATCGCCGAGGCCGTCGTACGGGCCCTGGCCGGTGCGGCATGAAGCTGATGGTCCTCGGCGCGACCGGCGGAACCGGACGCCAGGTGGTCGAGCAGGCGGTCGCCGCCGGGCACGACGTCACCGTGCTGGCCCGCGACCCCGCCCGCGTCCCGGCGGGCGAGCAGGTGAGCGTGATCGGCGGCGACGTGCTGACCCCCGGCCCCTGGCGGGACGCCGTCGCCGGGCACGAGGCCGTGCTGTCGTGCCTGGGCAGCACCGACCGCGGCCACCCCACCACCGTCTACTCCCAGGGCACTGCGAATGTCGTCGCAGCCATGCGCGACAGCGGGGTGCGCCGCCTGCTGTGCCTGTCGTCGGCGGGCCTGGACATCCCGCCGGGCACGCCGCTGGGCCGCCGCCTGGTCACCCGCTTCGTGATCCAGCGCCTCTACCGGCACGGCTACGCCGACATGAGACGCATGGAGGCCGCCGTCACCGCCGCCCACGACATCGACTGGACGATCGTGCGCCCGCCGATGCTCACCGACGGCCCGCTGACCGGCCGCTACCGCACCGCCGAGAACGCGCCCCTGGCCAAGGCGGGCTCGATCTCCCGCGCCGACCTGGCCCACTACCTGCTCGACCACGTCACCGACGAGCACAACCGCCACGCCGTCGTGGAGATCGCCGGCGGCTCCTGACCCGGCCGTCCGCGCGATCAAGGGCGGCTCCTGACCCGGCATGCGAACGCCGGCGAAGGACACACTCCGGCTGACTCGTGCCCGTCCTGCGTGTCAGACTGCGGCAGACGACGCAGCGGGAGGCGGGCATGTGGCCGTTCGTGGGCAGGCAGTCCGATCTGGGCCGCGTCACGGCCGCCCTGCGCGATCCCGCGGCCGGCGCGCTGGCGATCACCGGCCCGCCGGGCGTCGGCAAGAGCCGGCTGGTGTACGAGGCGCTCGCCACGCTCGACCCGTCCCGGTTCGTCGTGCATTCCGTGCCGGCCACCTCGGGCAACTCCGACGTGCCGCTCGGCCCGCTCGGCGTGCTCGTGCCCGACGGCGTCGTGGGCGTGGCCAGCCGCGGCGTGCTGGTGCGGGCCATGGTGTCGGCGCTGACGGCCGGGTCGCGGCGCGCGGTGGTCGTCGTGGACGACGCCCACCTGCTCGACGACGAGTCGGCGGCCGTGCTGCGCCACCTGGCGCGCACGCGGGCCGCGTTCGTGCTGGTGGTGCTGCGCGCCGGCGAGCCGTTCTCCGAGTGGCTGGCCGCGCTGTGGACCGAGGGGCTGGCCGAGCGGATCGAGCCGGCCGCGCTGTCGCCGCCGGAGGTCGGCCAGGTGCTGCATGAGGTGCTCGGCGGCCAGGCGGCCGAGCTCACCGTACGCCGCCTGCACGAGCTGACCGCCGGCAACCCGCTCCTGCTGCGTGAGGTCGTGCTGGCCGGCATGCAGGCCGGGACGCTGGCCGAGACCAAGGGCGTGTGGCGGTGGGAGGGCCCCTGGCTGGTCGCCCCCCGGCTGACCGAGCTGGTGGCCAGGCGGCTCGGCGCGCTCGCCGACCAGGAACGGTGGGCGCTCGAACTGCTCGCCCTGGCCGAGCCGGTCTCCGTCGGCGTGGTGACCCGGGCCGTCCCCGAAGACCTGCTCACCCGCCTGGAGGCGCGCGGCCTGCTGTGGATCGAGCGCGACGGCCGCCGCTCCCTGCTCCGCCTGGCCCACCCCCTGTACGGCGAGGCGCTCCGCGACGGCTGCCCGGAACTGCGCACCCGCAGGGCCAAACGCGTGCTGGCCGAGGCCATCGCCGCCACGGGAGCCCGCCGCCGTTCCGACGCGCTGCGCATCGTCCGCTGGAGCCTCGACGCCGGCGTCCAGCCGCCCCCCGGCATGCTGCTGACCGCCACCCGGCGCGCCTGGACGCTGCTCGACCTGCCGCTGGCCGAACAGCTCGCCCGTGCCGCCACCGAGTCGGCCCTGCGCGACGGCGACGTCGAGCAGGGCGTCGGCGCGGCGCAGGTCCTGTGGCGGGTGCTCATCTCGGGCGAGCGCACCGGCGAGCTCATGGCCATGCTCGACGTCATGGACGCCGTCGCCACCGCCGGCCACCACCACGACAAGATCGCGTTCGGCCGGGCCGAGACGCTGTTCTGGGGGCTCGGCGACCCCGCCGCCCACCGGGCGCTCCCCGCCCGCGGCGCGGCCCTGACCCCGGAGCACACCGAGGAGCTGGCGGCCCTGAGCTCGGTGTTCGCGGCGTTCACCGGCGACCTGCGCCCGGCGCTGTCCGAGCTGCCGCCGCTGTTCCGGGCGGGGATGCGCAACAAGGAGGCCGAGGTCAAGGCCCGCCTGGCGCACGAGCTGGCCGGCGCCTACGGCGGCCGCACGCCGGCGACGCCGCACGACGCGCGCGATCCCGTGCTGGCCGAGGCGGTGGAGAACATGCCGTGGCTGCCGCCGACCACCGCGCTGGTCCAGGTGCAGGGCGCGCTCCTGGCCTGCCGTACGGACCTGGCCGCGCGGCTGGCCGAGCGTGAGCACGAGGCCGCCCTCGCCCACGGCTGGGAGTACGCGCTCATGGTGGCGGCGATCGCGATGGCCCAGGTCGCCCGCTTCACCGGCGACGTGGCGGAGGCCCGGCGCAGGCTGCGCGAGGCCGTCGTCCTCCATCGGCCCGACACCGTCACCGGCCGCCTGCTCCACCGTCTGCTCTACGGCGAGGTGGCCCACGCCGAGGCGCTGGCCGGCGAGGCCGACGCCGCGCGGGACGCGCTGCGCACCGCCGACCGCCTGGAGTGGCCGCCCGCGACGATGTTCGGGCTGTGGGCCGACCTGGCCCGGCCGTGGGTGGCCGCCGCCCGGGGCGACACCCGCGCCGCGGCCGGCCTGGCCCGCGCGACCGCCGTCCGGGCGGAGGCCATGGGCGCCGCGGCGGTGCACACCCTCGCTCTGACCGACGCCGTACGACTCGGCGCGGACGTGCCGACGCCTGCCCCACCCCCCGCCACCACGGACGGCGGCGAGTCCGCCTACCTGCGATACGCCGCGGCGATCACCGTCGGCGACCCCGCCGCGCTGGAGGCGGCGGCCGGCGACCTCGCCCGCCTCGGCCTGCATCCCCTGGCCGCCGAGGGGTACGGCCGCGCCGCGCGCCGTCACCACGAGCACGGCCGCGCCCACACCGCCCGGCGCTGCTGGGGCCTGTCGGCCGAGCACCTGCGCCGCTGCCCCGGCCTGGCCCTGGCCGAACGGCTGCCCTCGGCCGCCGAGCTGACCGCCCGCGAGCGCGAGGTGGCGACGCTGGCGCTGACCGGCCTGACCCACCGGCAGATCGCCGAACGGCTGGGCATCTCCAAACGCACCGTCGACAACCACGTCGCCCGCGCCTACGCCAAGCTCGGCGTCACCAGCCGCGGCGAACTGCGCGACGTCCTGCGCCCCTGACGGTCGCGGCCGGACCGCCCGCCCCGGTCGTCAGGCCCGGTCGTCAGGCCCGGTCGGCGGTGCGGGCGGGTGGCGCGGTCGTCTCGCGGGTCCACGACGACGGCGCGGCGCCCTGCAACGGCGTGAAGTACCACAGGAAGGAGAGCGTGGGTGCGACGACGCCGGCGATCAGGTCGGCCCCCGACCCGCCGCTCCCGCCGAACCCGGCGCCGCTGACGCGGGCGTGCAGGTCGATCCACGCCCGGTAGTCGTGGCGGGCGGCGCAGGCGAAGTCGCCGCTGACCGCCGCCGACCCGCCCGGCGCCGGGTTGCTGAACAGCAGCTTGTTCTCCCCCACGTTGAACCCCGAGTCCCGGGCGATGACGAACTCCGGCCCGGTGACGACGGTGCCCGCCGTGAGGTCCTCCAGGCTGATGGCGAGGGTCACCGACAGCTCGGAGGAGTTCCACGACCTCTCGACGTGGAAGCGGGAGTCGGGGTCCAGCCGGAACGTCGCCCCGACCTGGGCCACCGAGGGTCCGTCGATGCGCCCGTTCTCGTTGCGCGGGACGCCGATCGATGCGCCGAGCGAGGTGATCTGGTCCGCGGTGGAAGGCGCGCCGCGGTTGGTCGCCATCCGCAGCGCCAGATGGCCGGTGGCCAGGTCGTGCACGGCGGGGGCAACGGTGGGAGCGCCCAGGACCGCGCCACCGGCCTCCCACGTCCAGCCGACCCTTGCGAAAAACGTCATGGTCCGTCCTCCTTTGTCGGCTGTGGTCAGCGGGGTGGTCCGGCCGGGATCCGCAGAGCCGTCTGGCCGGCCAGGCTCTGCCTGGTCAGCTCGGCGCTGCGCTGGAGGCTGTCGCCGTTGGCGCGGAGCTGCTCGGTGCGCAACCGCCAGTCCCGGTCCCGCGCCTCGGAGCCGGCGGCCCCCTGGCCCTGTCCCGGCGCTGCCCGCCCTTCTCCGCCCGGCGTCGCCGCCGCGGCCTGCCCGGACGGCAGGACCATCGCCGCCGTCGTGACCACCGCGGCCGCCCCGGTCAGCCGCAGCAGCCCTCTCCTGCCGACGGACGGCTCCCGGCCGCCGTTCTGCTCGTCGTGCATCGCCCACCTCCATGCCGTGGTCTTCCTGCACCACGATGGTGGCCGCGCCGCGGGCCCCCTGTCGTGAGCACGCACGTGCTCAGCCGCGCGCCCCCGTACTCACCGGCGGCGGGCCGGCCGGGACGACCTCCCGGCCGGCGGCGGCCTCAGCCCAGCCGGTCGGCGAGGAAACGCAGGGCGCTGTCGATCTCGAAGTCCGGCACGTCCGCGTGCTTGCCGGGGTTGGCGTGCAGGGTCTTCTCGGCCGAGGCCAGGGCGTCGAACAGGGCCAGGGCCTCGGCCCGCGGCACCCGTTCGTCGTCCCACTGCAGCAGGAACCGCACCGGGACGGTGATCCCGGCGGCGGCCCGGGCCGAGGCGAGCGAGGTGCCGATCAGCCCCAGCACCGCCGCGCCGATCCGCGGCTCGGCGGCCACCAGCGGGATCCCCAGGGCGCAGCCCAGCGACACGCCCCAGTAGCCGACCGGCCCCTGGTCGCCGAGCGCGTCCAGGACCGACCGCCACTCCGGCACGGTCTGGGCGGCCAGCAGCGTGTGCAGCTCGGCCAGCAGCGGGGTGGGGTCGCCCGCGCCGGCCATGCGCTCCCGCATCGCGGCGATGATCCGCTCGTGTTCGGCGCTTCCGGGCCGGTCGCCGTGGGCCGGCGCGTCGATGGCCGCCGCCGCGAAGCCGCGTTCGGCGGCCAGCCGGTGTGCGCGTCCCACGACGCCCGGGGCCTGCTTGTGCTGCCCGCCGCCGTGCCCGATCAGGACCAGGCCGCGGGGCTCGGCGTCCTGCGGGGTCCACAGGACGCCGGGGATCTCGCCGAGGGTGAAGGATCGTTCGATGACGCCGTCGGCCGACGTCCGGGAGAGGAAACGCATGCGCGTCTTGAGCCTTTCGGGATGCCTTGTGCGGGCGCTCCCTAGGCGATGCGCGTGAGGGAGCCCCGACCTGTCACAACGTTGATCGGTCTCACCTCCTCAGGTCGATGCGTCGCAAAAACGTACCACACCATCAGATCTCGGCTGCGGTGAAGGAGATCCACACGTCCGGCGGGACGTCCGGGCGGTTCGGGACGGGCCGGCGCTCCTCCGTCCACGCGTCACCGGCGAACTCCGTGGCGACACGCCGCCAGAACGCCACGCCCGCCGTGTTGGCGTCCTGGAAGGCGATCCGCCACGGCCCGGGATGCCGGGAGATCACCTCCCGGACGACCCGCAGCCCGATCCCGGACCGGCGTGCCCCGCGTACGACGAAGAAGCTGTTCAGCACCCGGACCGGGCCGGAGGCGGCGCGCACGAACGCGAACCCCACCGGCCGGTCGCCGCTGGTGAACAGGTAGGCCCTCCAGTCGTCGCCCTCAAGGGCGGCACGCAGGCGGTCGCCGTGGTAGGTGCCGTCGGGGTCGGGCAGCCCGCCCTGGTAGTCCGCCATGTCGTGGCGGAACATGAGCCAGAGGCGTTCGACGGTGGGATGGTCCGCGGCCTCGACGGGCCGCACGCTTGCCTGAGAAATGGTCATACAAGCACTCTCGGCCGGATGCAACATCCGGCCGGAAGGTACAAACTAGCAGAAGACGATCACCACATGTGACCCGCGGCGTCAGCCGTGCAGCAGGTCGAGGATGTGCGGCCAGGCGTCGGCTCCCAGCCTGGCGTCGGCGACCGGGTCGCCCCCGTAGCGGAAGTCCGGCGATTCGGGGGCGGGCCCCTCCCCCGGCAGGCGCGGACGATGACCGGCCTCGGCCCGGCTGACCACCCGGACCGTGCGGCCGGCGGCACGACGGCGGGCGGCCAGCCGCCCGGCGAACGGCACGGACGGCCACATGGCGTCATCCCCGCCCGCCACCAGCAGCACGTCGGCCGCCGCGGCCTCGATGGGGATCTCCGCGGCCGGCAACAGGCCGGCGAACGTGCGCTGGCTGAGCTCGTACAGTTCGCGCAGGGCCAGCGGGCCGTGCTCGGGCTCGGCCTCGGCCCAGTCGTCGTCGTACGGGACGAACGGCAGCGGCCGCCCCCTCCACGTCCAGGACGACCGGTAGGGACGTTTCTCCCCGTCCGGCCCCGGCCCGACGTTGCCCCACACGACCGAGGTCGGCGACAGCGCCACCACCCCGCCGACCCGCCGATCCCGGACGGCGGTCAGCAGCGCGGCCTCGGCCCCCTTCGACATGCCCAGCACGCAGACCCGCCGGACGCCGGTGGACTCCAGCAGGTCGACGGCCGACACGAAGGTCTCCAGCGGGATCTCGCAGATGCCGGGCGGCTGCCCGGGACCGCCGAACCAGCGGATCGACAGCGCGGTCACCCCCTCCGCGGCCAGCAGGCGGGCCCTGTCCCGTTCGATCCGCCCGCTCGACCCCGCCAGCACGAGCACCCCCGTACGCACGGCCGGGCCCGGTGTGACCAGGACGCCTTCCCACGGGCAGGTCAGTTCGCGCTCGTCCATCACCGTCACCCCTCGGCACTCGGCGGAACGGCATTCTACTGAGACGGTGCGCCCATCGAAATGGTGCATCATGGCGGCAACACCCCATGACGAGCGGAGCACACCATGTCCTTCCAGGCCTACCTGGACAACATCGAAGGCAAGACCGGGCTGACCCCCCGTCAGTTCATCGCCCTGGCCGAGGAACGCGGCTTCGACGCCCCGTCCACCAAGGCCGGGACGATCATCGACTGGCTCAAGCAGGACTACGACCTCGGACGCGGCCACGCCATGGCCCTCGTCCACGTGATCAAGAAGGGTGCGCAGATCGACGCCAAGCACGTCGGCACCACCGGTTCCCACCGCGACGAGTCCGACGTGCTCTGGCTGGACGGCAAGGACAACCGCCCCGAGCCCGCCTGACCGGGCCGGCGAACCCGGTGCCCGGCGGGGTCGAACCCCGCCGGGGGTCTTCACGTCGTGGATCCGTACGGGTCAGAAGTCGGCGTCGAAGCTGACCGAGCCGGTCACCCCCACCTGGTACGCCGACACCCGCCGCTCGAAGAAGTTCGACAACTCCTGCACGTCCTGCAGCTCCATGAACGCGAACGGGTTCTTCGCCCCGTACAGCGGCTCGATGCCGAGCTGGGCCAGCCGCCGGTCGGCCACGTGCTCCAGGTACGAGCGCATGTCCGTGGTCGACATGCCCGGCACGCCCTGCCCGAGCAGGTCCTCGGCGAACTGCGCCTCGCAGTCGACCGCCTCGGCCAGCATCTCCCTGACCTGGCGGGCCATCTCCTCGTCGAAGAGGTCCGGCTCCTCCTGCCGGACGACGTCCACCACGTCGAAGGCGAAGGCCATGTGCATGGACTCGTCGCGGAAGACCCAGTTGGTGCCCGAGGCCAGCCCGTTCAGCAGGCCGCGCGAGCGCAGGAAGTAGACGTAGGCGAACGCGCCGTAGAAGAACAGGCCCTCGATGCAGGCGGCGAAGCAGATCAGGTTGAGCAGGAACGCCCGCCGGTCGTCGCGGGTCTCCAGCCGCTGGAGGCTGCCGATGGAGTCGATCCAGCGGAAGCAGAACTCGGCCTTGCGCCGGATGGAGGGGATGTTCTCCACCGCCGCGAACGCCGCGAACCGCTCCTCCTCGTCCGGCACGTACGTGTCCAGCAGGTTCAGGTAGAACTGGACGTGCACCGCCTCCTCGAACAGCTGCCTGCTCAGATACAGGCGCGCCTCGGGCGCGTTGACGTGCTGGTAGAGGTTGAGCACCAGGTTGTTGGCCACGATCGTGTCGCCGGTGGCGAAGAAGGCGACCAGGCGGCTGACCAGGTGGCGCTCGGCCGCCGACAGCCTGGACAGGTCCTTCAGGTCGGAGTGCAGGTCCACCTCCTCGACCGTCCAGGTGTTCTTGATCGCGTCGCGGTAGCGGTCGAAGAACAGGGGGTAGCGCATGGGCCGCAGGGTCAGGCTCATGCCCGGGTCGAGCAACATCGGATTCTCCTCGGGGGTCACTGGCAGGCTTCGCACGACTCGGGGTTCTCCAGGGAGCAGACCAGGGCTTCCTCGGACTTGTTCACGAGGGGCACGGTGGCCTGCTGGATGCGGGTGGCCGGTCGCGAGCGCAGGTAGTAGGTGGTCTTCAGGCCGGACTTCCAGGCGTACAGGTACATCGAGGAGAGCTTGTCGATCGTCGGCGCGCTCATGAACAGGTTGAGCGACTGGCTCTGGTCGATGAACGGCGAGCGCGCGGCGGCCATGTCGATCAGGGCGCGCTGCGGCAGCTCCCAGGCGGTGCGGAACAGCCGGCGCACGTCCTCGGGCAGCTCGGCGATGCCCTGCACCGAGCCCTCGGCCTGCTTGATGGCCGCCCGGACGCGCTCGTCCCACAGGCCGCGCGACTTCAGCTCGGCCACCAGCGCGTTGTTGATCTGCAGGAACTCCCCGCTCAGGGTCTCGCGCTTGAACAGGTTGGACACCTGCGGCTCGATGCACTCGTAGCAGCCGACGATCGAGGCGATGGTGGCGGTCGGCGCGATCGCGATCAGCAGCGAGTTGCGCAGGCCGTGGGCGGCGATGCGCTCGCGGACCGCGTCCCAGCGCTCGGCCTGCGTGCCGCTCTCGCCCCACAGGTCGTGCTGGAGCCGGCCGCGCGCCGCCCACGTCTGGTCGTAGGCGGGGTGGGCGCCGAAGCGCTCGGCCAGGCCAGCGGAGGTCTCCAGCGCCGACAGGTAGATCTCCTCGGCGATCCGGGTGGACAGCTCCTTGGCCTCGGCCGAGTCGAACGGCAGGCGCAGGGCGAAGAAGACGTCCTGCAGGCCCATCACGCCGAGGCCGACCGGGCGCCAGCGCGGGTTGCTGGCCGCGGCCTGCTCGCTCGGGTAGTAGTTGATGTCGATCACCCGGTCGAGGAAGGTGACCGCGGTGCGGACGGTGGCGCGCAGCCGCTCCCAGTCGATGCCGCGGTCGGGCCCGGCGCCCGTCAGATGGGCGGCGAGGTTGACCGAGCCCAGGTTGCAGACCGCGGTCTCGGCGTCGCTGGACACCTCGACGATCTCGGTGCACAGGTTGGACAGGTGCACCACGTTGCCGGGCTCGGCCGCCTGGTTGCACAGGCGGTTGGCGGCGTCCTTGAAGGTCATCCAGCCGTTGCCGGTCTGGGCGAGGGTGCGCATCATCTTGGCGTACAGGTCGCGGGCCTTGACCTGCCGGACGTACCGGCCGTCGCGCTCGGCGGCGCGGTAGGCCTCCTCGAACGCCTCGCCCCACAGGTCGGGCAGCTCAGGGACCTCGTCGGGGTCGAACAGCGACCAGATGCCGTCGGCCTCGACGCGGCGCATGAACTCGTCGGGGATCCAGTTGGCCAGGTTGAGGTTGTGGGTGCGGCGGGCGTCCTCGCCGGTGTTGTCGCGCAGCTCCAGGAACTCCTCGACGTCCGGGTGCCAGGGCTCCAGGTAGACGCAGGCGGCGCCCTTGCGCCGGCCGCCCTGGTTGACGGCGGCCACCGACGCGTCGAGCGTGCGCAGCCACGGGACGATGCCGTTGGAGTGCCCGTTCGTGCCGCGGATCAGCGCGCCCCGGGAGCGCACCCGCGACCAGGAGATGCCGATCCCGCCGGCGAACTTCGACAGCTGTGCCACCTGGGCGTAACGGTCGTAGATGGAGCCGATCTCGTCACGGGGCGAGTCGACCAGGTAGCAGGAGGACATCTGGGTGTGCCGGGTGCCGGAGTTGAACAGCGTCGGCGAGCTGGGCAGATAGGCCAGCGACGACATGAGCCGGTAGAAGCCGACGGCCTCGGCGGGCGTCTCGGCCAGCCCGCAGGCCACGCGCAGCAGCCAGTACTGCGGCGTCTCCACCACCAGCCGGGTGGACGGGTGGCGCAGCAGGTAGCGGTCATAGACCGTGCGCAGCCCGAAGTACTCGAACCGCAGGTCGGCGGTGAGGTCGATGGCGTCGTCGAGCTTGCGGGCGTTGGCGTTGACGAACTCGGCGGTCTCGTCGCCGACGAGCCCCTCGGCGTGGCCCAGCCGGATCGCCTGGCTGAAGGAGGCCACGCCCTGCCCGCGGACCTCCTTGTCGATGTAGCCCGACAGCAGCCGCGCGGCCAGGCGCGAGTACTGCGGCTCCTCGCCGATCATCTCGGCGGCCGTCTGGATGGACAGCCGGTCCAGCTCGGCGGTGGTGGCCCCGTCGTAGAGGCCGCTGATCGTCTTGGTGGCCACCCGCATCGGGTCGATGTCCGTCAGATCGGTCGCCCAGTGCTCCACCGCACGTACGATCTTGTTGACGTCCACCGGCTCCGCGGTGCCGTTGCGCTTGCGCACCTGCATCTGGACGCGCCGCGGCGCGGACCTGTCGGCGTCCGCCCGCGCCGTCCCGGCCAGGTCCGTCATCGGGTCCCCTGTGACCGTCACTGCGCTCTCCCCTCGTGAACTCGGTCAGTTGCCGAGAACGCGCGCAGGAGGCGGACGGCGAGGCGCCACAGCCCTCTCGCCAGTCCGTCCACCGTCCCGCGCGGCCTCGGAGCAGCCGCGCACGCATGATCGCGCGCGGCGCGCCGGCAGGTCTTCGGACTCATGGGCATGCTGTCGCTGCCTACTGGCCGTCGCTTCCCAGGCCTTCGGCCCAGTGCGTCTGACGGCGGTCGTTCCCACTCACCGCTGCGGGGCAGTCCCGGATTTCCACCGGGTTCCCTCTTGCCTCGGCCGCCCTGGCGGGGCGACCGAACCGGCTGCGGGAGACACCATATATAGGGCGGATCAAAAAGTCACACCCAACATGTCGTGTTGCGAAGAACCCAGGCTGCGATCCGCCCGCCTGCCGCAAGGCCGGCCAGGCCGTCCTGTCCGCGGACCGCGAGGCGGATGGATGTGATCGACGTCACAGGCCGGCGATGCCACGTTTTCGCTACTTTAGGTATCGAAACTTCAAGTAGCGAAACTCTGAGGAGACGTCCATGAGCGAGACCTCCACCGGCCTGCGTCCGGTCGTGCCGGACTGGGACACCGTCACCGCCGCCGAACTGGCCGCCTACGCCGAGGCGGAGAACCGGCTGCGCGCCTCCGTCGAGGCACAGGCGATCACCGGCCGGCCGGACCCCGGCGTCACCATCGACTGGCGGACGGTGGCACTGCCCGGCCGCGACATCCCCGTCCGGGTCCACCGGCCGCGAGCAGCGGCCGAGCCGGGCGGCGGGGACGTGCTGCCGCTCGTGCTCCACGTGCACGGAGGCGGCTTCGTCGGCACGGCGCCGCAGAGCGACTGGGTCAACAGCCACCTCGCCGCTCACCTGCCCGCCGTCGTCGTCTCGGTGGACCACCGCCTCCTCGACCAGCGCACGCCGCTGGCCGCCGCCGCCGACGACGGCTGGGACGTGCTCCGGCACGTGCTGGAGAACGCCGCGCAGTGGGGCGTCGACCCGGCGCGGACCGTCCTGTTCGGCGAGAGCTGCGGCGGCCTGATCTGCGCCCTGGCGGCGATCAGGGCCCGCGACGCCGGCCTGCCCTTGAAGGCCCAGGTGCTGGTCAACCCCGCCGTGGAGGTGGCCGGGACGATGTTCGACCACCCCTCGATGACCCAGTACGCCGACACCCCGACGCTCAGCGTGCCGGTGTTGCGGCTGTTCCACCGGCTCGCCGTGCCCGAGGGAACGGACGCCCGCGCGCTCTCCCCGCTGCATGCCGACGACCTGGGCGGGCTGGCCCCGGCGTTCGTGGCGGTGCCGACCCACGACCCGATCGCCGACCACGGCCGCCGCTACGCCGAGGCGCTGCAGGCCGCCGGCACCCCCGCCCGCCTGGCCGAGTACCCGGGGGCCGGGCACGCCTTCCTCAGCATGCCGGTCCTGGCCCCCCAGGCCGAGGACGCGCGGGCGGACATCCGCCGCTTCCTGCACGACGCCCTCACCGCGTAACCCCGCGACCGGAGCGGGCAGGCGGGACGGGCCGGCCCCTCGACGTCGAGGAGATCGTCGGGATGGCCTTCAGGAACGTCGACCCGTACGACAAGGCGGCGGCCTGGGGGTGGGCCGCCGCCGGCGCGGTCAGCGCCCGGCCTCCCGGTCGACGATGCCGTGCGCCAGCCGGGCCAGGGCGGCGGTGATCTGCTCGGGGGTGAGCCCGCGCCTGCGCTGCTCGGCGTAGACCTCGGGGCCCAGCGGGGCGAGCAGGATGTCGGCCAGCGCCTCGGTCTCCGGGACGCCCGCCTGCGCCAGCAGCACCCGCACGTGCGCCCGCCAGAACCCGTAGGCGCCGGTGGCGTACCGCAGCGCGCCCTGCTCGGCGCCCAGGACGAGCGAGATGTGCTCGTCCAGCAGGTCGACCATCGCGGCGTAGAAGGCGGCGAGCCGGTCGGCGGGGGGCGCGCCGGGGCCGAGTGGCGGGTCGCCGCGCAGCAGGCGTTCCTGCAGCACGCGCTCGTGCTCGTCGAGCAGGGCCTGCGCGATCGAGACGGTGTCGGGATAACGGCGGTAGAGCGTGCCCCGCCCGACGCCCGCGGCCTTGGCGATGTCGTCCATCGTCACGCCGCGCGGGTCGCGGGTGGCGAACAGCTCGGCCGCCGCGGCGAGCACCTTGGCGCGGTTGCGGGCGGCGTCGGCGCGCTCGCGCGGGCGGCCCGCCTCCGCCACGGGACGTCCGGTCAGCAACTCGGTACGGGACTCCATGGCGGCGACTCTAACCCACCACGACATAAGTGGACAACGTGCCCGCTTAGTTGCTACGGTCACCTCGACCGCAAACCGGACGTGATGTCCACTTATTTCGAGGAGCTCCTCCCATGGCCGTTCTGCTGCACCTGGACGCCAGCGCCCGACGCCGTTCGATCAGCCGCGAGCTCGGCGACGCCTTCGCCGAGGCGTGGCGGTCCGCCCACCCCGAGGGCACCTACGTCCACCGCGACCTGGCCGCCGAGCCGGTGCCGCACATCGGGGAGGCGTGGACCGAGCTGTGCGACTACGTCATGGCCAACCGGATCACCGACATCTCCCGCTACCACGAGGCCGTCCGGACCCCCGAGCAGGCCGCCGCGTGGGCGATCATCGAGCCGCTGCTGTCGGAGCTGGTGGCCGCGGACGTGGTGCTGATCGCCACCCCGATGTACAACTACTCGATCCCGTCGGCGCTCAAGGCCTGGCTCGACCAGGTGACCTTCCCCAAGATGTCGCTCGCCGGGCGGCGTTTCGTGGTCACCACCGCCCGCGGCGGGGCCTACTCGCCCGGCGCCCCCAAGGCCAGGTTCGACTACCAGGAGCGCTACCTGCGTGACTTCTTCGCCGGCCACTTCGCCGTCGAGGACACCACCGTCGTCGCCGCCGAGCTGGCCAACTCCCGCGTCGACCCCGACCTCGCCCACCTGCGCGCCCAGCACGACGAGCTGTACGCCGCCGCGCTGCGCGGCGCGCACGACCTGGGGAAGGAGTTCTGACGATGAACTGGCTCATCCTCGGGCTGGCCGGACTGGTGGAGATCGCCTGGGCGCAGAGCATCAAGCCCACCCAGGGCTTCACCAAGCCGCTGCCCACCCTGCTCTGCTTCGTCCTCATGGTGGCCGCGGTCTGGCTGCTGTCGTACTCGATGAAGACCCTCCCGGTCGGCACCGCGTACGCCGTCTTCACCGGCATCGGGGCGGTCGGCGCGATCGCCCTGGGCGTCGTCGTGCACAAGGACCCGATGTCGATCGGCCGGATGGCGGCGCTGGCGCTGATCGTGGGCGGCATCGTGCTGGCCCGCGTCACCAGCCCGGAGTGACCCCTCCCCGCCAGGACGGGCGGCCGGGCTCAGCTCGGGCCGAACCAGCGGGCGAGGGATGCCCTGAGGCCGTCGGGGGCCGCGCCCGCCCAGGCGACGTAGCCGTCCGGCCGGACGAGCAGCGCCGGGGCGGGGGCGTCGGCGGCGGTGGCGGCGGTGGCGGCCACGTGCCGCACCCGGCCGAGCCAGGGCGCGGCGGCGGTGGCCAGGGCGTCGCCGCCGGTCAGGTCCAGGAGCAGGGGGCGGGCGTCGCGCATCAGCTCGGCCAGGCGCCGCGGCCGCCCGTCGCCGGTGGTCAGCGCCAGGGACGGCGCGAACCAGCCGGTGGGCCCGGCGGGCCGCTCCTCCCCCATGTCGTGGCGGACGTCGCCGCCCGCCATCAGCTCGGCGATCATGCGCAGGTTCTCCGTACGGCCCAGGAGCTCGGCGAACAGCCGTCGTAGCGCGGTGACCTCGGCGCCGGGCGCCAGCAGGGCGGTCGCGGCCAGGGTCTGGGTGACCACGCGTCCGGCGCACGCGCGGCGCTCGGTCTCGTAGCTGTCCAGGAGCCCTTCCGGGGCCCGTCCGCGCAGCGTGGCGGCGAGTTTCCAGGCCAGGTTGGCGGCGTCATGAAGCGCCAGGTTCAGGGTGGGCCCGTGGCTCACCTGGGCGGCGTCGCCGGCGATGAAGACCCGTCCGGCGCGGTAGCGGTCGGCGAGCCGGGTGTTGCGCCCGCACAGCCGGCGCAGCATGACCGGCGCGCCCTCGGGCGGCCGGCTCAGCGGCAGGCGCACGCCGAGGACGCGTTCGACGCTCTTCTCCATCTCGGCCAGCGTCATCGGCGCGCCCGGCCCCGGGAAGCCGCCCGCCGGGTGGTCCTCCCACTCGGCCGTGTTGATCAGCGGCCGCCGCGGGTCGTGGGCCAGGAGGGTGAAGACGCCGCGATCGGTGCGGTGGAAGTGGGCCGGGATCTCGCCGAGCCCCTCGATCAGGACGCGCCCGCCGGGCAGGATCCGGAAGTGCTCGCTCGGGCCGATGAGGGCCGAGCGGTCCACGACGTGGTCGTCGCTGACGCCGGGGAAGCCGATGCCCGCCGCCTTCCTGACCGTGCTGTGGCCGCCGTCGCAGCCGACCAGGTAGCGGGCGGTGAGGGTGGTCTCGGCGCCGCCGGGGCCGCGGGTCACGACCTCGACCCGGTCGTCGTCCTGGCCGAAGGAGATCACCTCCTGGCCGCGCCGCACCTCCGCGCCGAGTTCGGCCGCGCGCGCGGCGAGCACCCGTTCGAGGTCGCGCTGGTCGCAGGGCAGGAGGTACATCGGGTTCGCCGCGCCGAGCGTGTGCAGCGGCAGCGGCATCCCGCCGAAGAAGTGGCCCGGCGCGGGCGCCGGGACGCCCCGGCCGCCGCAGCGTTCGAACAGGCCGCGGTGGTCCAGGAGCCGGACGACCTGCCCGGCCAGGCCGTGGGCCTTGTCCGACAGGTCGGGCTCCGGCCGTCGTTCCAGCACCAGCGGCCGGACGCCGGCCAGGCGCAGCTCGCAGGCGAGGAAGAGGCCGGCGGGCCCGGCGCCGACGACGATGACGTCGAACATCATGGACGGTCCTTTGGGTACAGGGCTGTATCTAATTCCGGTCACCGTAGGGCGCCGCGATAAGATACGCAAGTGAATCTCAAGCACCGTGCCCCCGGCGGCGCGTCCCGCCGTCGCGGCTCCGCGCTGGCGGACGCCATCCTCGACGCCGCCTGGCACGTGCTGGTCGAGCACGGCTACCACGGCTTCACCTTCGAGGCCGTCGCCGCCCGCGCCGGCACCAGCCGCCCGGTGCTCTACCGGCGCTGGCCCCGGCGCGACGACCTGCTGCTGGCCACCCTCGCCAAGTTCTGGCGGCTGATCGACGTACCCGACACCGGCAGCCTGCGCGACGACGCCGTCGGGTTCCTGCGCAACGCCGGCGACGACCGCGCGGGCATGCTGACGCTGATGAGCGTGCAGCTCGCCGACTACTTCCGGGAGACCGGCACCAGCCTCACCGAGCTGCGCGACACCCTGCTGCCGCCCGGCCAGGCGACCGCGTTCGAGACGATCGTGGGCCGGGCGGTCGAGCGCGGCGAGCTGCCCGACGTGCCGCGTTCGTCCAGGGTGGTGAACCTGCCGCTCGACCTGCTCCGGCACGACATGCTCGTCACGATGCGCCGGGTGCCGGAGGAGTCGATCGCCGAGATCGTGGACGAGGTGTGGCTGCCCCTGCTGGGCGCGCCCACCGGCTGACCGGCGGCTACCAGGGGACGGTCTCCCCGTGGCGGTCCAGGAACCGCAGGCCGGGCAGGCCCGCCTGCGCCTCCAGGACGTCCACCACGGCCGGGACGCTCTCCTCCGGCAGGAGCGGCGCGCCTGGCCCGCCCAGCCGGGTGCGGTTGTGGCCCGGGTCGAGGAGCAGCTTGGTGTGGCCGTCGTCCCCGTGGCGGGTGGCGTAGCTGCGCATGAGCTGGTTGAGCGCGGCCTTGCTGGCCTTGTAGAGCTCGTCGTTGCGCGAGACGCTGCCCTGCTCGGACGACATGACCGCGACCGTCCCGCCGGGCGCCACGAGCCCGCGCAGCGACTCCAGGGCGCGCATCGGGCTCAGCGCGTTGGTGATCATCACTTCGGTGAACATGCCGGTCGGGACCTCGCCGATCGGCAGGTCGCCGCGGTCGATCGCGGCGTTGACGAACAGCAGGTCGAGCCGGCGTCCGGTCAGGCGCTCGCGCAGGGCGGCCAGCTGCCCGGGGTCGGTCATTTCCAGCCGCTCGATCTCCAGGCGTCCGTTCCAGGCGCCGGCGCGCGCCCGTAGCTCGCGGTCGTCCGCGCGGGTCGTGGCGACGACGCGCCGGCCGCGCCGGGCCAGCTCGCCGGCGAGGACGAGCCCGAGCCCGCGGGAGGCGCCGATGACGAGGGCCTGCCGGTCGGCCGTGAGGGACATGGCCACTCCATTTGTCTAGACGCAACGTTGCGTCTAGACAGTAGCACGCATCCGGGGGCCGGTATCGTGTCCCGCATGCCAGCCGTGAACCCCGAGCAGCGCCGCGCGCGCTCCGGCAACCGGCGTGACGAGGCCGCGCGCCTGGCCGTGCTGCACGCCACCGACGACCTGCTCGTCGAGCACGGCTTCGGCGCCCTGACGATGGAGGCGATCGCGCGCCGCGCCGGCGTCGCCAAGCAGACGATCTACCGCTGGTGGCCGTCGAAGGTCGAGATCCTGCTCGACACGCTCATCGAGGACAGCGGCAAGCGGCTGCCCGTCCCCGTCGAGCGGCCCACGGCGGAGAACATCCGCGGCTACCTGCACGACTTCGCGCGGTTCGTCACCGGCGATCCGGCCGGCAAGGTCCTGCTCACCCTCCTCGCCGAGGCCCAGCACCATCCCGGCACGGCCGCCGGCTTCCACGAGCGCTACCTCGGCCCCCGCCGTGCGCGCGAACGCGACCTGCTCGCCCGCGCGACCGCGGCCGGCGAGATCTCCCCCGCCCTCGCCCCCGGGCCGGCCCTCGACGCCCTGCTGGGCCCGGTCGTCTACGGCGCCCTGACCGGGTCGGGCATCCCCCGCGACCTGCTGGACACCCTCTTCGACACCCTGCTCAGGCCCCGCTCCCGGTGAGCGGCCGGCCGCCGGGCGCCGGAGCTCGCCGTCCCCGGCGCCGCCGGGGACGGCGCCCTGGTCAGCTCCCGTAGTAGTCGCGGATCTCCCAGAACCGGGACGGGTGCCCGTCACAGGTGTACTGGACGGCCTCCAGGTTGTTGGCGGTGCTCACCCCGCCGGCGATGGTCAGGCACTTGGCGGTCTGCACGTTGCGGAACTCGACGTACTGGCCGACGCGGGTGCCGAGCGCCCAGTAGCGCGAGGGGTGGGTGTCGCAGGTGTACTGGAGGGCGACGACGTTGTTCTCGGTGCTGACGCCTCCGGCGATGGTCAGGCACTTGCCGGTCTGGCGGTTCCTGACCTGCAGGGCCGCGCTGGAGTAGCCCCAGACGTCCCAGCGGCGGGAGGGGTGGCTGTCGCAGTCGTACTGGACGGCGTGCACGTTGTTCTCCGTGCTGACGCCTCCGGCGATGGTCAGGCACTTGCCGGTCTGCCGGTTGACGAGCTGGACGTTGGACGCGGCCCAGACGGACGACGCCGAGGCCGACGCGGGCGCCGGGGCGGTGGTGAGCCCGAGGACGAGCAGCGGGGCGACGACGGCCGCCGGGCGAAGGATGTGTGTCTTCATGCGACCAAGCGTGCGGTCGCGGGGCCCGTACGGCCTGAGTAGCGCGTACTCAATGTGCACCGGCGGGGTTGCGCCCCCGGACGATCATGAATCAGGATCGGGTACATGACAACACAACGCATTCAAGGAAGGGTCTTCGGCGAAGTCGCTGACGAGTACGACAGGGTCCGGCCCGGCTACCCGGCGGAGCTGGCCGCGGACGTGCTGGCCTACGCCGGCGGGCCCGCGCTGGAGGTGGGCGCGGGCACGGGGAAGGCGACGGAGCTGTTCGCGGCGAGCGGCATCGAGCTCGTGGCCACCGAGCCGGATCCGGCCATGGCCGCCGTGCTGGCCCGGCGGACCGCCGACCGGCCGAACGTGACGGTCACCGTCTCCTCGTTCGAGGAGTACGTCCCGGAACAGGCGTTCGGCCTGCTGTACTGCGCCCAGGCGTGGCACTGGGTCGACAAGGAGGTGCGCTGGCAGCGGGCCGCCGCGGCGCTGGCCCCGGGCGGCGGGCTCGCCCTGTTCTGGAACGTCGACTGGCCCGCCGACGAGGGGGTCACCGCGAGGCTGCTGGCCGCGCACGAGCGGTTCGCCCCGCACATCAGGCCCAACACCGGCCCGATCGGCAGGCCCATCGGCGAGGCGGCCGGGGCACGTGAGTGGGCCGGGGAGATGGGGCTGCCGCCCGAGTTCGGCGACCTCGGCACCCGGCTCTACCGGTCGGGACGCACGGTCTCGACCGCCGACTACGTCGCCCTGCTGTCCACCCAGTCGTCCTACCGCATCCTGGCCGACGACGTGCGCGAGAACCTGTTCGGCACGCTCCTCGACACGCTCGGCGAGCAGGTCGCCCTGAACGTCGAGACGGCCCTCTACCTGGCCCGCCACCTCCCCTGACCGGCGGCACGGCACGGACGGGCACACCCCGTCACGGCTGGGCCCTGCCGGTCGCCCACGCCCATCCCGCGATCATCACGCGGTTCCTCGCGCCAATCTTGCGCTGGACCGCGGCGACATGGTTCTTCACCGTCCCCGGGGACAGGAAGAGCTCGGCGGCGATCTCCGCGTTGGTCCACCCCTGAGCCACCAGGGCCACGATCTCGTCCTCCCGCTCCGTCAGCACCACGTCCGAGACCTCCCGTTCCGGGCCGCTCCCGCGCAGCAGCCGGACGGTGAGCTGGGGGCTGATGAGCATGTCGCCGTTCACGGCCGCCCGGACGGCCTCGACGAGCAGCGCGGGGCCCGAGCGTTTCAGCACGAACCCGGCCGCGCCGTGCCTGAGCGCCGCCCGGACGTACTCCTCCAGCCCGAACGTGGTGACGACCACCACGTGGATGCCGGTGCCGGACAGGGCGCGGGTCACCTCGATGCCGTCGGCGCCGGGCATGCGGATGTCGGCGAGCACCACGTCCGGCCGGACGGCGAGGGCGGTGTCGATCGCGGTGCGGCCGTCGGCCGCCTCGGCCACCACGGTCAGGTCGGGCTGGGCGTCGAGGATCAGGCGGAAGGCGTCGCGGATGCCCTCCTGGTCGTCGGCGACGAGGATGCGGATGCTCACCCGGGAGATTGTCGCAGCGGCAGCCGCGCCGCCAGCGACCACCCGTCCGGCGCGGCCCCCGCGACCAGCTCGCCTCCTTGTTCCGCGACGAGCGCGGCCAGGCCGGGCAGGCCCGCGCCGCCGCGGCGGCGGCCCGCCGCGCCGGTCGTCCCGTCGTTGGTCAGCGTGAGCGCCAGGACGTCGCCCGGCGTCGTGACGGACAGCTCGACGCGGCGGGCCCGGGGCGCGTGCCGCCGGATGTTGGTCAGCCCTTCGATCACGATCCGGTAGGCCAGCGCCGCCGTCTCCGCCGGGACGGCCGCCGCGCGGTCGATCCGCACGCCGACGTGCGCCGGTCCGGCGGCGGAGAAGCGCGCGGCGGCCTCGGCGATGCCGTCCAGGTCGCCGGACGGGCCGAGGGGCCGGTCGTGGTGAAGCATGTCGAGCGTGCGGTCGAGCGTGGACAGGGCCCGCTGACCGGCCGCCTCGACGCGTTCCAGCGCCCGCAGCGGATCACCCGCGACGGTGCCCGCCTGGGCGTGCGCGACCATCTCGCTGATGTCGTGGGCGAGGAAGTCGTGCAGGTCGCCGGCCAGCCGCAGCCGCAGGACGGTGCTCGTGTCGGCCACCGCCCGCCGCTGCCGTACGTCGAGCAGGCGCAGATAGGCGCCCACGGCGGCGCCCGCCAGCACGCCCACCCCCCAGAACGCGCACGCCCCCAGCGCCTCCAGCGGCGAGGCGGGCGTGAAGACGCGCGGCAGCCAGGTGGCCGCGGCGAGCCCCGCGAGCAGCGCCGCGGGCACGGCCCGGCGGACCGGCGCGTACCGGACGACCAGGCCCGCCGCGACCGTCAGCCCCGCGCTCTCGGCCATGCCCAGCGCGCCGACGCCCGGCGTGGACGGCCCCCCGGCGGCCAGCCACAGGGTCGTGACCACCAGGGACCCGCCCGCGGCCGCCAGGGTCAGCCAGGTAAGCCACCTGGCCCTGCTGCCGGCCAGGAACAACCCGGTCGCCGCCACGGCGACGGCGACCGCCGCCGGCAGTGAGGCGGCGACCATCCACAGCACGTTCACCCGGGACACGATATGCGCCCGCGCCGGCGCGCCCCACGTGCCGAACGGCACTGCCGCGGCCGGCAGGAGGTGCCGAACGGCATCTGCCCGCCGGGCGCCCGCGCTGGGAGGCTCGTCGGCATGACGATCTTCACTTCCGGCCGGTACGGGTACGCGGCGGCGCTGTGGGCGGTCGCCTACGGCCTGCTCGGCGCGGCGTGGGCGCTCGGGGCGCCCGGTTATCCCTGGGGGGCCGACGATCCCGACCCCGACGGCGCGCTGTCGATCCTGGCCGGCACGGCGCCGCCGTTCGGCTGGTGGATCGCGGCGTTCGCGGCGCTGGTGGCCGCCACAGCACTGGCCCTGACCCGCCGCGATGGCCCCCGCCCGGCGAACGGACCCGGGCCGCGCCCACCCGAGCCGAGCCACCGTGGCGGTGAGCGCCCGTCGAAGGGGGCATGGAGGCGGGTGCCGGTCTTCCTGGCCTGGCCGATCGCCGCGCTGCTGGTGCTGGTGGTGCCCGACTCGCGGCTGATGATGGGCGTCGCCTACACGCCGTTGCTCCTGGTCGCCCCCCTCTTCGGCTGGGGGCTGGGCGGCGCGACGTTCGCCGACGCCTGGCCGTGGCCGGTGCTGAACCAGCTCGTGTGCGTGCTGGGCGGCCTGCTGCTGGCCGCCGCCGCGCGGGACCACGGGCGCGGGCGCGGGAACTGGTTCACCCCGGCGCGCGGGCGGATCGCGGTGTACGTGGCGGTCGCGGTGCCGCTGGTCTACTGCGCCACCCGGTGGGCGTGGGCACTGGGCATCCCGCTCGGCGTGAGCACGGAGTTCCTGGCCGCGGGCGAGGACGGGCTGTGGCTGGCGGGGGCGTACCTGGCGACGTTCGGGGCGCTGGGCGGCGTGCTCACCCTCGGGCTGGTCCAGCGGTGGGGCGAGGTGTTCCCGCGCTGGATCCCGGGGCTGCGCGGCCGCCGGGTGCCGCCGCTGCTGGCGGTCGTACCGGCCGGGTTCGTCTCGATCATCATCACGGTGGCCGGGCTCACCTACATCCGCTGGACCGTGGCCGGCCGGTTCGCCCTGGAGGAGTGGGGAGCCTGGCTGCCGGAGTGCTTCTGGCCGGTGTGGGGCGCCGCGCTGGCCACCGCCGCCGTCAGCTACCACCGGCGGCGCCGGGAGACCCCCGCACCCGACGGCGGGGGTCAGCCCACGCTCTGCCGGTCGGGCTCGATGAGCACGACGACCCGTTCCTCCGCGCGCGAGTAGGGACCGCCGATGTACTTCGCGGCGATCCGGTCGACGATCTCCCAGCCCGCCTCGCCCTCGACCCACTCCACGACCCTGCCCCGGACGAGCACCGGCCGGAACGGGTCGCCGGGCGGCGTCAGGGAGAGCGCGACCCGCGGGTCGCGCCGCAGGTTGAGCGCCTTGCGGGAGCGCGGGCCGGTGAGGACGGCGACATGGTCGCCGTGCGTGCCGATCCAGACCGGGACGGAATGGGGAGCGCCGTCGGGCAGGACGGTGGCGAGGTGGGCGATCGGGGTGCCGTCGAGCACGCCGCGCACGCCGGGGTCGAGTTTCATGGGTTCTCTCCGGGTTCTGGAGTTCCTTGAGGAGACTCTGTAACCGTAGCAGCGAGAGTTCCTTCAGGGAACCCCGAAAGGTAGGGTGGGGTCCATGCAGCGCACGAACTTCGCGGAGATGGCCTGCTCCATCGCCCGTACCCTCGACGTGATCGGCGAGCCGTGGTCGCCGCTGATCCTGCGGGACGTGTGGGCCGGGGTGCGGCGATTCGACCAGCTCCAGACCGATCTCGGCATCTCCCGCAAGGTGCTGACCGAACGCCTCACCCACCTCGTCGACCACGGCGTCCTCGAACGCCGCCCCTACGACCGGCGGCCTCGCCACGAATACCACCTGACGGCCAAGGGCGCCGAGCTGGTCGACCTGCTCATGGTCATGGCCGCATGGGGTGACAGGTGGCTCGCGGGCGGGGCCGGGCCGCCCGTGCTCTACCGCCACCACGCCTGCGGCGAGATCAGCGCCGCGGAGCTGCGCTGCGCCCACTGCGGCACCCCGATGCACGCCGCCGACGTCGACCTGCTGCCCGGCCCCGGCGCGGCCGCGCGGCGCGGCGACACGCCCGACTGAGCACCCGGCAGGCTTTCGTCACTTACCGTGTCTTTGTCATTCCTTGGAGTTACGATCAGGGAGTCCCCTGTTTCTGATCGACCACGGAGTGCCGTATGGAGCGAACGGTTCTGGCCGCCGTCACCGAACACCCCGACGCCGACTCGGCGCTCGCCGAGCAGATCCGCCGGGTGTGCGCCGAGATGGGCGAGCTCGGCCTGCAGGTGCGCTGGACCCGCCGCACGGCCGACGCCCTGGCGGTGGTCGGGTCCGACGCCTCGCTCACGGCGATCCTGGCCGCCTGGGACGCGCCCGGCGCCGAAGACCTGCTGGCCGCCGTGGCCAAGCGCTTCCGCGGCCTGCCGGTCTTCCTGATCACCCAGGACCAGGAGCTCCCGCTGTGGGTGTACGAGGTCATCCAGGGCTACGTCTTCCCGCTGGAGGACACCCCGCAGTTCATCGCCGGGCGCATCGCGCACGCCGCCGACCAGTACGCCGACCAGATCCTCCCGCCGTTCTTCCGCGCGCTGCTGCACCTGGAGGACCACCACCCCTACTCCTGGCACACCCCGGCGCACGCGGGCGGCGTGGCGTTCCTGAAGTCGCCCGTGGGCCGGGCGTTCTTCGACTTCTACGGCGAGCGGCTGCTGCGCACCGACCTGTCGATCTCCGTCGGGGAGCTGGGCTCGCCGCTCGACCACACCGGCCCGATCGGCGAGGCCGAGCACAACGCCGCCCGCGTCTTCGGCGCCGAGCGCACGTTCTTCGTGGTCAACGGCAACTCCACCGCCAACCGCATCGTCGGGCACCACGCGATCGCCCGCGGCGACACCGTCCTGGTCGACCGCAACTGCCACAAGTCGATCCAGCACGCGCTGGCGATCAGCGGCGCGCGGCCGGTCTACATGGTTCCCGAGCGCAACGGCCTGGGGCTGGCCGGGCCGATCCCGGCCGCCGCGCTGGAGGCGCCCGCCGTCCGGGCGCGGGTGGCCGCCCATCCGCTCGCGGCGGGCGACCCCGCGTACGCGGTCGTCACCAACTCCACCTACGACGGCGTCTGCTACGACGCGGTCCGGGTCGCCGAGCTGCTGGGCGCCAGCGTGCCGCGGCTGCACTTCGACGAGGCGTGGTTCGCCTACGGCCGGTTCAACCCGCTCTACTCACGCCGGTACGCCATGTCGGTCGACGAGCGCACGCTGCCCGGCCCGGAGCGTCCCACCGTGTTCGCCACGCAGTCCACGCACAAGTTGCTGGCCGCGTTGTCGCAGGCGGCGATGTTGCACGTCCGGCCCTCGCCGCGGGCGCCGGTCGACTACGACGCGTTCAACGAGACGTACCTGATGCACGCCTCGACCTCGCCGCTGTACCCGATGATCGCCTCCCTCGACGTGGCCGCGGCGATGATGGACGGCCCCTCGGGCTCGTTCCTGACCGGCGAGGCGATCGTCGAGGCGGTCCGGTTCCGGCAGGCGATGACCCGGCTGGCCGCCCGCATCCGCGAGGACGGCGGCCGGCCCGGCTGGTTCTTCGGCCTCTGGCAGCCGCCCTCGGTGCTCGACCCGCACACCGGCCGGGCCGTGCCCTTCGCCGACGCCGACCCGGCGCTGCTGTGCTCGGAGCCGCGCTGCTGGGTGCTGGAACCCGGCGCCGCCTGGCACGGCTTCGACGGCATGCGCGACGACTACGCCCTGCTCGACCCCGTCAAGGTGACGATCACCTGCCCCGGCGCGGACGCGGCAGGGGGCACGCTGGAGTGGGGCATCCCGGCCAAGGTCGTGGCCGCCTACCTGCAGCGGCGCGGCATCGTGGTGGAGAAGACCGGCGACCACACGCTGCTGGTGCTGTTCTCGATGGGCATCACCAAGGGCAAGTGGGGCACGCTGATCGACGCGCTCACCGACTTCAAGAACGCCTACGACGACGACAGGGCGCTGGCGGACGTGCTGCCCGGGTTCGGGCCGTCCGGGGCGTCGTTGCGGGCGTTCTGCGCCGAGGTGCACGCCGAGCTGCGCGACTCGGGCGTGGGCGCGCTGCTCGACCAGGTCTTCACCGCGCTGCCCGAGCCGGTCGCGACGCCCGCCGACGTCTACCAGGCCATGATCCGCTCCCGTACCGAGCGGGTCCCGCTGGCCCGGCTGGCCGGGCGGGTGGTGGCGGCGACCGTGGTGGTCACCCCGCCCGGGATCCCCATGCTGATGCCCGGCGAGGCGACCGGCGCGGCCGACGGCCCGCTGATGAGCTACCTGCGGGCCCTGGAGGACTTCGACCGGGCCTTCCCCGACCTGGCCACCGACATCCACGGCGCCCACCGCGACGGCGAGGGCCGCTACTGGGTGGAGGTCCTCCGCGACTGACGGCCGCCCCCGCCGTGCCGTCGGTCGCGAGGCCGGAACGTCAGCGCAGGGGCCGGAACGTCAGGGCAGAGCCGGAACGTCAGGGCAGAGCCGGTACGGCGGGCCGGGCGTCGGTCCAGCCGACCTCGGCCAGGGTCGTGACGGACGAGTTCCCGGGCCCCTTCCCGCCACGACCGCCGGTGTACTCCTGTGCCAGCAGCACCATCCTGCCGGTGTCGACGATCAGCCGGTCCCTCGTCCGCATCGCCGGCTCGCCCGTCCCGTTCACCGTGTCGATCACGACGACGGCGCCCGGCCTGCCCAGCTCGTCCTTGGCGTTGCCGTCCGCGCGCACGCCCGGCATGGTGAGCATCGCCTGGTAGGCGGCGGTGCGGACCTCCTTCGGCGCGGGCAGCACGTGCAGCAGCTGGGGCAGCGTCCCGGCCACCCAGCCGGGCAGGGCGCTCTCGGGGATGCGGCTGACCCGGCCGGCCCTGGTGAGCCAGTCCTTGAGCAGGGCGGGGTCGGCGGGCAGGCGCTGGACCTCGTCATAGGTCAGCAACTGCCCGGCCAGCTCGAACTGCACGCGCTCCCGCACCGTCCCCAGGTGGCCCTTGGTCGGCTCGGTGGACAGCCGCACGGTCTTCCCGTCGATCGACTCGCTCCACTTGGCGGGTGAGCCGTCAAGCTGCCAGGCCTTCTTGTCGGCCGGGGTCGGCGGCGTCGTCCCGAGTTCGCGGTAGGCGTACCAGGCCCTGCCGTCGGGGGTGGTCCACCGTTCCGTGATCTGCCTCTTGACCAGCGAGTACGGGTGCGCCCTGGTGCCGAACCGCTCCGGCTGTCGCATGCTGAGCAGCTCCTTGACGTGCCAGTAGGCGCCCTCCGGCGGGGCCGCCGCGGCGGGCGCCGGCGTGCCCAGGGCGGCGCCCACCACCAGCCCGGCGCCCATGGCGATCAGGCGGCGGAACGTCGCCGCCGCGGTCCATGAATACGAAGTCATGACCCTCCATACGCCTGAACCCCCCGAAGGGTTGCCCGCCGTCCTCCCTCGCCGCCGCGGGCAACCGCCGCCGACGCCCAGGCGTATAAGGAAGCGTGAAATCGGACAGACAGCCGTGAGCGCCACGGAACACGACTTCGGCGCGTTCGTGGCCGCACGCGCCACGAGCCTGCTACGGGTCGCCTACCTCGCCTGCGGCGACGAGGCGGAGGCCGAGGACCTGCTGCAGACCGCGCTGGAGCGCACCTACCGGAACTGGGACCGGGTCCGCCACGACAGCCCCGAACCTTACGTGCGCCGTGTCATCGTCAACGCCGCCATCAGCCGGGCCCGCCGCCGGGCGATCCTCAGGATCATCCCGATGCACAGCCCGCCGGACACACCGGACCGGGCGACCGATACCGACCTGCGCCAGGTGCTCATGGACGCGCTGCGCGCCCTGCCGCCCCGGCAGCGGGCGGTGATCGTCCTGCGGTACTGGGAGGACCTCAGCGAGGCGCAGACCGCCGAGGTGCTCGGTTGCTCGGTCGGCACGGTCAAGAGCCAGGCGTCGAAGGCGACGGCCAAACTCCGTTCGGCCCTCGGACGGGAGACAGTGGAAGGAGTGATCAGGAATGCCCACGCTTGAGGAGGAGCTCCTCCGGCTCATGACGGAGCAGACCGCCCGGCTGCATGCCGCGCCCGACCTGGTGGAACGGGTGGTGCGCGGGTCCCGGCGCAGGCGGGCGAGGGGGCGGATCGCGGCGTTGTCGGCGTCCGTGGCGGTCGTGGCCGCGCCCGTGGCGTACCTGGGCGCGAGCACGATGACCGCGACGGGCGGCCAGGTCACGATCTCCGTGACGCCGGAGCCGCCCGCCATCGACGACACCCCGCCCCAGCCGTCGGAACCGCCGAGCCTCGGCGACCTGGGCGACGGGAAGAAGTTCGGGCACGTCCAGGTGGGATACCTGCCCGAGCGGCTCAAGTGGTCCGGCTGGTCGCTGGACTTCGGCGACAAGTACACCACCGCCTACATCTACGAGGGCGACGACCCGGGCTCCTACCGGGTGCAGGTCTACATGTACGAGCAGGGGGCCGTCCAGGAGGTCGGCGACCGGATCGCGGCCTACCGCGACGAGGAGGACGGCGAGGAGGTGACCGTCGGCGACCGCGGCGGCTACCTGGTCGTCCAGGACGTCGGTGAGGACGGCATGAAGGGCACGCCCACCCTCTTCCTCCGCATGGGCGACCGGCAGTGGGCCGAGATCATGTTCAGCCCGGGATACACCAAGGAGTTCCGCGACGCCGGAGCCGTGTCCGCCGAGCTGAAGAAGATCGCCGAAGGGCTCACCCCCGCCCCGTGACCGCCTCCGCCTCCATCGCGGCCGGACATGCGCGACGTGCGCGGCACAATACCTCGGGGGGTATATTGGCGGTGGAGGTGGAGCGAATGGACATGAACGCGGCCGTCCTGGCCGAGGCGCTCACCCGGCTCAAGCGGGCCCACGGCCAGCTCGGCGGGGTGATCGCCATGATCGAGAACGGCGACGACTGCGAGCGGGTGCTGACCCAGCTCGCGGCGGTGTCCAAGGCCCTGGACCGGGCCGGCTTCAAAATCATCTCCACCGGCCTGCAACAGTGCCAGGCGGCGCGCGAGCGTGGCGAGGAGCCGCCCATCACGCCGGAGCGGCTGGAGAAGCTGTTCCTGGCCCTGTCCTGATCTCCCCACGGGCATCCGAAGGCGACGACTGAACGCGTACGCCCGAGTATGCCCGTCTTTTTGCCTCCCCTATACCCCCCGGGGTATCAATGGGTAGGACCGTCCCCGACCGGAAACCGACCGCGAACGACACGAAGGCGGCGAAGAAGATGAGCACGATCCACATCGAGGTGGTGGAGACCTCTTCCCTGGGCGACCGCAGCTACCTCGCCCACGACGGGCAGGTCGCCCTGGTCGTGGACCCGCAGCGGGACATCGACCGGATCCTCGCCCTGGCCGGACGGCTCGGCGTGCGCATCACCCACGTGGCCGAGACCCACCTGCACAACGACTACGTCTCGGGTGGTCTGGCCCTGGCCCGGGTGACCGGCGCCGCCTACCTGGTCGCCGCCGACGAGACCGTGCGGTTCGACCGCCGGCCGATCTCCGACGGCGAGGAGGTCACGCTGTCCGGCGCCATGAGCGTCCAGGCGGTGGCCACGCCCGGCCACACCTTCCACCACCTGTCGTACATCCTGACCGGCCCGGACGGCCCCGAAGGCGTCTTCACCGGCGGCTCCCTGCTCTTCGGCACCACCGGCCGCACCGACCTGCTCGGCGCCGAGCACGCCCACGACCTGGCCCACCGCCAGCACACCTCGGCGCACCGCCTGGCCGACCTGCTGCCCGACGGCGCCCACGTGTGGCCCACCCACGGCTTCGGCAGCTTCTGCTCGGCGACGCAGGCCGACGCCCCGGCCTCCACGATCGGCCGCGAGCGGCAGGCCAACCCGGCGCTGCGCCTGGAGGCCGACGACTTCGTCGCCCAGACCCTCGCCGGTCTCGACGCCTACCCCGCCTACTACGCCCACATGGGCCCGCGCAACTCCGCGGGCGGCGGCCCGATCGACCTCACCCCCGTACGGACCGCCGACCCCGAGGAGCTCAGGAAGCGGATCGCGGCCGGGGAATGGGTGGTGGACCTGCGCTCCCGCAAGGCGTTCGCCAGCCGCCACCTGACCGGCACCCTCAGCTTCGGCCTCGACGGCCCCATGTCCACCTGGCTCGCCTGGATGGCTCCCTGGGGCGCGCCGATCACCCTGCTGGGCGAGGACGCCGGGCAGGTCGCCGCCGCCCAGCGCGAACTGGCCCGCATCGGCGTCGACCGCCCGGCCGCCGCCGCGACCGGCGACCCCGGCCGGTGGGCCGGCGGCGAGGACGACCGGCTGGGCGAGCTGGCGGTGGCCACGTTCGCCGACCTGGCCGCCGTCCGCGCCGGGCGCGCGCCCGCACATCTGCCCGCCCCGGACGTCGTGCTGGACGTGCGCATGACCAACGAATGGCGGGCCGGCCACGTCGCGGGCGCCACCCACATCCCGCTGCCCGACCTGCCGCACCGCCTGGCGGACGTCCCGGCCGGCACGGTGTGGACGCACTGCGGCTCCGGCTACCGGGCGGCCGCCGCCACCAGCCTGCTCGCCCGCGCCGGACGCCGCGTGGTGCACATCGACGACGCCTACGCGGCGGCCGCCGAGGCGGGCCTGACCATCACCGACGACTGACCCGACCGGTCCCGGACCTTCGACAAGGGCATCTCATGACCACCGCCGACACCCCGCCGGAGCCCCGGTCGTCACGGGGACGCCGCGCCGGTCGCCGGAACGCCAGGTGCGGCTGGTGGCGGGCTCGATCGTGCTCGGCTCGGTGCTGATCAGCATGCGTCTTCCGCGGGCCAGGTGGATCGCCGCCGGCATCGGGGCCGGGCTGATCTTCGCCGCCGTGTCGGACACCTGCGCCATGGGCATGCTGCTGTCCAGGCAGCCCTACAACCGGGGCCCGCGCACCGACCTGCCCACCGTCCTGGACTCCCTGGGCGGCGGCCGGGGCTGAGCCGACGGGACGTGCGCCGGCGGTCAGGAGTGGGCGCGGCGGTCGAGGCCGAGGGTGGAGATCAGGTCCTCGTGCAGCTCGAACCAGACGCGATGGCAGGAGTCGACGTCGGTGCGGTCGACCCAGGCGCCCTCCCCGTTGCGGGCGCGGGCCAGGGCCGCGGCGAAGCGCGTGTCGTACCCGCCGAACCGGGCCAGGACGCCGGTCAGCCGGTCGGCGAGCGGCTGGAGGGCGCGGCCGACGACGGTGAGCTCGTGCAGGATCCGGGCGTCCCAGGCGGGGTCGGAGTGGTCGTTGACGGCGAGCCGGTCGCGGCCGTCCGGGCGTAGCTGCCAGTCGGTGCACGCCTTGAGCAGCAGGGCGTTCAGCGGGAGGAACTCGCGGTAGACGTCGTGCACCTCCTCGGCGCCGTCGGCCTGGTCCAGCTCGGCGGCCAGGCGCCGCTCGTCCTCGGCCCGGCCCGCCTCGGTGAGCGACCAGCCGCCGGTGCCGGCGAACTCCGAGCGGCTCACCCAGCCGCGCGCCTCGGCGTCGAGCAGCTCCTCCTCCGTCTCGGCCACGCCGAGCGCGTACCGGCGGGCGAGCACCGGGGTGTCGGCGAAGCCGGTGACGCGGACGGCGTGCAGCGCCAGCAGGTCCGGCGCGGAGCTCCGGGTCATGAGCCGGCCTCCTGACGGGTGGTCAGGCGGGTGTAGTGCTGCTGGCACGCCTGCGGCGAGTTGAACCCCATCGCCTCCGCCATCTGCGCCCAGGTCAGCCCGGCGCTGCGGGCGGTGAACAGCAGGGCGGACTCGATCGCCTCGACCTCGGCGCGCGCGGCGGGCAGCAGGGCCAGCGCGCCCAGGATGTCCTCCGGCTCCAGGCCGGCGTTGCGCCAGACGGCGAACCGCGTCAGGTCGACCGCCGACGGCGGGACGGGCGCGGGTTGCCACGGGCGTGGGTCGAGCAGGTCGGCGCCCAGGGCCAGGAGCCGCCGGCGAGCCTCCTTCTCGCGCTGGGCCTGAAGCTGGTCCGCGTTCGTGGCGTGGACGGGGTCGTGGTTGCGTTGCATGCGCCACATGATTCACAATCGGCGGGACATCGTCAACATTTTGTTGAAGGGCGGGGCGGATGATCGTACCCCTCGATGAGGCCGCGGCCGACACCTGCGGGGGCAAGGGCGGCGCGCTCGGCGCGCTGCTGCGGGCGGGGCTGCCGGTCCCCGGCGGCTTCGTGGTGCCGTTCGCCGCCTACCTCGCCGCGGTCCGCGGCGGGGTTG
>NZ_JBEXYK010000086.1:0-33823 GCF_040630865.1 Nonomuraea sp. NPDC005730
GCCGGTGACGACGCCGCCGACGTGCGCTGGTGCGGCCCCGGTGAGCTGGCGCTCCTCCCGCTCGCAGCAGCGCGTGGCCGTGGCCAGGGCGCTGGTCACCGCGCCCGCGCTGCTGCTGGCCGACGAGCCCACCGGCAACCTGGACACCGCCTCCACCCGCGACGTGCTGCAGATCCTCGACCGGCTCAGCGAGTCCGGACGCACGATCGTGCTCATCACCCACGAGGACGACGTGGCCGCGCACGCCAGACGGGTGATCCGGCTGGTGGACGGCGAGATCGTGGAGGACCGCCGCCAGGCGCCGGTCGACGGACCACCCCCGAGGACGGCGGCCAGTGAACCAGCTTGAGATCCTCCGCTTCGCGCTGCGCGGCCTGCTGGCCAACAAGATGCGCAGCGCCCTGACCACGCTGGGCATCCTCATCGGCGTCGCCGCGGTCATCCTGCTGGTGGCGGTCGGCGAGGGCTCCTCGCAGAGCATCCAGAAGAACATCCAGCGCCTCGGCGCCAACACGCTGACGATCTCCCCGTCCTTCTCGGGCGGGGGCGGCGGGGGCGGTTTCGGCGGGCGCGCGCCGGGCGGCGGCGGCAACACCGGGCCGCGCACGCAGGCCAGGCAGCTCGGCCTGGCCGACGCCAGGGCGCTCACCGACCGGACGCTCGCGCCGTCGGTCAGGTCCGTCTCGCCGGTGGTCGGCGCCAACTCCGCCGCCGCCGCGTACGGCGCCGCAAGCCACACGATCGCGCAGTTCGTCGGCACCTACCCCAGCTACTTCGAGGCCATGAACAAGCCCGTGGCCAAGGGCACGTACTTCTTCAACGACGACGTGCTGGCCGCCAGGAAGGTCGTGGTGCTCGGGCAGACGGTGGTGACGGAGCTGTTCGGCGCGGTGGACCCGATCGGCCGGCAGGTCAGCGTGTCGGGGGTGCCGTTCACGGTGGTGGGGGTGCTCAAGGAGAGCGGCTCCACCGGCATGCAGGACGCCGACGACGTGGCCGTGGCGCCGCTGCCCGCCGTGCAGCAGAGCCTGAGCGGGTTCGGCTCGCTGGACTCGATCGTCGTGCAGGCCACCGGCGCCGAGGCCACCACCGCGGCGCAGTCGGAGGTGACCGCCGTCCTCAACCAGCGGCACGGCATCACCGACGGCAACCCCGACTACCGGATACTCAACCAGGCCACCCTGCAGGAGACGGTGAGCGAGGCCACCGGCACGTTCACCGTGCTGCTCGGGGCGGTGGCGGCGATCTCGCTGCTGGTGGGCGGCATCGGCATCACCAACATCATGCTGGTCACCGTGACCGAGCGGACCCGGGAGATCGGCATCCGCAAGGCGATCGGCGCGCCGCGCAGCGCGATCCTGGGCCAGTTCCTGATGGAGGCCACGCTGCTCAGCCTGGTCGGCGGGCTGCTCGGGGTGCTGGTGGCCTTCGTCGGCACCCGGTTCACCGTGGCCGGCATCGAGCCGGTCCTCGTGCCGTCGTCCGTCGCGCTGGCGCTGGGCGTGTCGGTGGGGATCGGGCTGTTCTTCGGCAGTTATCCCGCCAACAGGGCGGCCAAGCTCCGGCCGATCCAGGCCCTGCGGCACGAGTAGGCGGCATGAGTAAGGAGAAAGACATGGACCGGCTCGACTCCTCGCCCTTCCCCGACGACCTGGGGGAGGAGCTCGCCGTCCAGCCGCGCGGGGGCGTCTCGAAGCTGACGCTCGGGCTGGCCGCCGGGGTGGTGCTGGTGGCGGGCGTGCTCATCGGGATCCAGGCGGGCAAGCTGTTCGGCACGTCCGACGCCGCGCCGGCCGCCGCGCAGCTCCGCCGTACGGACGGCCAGTTCCCCGGCGGCGACTACGGCCAGCGCGGCTACGGCGCCCAGAACGGCACCCAGAACGGGCCTCAGAACGGCGGGTTCGGGCAGCGCATGGGCGGCGGCACGGTCGGCACCGTCGAGAAGGTCGACGGCGGCAAGATCTACGTCAGGACCATGGACGGCGCCACGGTGACGGTCACCACCAGCGACCAGACCACGGTCCAGATCTCCAAGCCCGGCAAGGTCGCCGACCTGGCCGCCGGCACCACGGTCGTGGTGCGCGGGCAGCAGTCCGGCGACGGCTCGGTCACCGCGACCGTGATCACCCAGGGCACCCAGGGAGGCGGCCCGCGATGAACGCGCCCGAGGCCAGGCTGCTCGTGGTCGACGACGAGCCCAACATCAGGGAGCTGTTCTCGGCCAGCCTGCGCATGGCCGGGTTCGAGGTGCTGACCGCCGCCGACGGGCGGGAGGCGCTGCGGGTGGCCGAGGAGAGCACGCCCGACCTGGTGATGCTCGACGTGATGCTGCCCGACATCGACGGCCTGGCGGTCGCGGGAAGGCTGCGGTCCCGCGGCCGCCGGGTCCCGGTGCTGTTCGTGACCGCCAAGGACACGCCGGAGGACCGGATCACCGGTCTCGGCCTCGGCGAGGACTACGTGACCAAGCCGTTCAGCCTGGAGGAGGTCATCGCCCGGATCCGGGCGGTGCTGCGCAGGACCCGCAGGGGCGCGCCGCCGCCCCACCGGCTGAGCGTCGCCGACCTGGAGCTGGACGAGGAGAGCCACGAGGTCTGGCACGACGGCGTCCCGGTGCGGCTGTCGCCCACGGAGTTCCGGCTGCTGCGCTACTTCATGCTGAACGCCGGCCGGGTGCTGTCCAAGACGCAGATCCTCGACCACGTCTGGAACGGCGACTGGCGCACCGACGTGGGCCTGGTCGAGTCGTACGTGTCGTACCTGCGGCGCAAGATCGACACCGGTGACCGGAAGTACCTGCACACGCTGCGCGGGGTCGGCTACATCCTGCGCCCGCCGCGCATATGAGGAAACACCTCGCCCGCGCCCCGCTCTGGCTGCGCCTGGTCTCGGCCACGCTGCTGCTGGTCACCCTCGCCATCACGGTGACCGGCCTGTTCGCCGTGCGGCTGCTGCGCGGATACCTGGTCGAGCGGGTGGACCGGCAACTGGTGGCGGCCGCCGCGCCGCGCGACCTGCCGCCGCCGCCCGAGGCGTGGCCGGCCGGGCGGCAGCCGCAGCGTTTCTTCGGGCTGTTCCACTCGGTGCTGGTGGACGCGGGCGGCGCCACCGTACGGGTGATGAGCGAGTCCACCGAGGAGCACACGCCCCGGCTGCCCCGGCTGACCGGCGCGGACGTCGCCGCGCGCGGCGGGCGGCCGTTCACCGTCGAGTCCCGCGCGCCCGGCGGGCCGCACTGGCGGGTGGTCGCCGTCCCCGGCCGCGACGGCGTCAGCCGGGTGATCGCCATCAGCCTCGGCGACGTCGAGGGCACGGTGGCCAGGCTCGCCCTCATCGTGGCGTTCGCCGGCGGCGGCACGCTGGTCGTCCTGGGCCTCGCCTGCTACTGGCTGGTACGGCGGAGCCTGCGCCCGCTGCGCGAGATCGGCCGCACCGCCAAGGACATCGCGGGCGGCGACCTGTCACGCCGGGTGCCGATGTGGGCGAGCACCACCGAGGTCGGCAAGCTGGGCCGCTCGCTCAACGGCATGCTCGCCCAGATCGAGTCGGCGGTGCGCGAGCGGGAGGCGGCGGCGGAGTCGGCGCGCGAGTCGGCGACGGCGGCGCGGCGTTCGGAGGAGGTCATGCGCCGGTTCATGGCCGACGCCTCGCACGAGCTGCGCACGCCGCTCACCTCGATCAGGGGGTTCGCCGAGCTGTTCCGGCTGGGGGAGGAGAAGGACCTGGCCGAGGCCGTGCGGCTGCTGAGCCGGATCGAGGGGCAGGCCGCGCGTATGGGCCTGCTGGTGGAGGACATGCTGCTGCTGGCCCGGCTGGACCGGCGGCGGGAGCTGGCGCGGCGGCCGGTGGACCTGCTCAGCCTGGCCGCGACCGCCGTGATCGACGCCCAGACGCTCGCCCCCGACCGGCGGATCGAGCTGGTCCGCTCGGACGGCGGCGAGGGCGAGGTGCTGGTGACCGGCGACGAGTCGCGGCTCGGCCAGGTGGTCGGGAACCTGGTGAGCAACGCGCTGCAGCACACGCCGCCGGGGACGCCGTTCGAGGTGCGCGTCGGGGTGGACGGCGAGCGGGCCGTGGTGGAGGTGGCCGACGAGGGCCCGGGGTTCCCGCCGGAGGTGGCCGAGCGGGTGTTCGAGCGGTTCTACCGGGCCGATCCGGCGCGCGGGGTGGGCGGGGCCGGTCTGGGCCTGTCGATCGCGGCGACGCTGGTGGAGGCGCACGGCGGCGTCATCATGGCCGAGGGCGAGCCGGGCAAGGGCGCCCTGTTCCGGGTGCTCCTGCCACCCGCGCCCCGTGAGTAGGAGCCCAGGGCGTGTTCAGCCGAAGGTGTAGCCGTACAGGCCGGTGCCCTGGGAGACCTGGCGGAGGCGGCCCAGGCGCAGGCCCGTCTCGCGGACGCCGGGGGCGTACATGACCAGGCCCTGGTCGGGGGCGGCGACCAGGAGCCCGTCCAGGGGAGGTCCGGCGGTCAGCGCGCGGTAGCGCCCGCCCCCGCCGGGCAGCGTGGCCAGCGCGGCGCCGAAGTCCCGCCCCCTGCCCTTGACCAGGAGGTTCCCCTTCCGGGTCAGGCCGCCCGACGCGCGCCCCTGGAGCACCTGGACGGCGTGCTCGCCGGGCACGCCGATGGCCAGCTCGTCCTTGCCGTCGCCGGTGAAGTCCCCGGTGGCCAGCGCCGCGCCGAACCGGTCGTAGTAGCGCGGCTCGCCCTTCAGCGAGCGCTGCGACCACGCCTCGCTGCCGTGGGTGCGCAGGCCGGCGCGCGAGCCGTACAGGACGTCCACGGTGCCGTCGCCGTAGTCCATGGCCCGCTGGTTCTCGCTGAGGCCCTCGCCGGGCACGCCGATCGCCAGGTCGTCGCGGCCGTCGCCGTTGAAGTCGCCGGTGGCCAGGGCCGCGCCGAAGGCGTCCCACTTCTCCGCCGCGCCGGCGATCCCCGGCGAGCTCTGCGTGAGCAGCCGGGCCCGGCGGGCGCGCGGGTCGAGCACGGTCACCGATCCCTGGCCGTCCAGGCGCACGCTGTCGGCGGGCGCGCCGACGGCCAGCTCGTCGCGGCCGTCGCCGTCGAAGTCGCCGGCCGTCAGCGCCGCGCCCCACTGGTCGGTGACGTTCGCCGGCTGCCGCACCCACGCCGTCTTCTGGGTGATCTGGTACGTCTTGCGGCCCTTCATCCCGTAGACGGTGACCGCACCGCCCGACGCGTGGCTCGGGGAGCCGACGGCCAGCTCGTCGCGGCCGTCGCCGTCGAAGTCGCCGGCCGCCAGTGCCGCGCCGAACCGGTCGCTGCCCCGCCGGGCCGGGGCCAGCTCCTCGCCGGCGATCAGCCCGGCGGGGGAGCCGTCGAAGATCTGTACGACCCCGTTGCCGTCCGCGCCGGGCACCCGCGCCCCGGCGAACTCCTCCGACACCCCGACCGCCAGGTCGGCGCAGCGGTCGCCGTCGAAGTCGCCGACGGCCAGCGCCGACCCGAAGGCGTCCCCGGGTTCCGCGCCGGGCTGGGTGAGCTTGACGGTCCGGCCCGAGCCGTACATGACGTTCACCGAACCGGCCCTGGAGCCGTCGTAGGGGGCGGCGACGGCGATGTCGGCGCGGCCGTCGCCGTCGAAGTCGAGGAGGTGCCCACCGCACGCGCGGGCGGCGGGCCCGCCGGTGGAGACGGGCCCCGAGACGGGCCCGGAGACGAGGGGGACGACCAGGCAGGCGGCGAGCAACGCGTTCATACCGACAGTCATCTCCATCCACGTCGAACCCGGACTTAACGCCACGAGAACGGGCCAGGAGGGCACGATGCACATCCGCTTCGGAAGGGACTTTCGGCCCGTCCGCCAGGGCGTGGGAGCGTGCCAGGATAGACGGGTGGACATCGACCTCGCTGATCTGGACTTCTGGCGCAAACCGCTCAAAGAGCGGAATGAGGCATTCGCCCGGCTCCGGCAACTGGAGCACCCGGTGTTCTTCCCGGAGAAGAAGGTGCCCTTCCTCCGCTCCGGCAAGGGCTTCTACGCCCTGGTCCGGCACGCGGACGTGGTCGAGGCCAGCCGCAACGCCAAGATCTTCTCCAGCGAGCCCGCCGTCACCAACCCCGAGCCGCCGGGCTGGGTCAAGCAGGTGTTCGGCGAGTCCATGGTGAACATGGACGACCCTCGCCACGCCCGCCTGCGCCGCATCGTGACGCGCTCGTTCAGCCCCAAGATGCTGGCGGGGCTCCAGGACGACATCCAGGCCGCCTGCGCCCGCATCGTCGACGACGTCGTCAAGGACGGCCCGCGAGACTTCGTCACTCAGGTCGCCGCCAAGCTTCCCATCCACGTCATCTGCGACATGCTCGACATCCCGCAGGAGCTGCGTGCCAAGGTCCACCAGCACGTCGACATCTCCACCGCCTACACCGGCGTGCGTCCCAGCCTGGCCCGCAGCGTCCAGATGGCCGGCCAGAACATGCTGGCCCTGCTGGCCCTGCAGCGCATGGTCATCAAGCTCGGCCACGAGCGCGTCGCCGAGCCCAAGGGCGACCTGGTCTCGCTCCTGGTCAACGCCAACCCCGACGGCGAGAAGCTGACCGACAAGGAGCTGGGCTCGTTCTTCTCGCTGCTGCTGGTGGCGGGCAACGAGACCGCCCGCAACACCATGGCCCACGGCATCCGGCTGCTCACCGAGAACCCGGCCCAGCGCGAGCTGCTGACCTCCGACTTCGACGCCCACATCAACGGCGCGATCGAGGAGATGGTCCGCTACGTCTCGCCCATCATGCAGTTCCGCCGCACGGTCACCGAGGACTGCACGCTGCGCGGGCTGGAGCTGAAGCAGGGCGACAAGGTCGTGCTGTTCTACGGCTCGGCCAACCGCGACGAGTCGGTCTTCCCCGACCCCGACACCTTCGACATCACCCGCGACACCAAGCCCCACGTCGGGTTCGGCGGGCCGGGCCCGCACTTCTGCCTCGGCGCCAACCTGGCCAGGCAGGAGATGCGCACGATGTTCCGGGAGCTGCTGACCCGGTTGCCCGGCGTGCGCTCGGTCGGCGAGCCCGAGCTGCTGCTGTCGAACTTCGACAACAGCGTGCGCAGTCAGGCGTTCACGTACTAGCCGTCTCCGGCTCTCCGGCCAGCACGTTCGTCCTGATGGTGAGGAACGTGATGGCCGCGGCGACCGCCATCATGACCGCGCTGATCAGCATGGCCGCCCGGAACCCGGCGTTGAACACCGGCGGGTTCTCGAACGCGTCGCCCACCAGGCCGACCAGCGGCGGCACGGCGGCCACCGCCAGCAGGCTCCCGGTGCGGGCCACGGCGTTGTTGACGCCGCTGGCCGTGCCGGCGTAGCGCTCGTCGGCCGTGGCCAGCACCGTCGCGGTCAGCGGCGCGACGGCCGCCGACAGGCCGAGCCCGAAGACGGTCACCGCGGGCAGCACCAGCAGCGGGTAGGAGGCGTGCGGGCCGATCATGCTCATCAGCACGAACCCGGCCCCCGCCAGCAGGATCCCGATCGTCATCGGCCAGCGCGGCCCGAACCGCCGGGCCGTCTCCCCGGCCCGCGACGACAGCAGCATCATCAGGATCGTGGTCGGCAACATCGACAGCCCGGCCGCGATCGGCGAGAACCCGGAGACCACCTGGAGCTGGATCACCAGCAGGAAGAACACCACGCCCATGGCGGCGTACATGATGAGCGTGACGACGTTGACCGCCGTGAAGACGTGGTTCCTGAAGATGGCGACCGGCACCAGCGCCTGCGGCGACCTGCGCCGCTCGGTCACCACGAACGCCGCCCCGAGCAGCGCTCCGGCGATCAGCGGCACCGGCGCGCCCTTCTCGATCAGCCCGTACGTGATCCCGGCCAGCGCCAGCGCGGCCAGCATCGAGCCCAGGACGTCGAACCGCCCGGCCGCCTGCTCGTCGCGGCTCTCCGGCACGTGCCGCAGCGTCACCAGCACCACGATCAGCGCGAACGGCAGGTTGATCAGGAACGCCCACCGCCAGCCCGCCGTCTGCACCAGCCAGCCGCCCAGCAGCGGCCCGATCGCGCTGGCCACGCCGCCCAGCCCGGACCAGACCCCGACGGCCCGCGGCCGGTCCTCCTTGACGAACGACGCCTGGATGATGGCCAGCGACCCCGGGGTGAGCAGCGCGCCGCCGATGCCCTGCAACGCGCGCGCCCCGATCAGGAACTCGATGTTCGGCGACAGGCCGCACAGCGCCGAGGCCACGGCGAACCACACCGTGCCGATCAGGAAGATCTTGCGCCGCCCGTAGCGGTCGCCCAGCGAGCCGCCCAGCAGGATCAGGCCCGCCAGGGTGAGGGTGTAGGCGTTGACGGTCCACTGCAGGCCGTCCATGGCCGCGTTCAGCTCCTTGCCGAGGAACGGCAGCGCGACGTTGACCACGGTGCTGTCGAGCAGGGCCAGGCCGGAGCCGAGCACGGTCGCGCTCAGGATCCACCGCCCGCGCGCCGACTTCACCTGGACGTGACCGTTCTGTCCCATCCGTCAATCTTGTCACCGGCCCCGGCGGACCTCGGCGGCCACCCCGGCGTTCGGCCCTACGGGCGGGCGCCGAGGGCCCGGAGCACGAAACCCGACACGGCCTGCTCGGCCGTCTCGACCGTGACCTCGCCGCTGATCAGCGGCACCCGCTCGGCCCCGATGACGGCCAGCACCATCCGCGCCGTCGCGCCCACCTCGGGCACCTGGAAGTCGCCCGCCCGCACGCCGTCGTCGAGGATCTCCACCAGCACCCGCTGCATGGGCGCGACGTGCTCGGCGAGCTGCTGGTAGGCGTCGGGCCCGAGCGCCGCGCCGAGGTCGGCCGCGCCCGGGTGGGGGTGGGCCAGCAGCCCCGCGAGCTGCAGCCGGACGAAGGCCCGCAACCGGTCGGCGGGCGAGGCCCGCTCGGGCAGCTCCCGCTCGTAGCTCTCGATGAAGTAGCTGGTGACGCGCTCGGTGAAGGCCAGCAGCAGCGCGGCCTTGTCGGGGAAGTAGTTGTACAGGACCGTGCGGGTGATGCCGGCCTCGTGGGCCACGTCCGTCAGGGAGATGGCGTCGATGCCCTGGGCCCTGGACAGGCGCGAGACGGCCTGCAGGATGCGGTCGCGCGTCTGGGCGCGATGCTCGCCGATCGTGGCGGCCGAGATGCGGGGCATGGGCCCATGGTAGGCCGGATCGCCGCCGGCGCACCCGTGACCGCCCCCCGAGCGGCCTGACCCAGGCGCGGAGGTGATCACGTACAGCGTGGACAGCACGCCGTGCTCGCCGAACATCGCCGGGCCGGTGACCGGGGCACGTTCGGGCATCTCGGCGCGCATGTCCGCCTGCCTCTCTCGCCGGGACCGGGGTCGACGAGCGGCAACATTCCCCTGGGGCCGGCGGGCCACGCGGCGGCGGCGGTTCGATGGACATTCTTTGTGAAAGCCGTCGAGCACTAAGAGCGCCTCAACAATGCACATGTGCGGCAAAGGCGCTTGACCAGGGAGTTTTGCCCTCGGTTCGCCCGATCATCTCTGTCTGGGGACAGGAAGGGAGGCCGAACGATGCAGCCAGGGCTCGCCTGCTGGCGACCGGCGTCAGCGCCACCAGGACCAAGGGCCTGCTGTCCGGCGGCCCGATCGAGGTGCTGCGCAAGCAGCTCACCGCGATCGTCGTGGTCGGCCTCTACTCCTTCGTCGTCACCTACCTCATCGGCCGCGTCGTGGACCGGCTGTGCCGGTCGCCCGTCACCTGCTCACCCAGACCCTGATGGGCGCCGACCATCCGCTGCCCTGGCCCACGCTGGTGGTCAACGTCCTGGGCTGCCTGCTGATGGGCCTGCTCACCGGCGAGCTGACCCGCCACCCGCTGCACCGCATGCCGGTCAAGGCGCTGATCGGCACCGGCTTCCTGGGCGGCCGTCGATGATCCTCGTGCTGGCCGTCAACGTCATCGGCTCGGCCGTGCTCGGCGTCCTGATGGGCATCGCCTCCCGCGGCTCCCTGCCGCCGGCCGTGTTGTCGCTGGTCGGCACCGGGTTCTGCGGCGCGCTCACCACGTTCAGCACCTTCAGCACCGACACCTGGAAGATGCTGGCCGCCGGGTCCACCGGCCGGGCGCCGGCCGACATCGCCATGAACCTGGTGCTCGGCCTGGCCGTCGTCAGCCTCGGCCACCTGCTCGGCAGGGCGATCGCCGGCTGACCGGAAGGAGGCGGGAACGCCGATGACCACCGCCTCCCCGTGGGAGCGGGCCAAGCGGGCCCTGGTCGGCCGGCCGCTGCGCACCAAGCACCTGGAGCGGCAGCTGCTGCCCAAACGGCTGGCGCTGCCCGTCTTCTGCAGCGACCCGATCTCGTCGGTGGCGTACGCGACCGAGCAGATCATCATGGCCCTCACCCTGGGCGGCCTCGCCCTGCTGCACGTGACCGGCTGGATCGCCCTGGCCATCGTGGCCATGCTGATCATCATCATCGTGTCCTACCGGCAGACCTGCTACGCCTACCCGGGCGGCGGCGGCGCTTACGTCGTCAGCCGGGAGAACCTGGGCGTCAACGCCAGCCTGGTCGCCGCCGCCGCGCTGCTGGTCGACTACGTGCTGACCGTCGCCGTCTCCGTCGCCGCGGGGGTGGACGCCATCACCTCCTACGCGCCCGGCCTGGAGCGCTGGTCGGCGCCGCTCAGCGTGGCCTGCGTCGCGCTGCTCACCCTGGTCAACCTGCGCGGCACCCGCGAGTCCGGCCGCGGGTTCGCGGTGCCCAGCTACGCCTTCATCGCCTCGGTCTACCTGATGTTCCTGGTCGCCGCCTGGCGGCTGCTGACCGGCGAGCATCCCCGCGCGATCAGCGCCGACTTCACCATCGAGCCGCTCTACCAGCCCGTCGGCTTCATCGCCGTCTTCCTGGTGCTGCGCGCGTTCGCCTCCGGCTGCACGGCGCTGACCGGGGTGGAGGCGGTCAGCAACGGCGTGCCCGCCTTCCGCCGGCCCAAGAGCAGGAACGCGGCGAACACCCTGGCGATCATGGGCGCGCTGTCGGTCACCATGTTCTCCGGCATCACCGTGCTGGCCCTGCTCACCCACGTGCGGATGACCGACCCCGACCACCCCGGCCGGCTCGCCGGGATGCCCGCCGGGTACGTCGAGCCCACCGCCCTGGCCCAGATCGGCGACGCCGTCCTCGGCCGCGGCGTCCTGTACGCCTTCCTCCAGGCCAGCACCGCGGCGATCCTGATCATGGCCGCCAACACCGCCTACAACGGCTTCCCCATGCTGGCCTCGATCCTGTCCGCCGACTCCTACCTGTCCAGCCAGCTCCACAAGCGCGGCGACCGGCTGGTCTTCAGCAACGGCATCCTGCTGCTCGCGACGGCCGCGGCCGTGCTGCTCGTCGTCTTCGACGCCAACAGCTCACGGCTCATCCAGCTCTACATCATCGGCGTCTTCATCTCCTTCACGCTGAGCCAGGCCGGCATGGTGCGGCACTGGCAGCGGACCGGCCCGCGCTCGCCCGGCGTGCGGCGGCGCCAGGCCGTCAACGCGACCGGCGCGACGGTGACCGCCGCTGTCCTGGTGATCGTGCTGGTCACCAAGTTCGCGAACGGCGCCTGGCTGGTCTGCCTGGCCATCCCGGGGCTGTTCGCGCTCATGAAGGGCATCAGGCGGCACTACGACCAGGTACGGGCGGCCACCACGCCGGACACGCCCGTCGAGCAGCCCGGCGGCGCCCACGCCATGGTGCTGGTCTCCCGGCTGGGCAGCCCCGCGCTCCAGGCGGTCGCCTACGCCGCGGCCACCCGCCCGGCCGGTCTGGAGGCGGTGCACGCGTGCACCGACGAGGAGGCGACCCGCGAGCTGCGCGAGGGCTGGGAGCACTACGCCCCCTCCTCGGTGCCGCTGAGGATGATCGAGGCGCCCTACCGGACCGCCGTGGGCCCGATCCTGCGGCACGTACGCGACCGGCTGGCCCGGCACCCCGACCAGATCGTGACCGTCTACATCGTCGACTACGTCACCGGCCGCTGGTGGGAGCCGGCCCTGCACAACCGGCTGACCGCCCGGCTGCGGGACCGGCTGCTGCTGCTCCCGGGGGTCATGGTGACCCTGGTGCCCTACCGGCTGGCCTCGGGCGAAGGCCGCGCCGAGCGCCCGCCGCGGCTGCCCACGCGCCTGGCCGTCCTGGCCCGGCAGCCGGACGGCGACGACGACCGGGTTGACGCGGCTACGCCGCGGCCCTGACGACGTGCATGAGCTCGGCCAGGACCTCGGTGTTGAGCTGGTAGGCCAGCCGCACCTCGCCGATGATCCGCTGCCGCTCGCGCTCGTCGAGCTGGGCGCCGAGGGCGTCGAGCCGGGCGCGGTACTCGGTCTTGAACCGCGGCAGGCTGCCCACCTCGTCGAAGATGTAGAAGTCGACGCCGCCGCCGGCCTGGTAGCCGAAGATCTTCTGCAGTTCCATGCGGATGAACTGGCCGCCCGACAGGTCGCCGAGGTAGCGGGTGTAGTGGTGGGCGACGTAGCCGCCGGGCCAGTCGGTCATCTGGTGGATGCGGGCCTGGAGGGTCCGGGTGGCCTTGGAGGGGGCGACGCGCTCGCGCCAGGCGGGGCCGTAGATGGTGGCCAGGTCGCGTTCCAGGGCGGGCTCGCGGTACAGCTCGGGGAAGACGAAGCGGCCGGCGACCGGGTGGGCGGCCAGCTCCTTGGAGACGCCGTCGAGCGCGAGGTAGGCGAAGTAGTGCTGGGCGACCATCTCGCCGTACTCGTGCTCGTTCAACCGGCCGCCCATCAGCTCGGCGAGGTAGCCCTCGGACTCGGCCGACTCGTGGTCGCCCCAGGTGGCGGCCCTCAAGGTCTCGGAGAACGACGTCGTCACAGCACTTCCCCAACTCGCGCGAATGTTTCTGACACAGTGTCACAACCCTGGGGAGGCTCCGTCAAGGCGATGGCGACAGCATGTCAGCAAAACTCGCCTCCGCCGTTCATCTACCCAGGAAGGCGGGACTCAAGGGGGCATGCCTGGCGGGGACGTCCGTCGCGCACAGTGGTGGACGTCAAACGGTCCGCTACCTGGAGATATCGCTCTAACATACGTTGACATCGTCACTCGCTAACCGACCCAGGAGTGATCCTTGACCGTCCAAGCCGACGTCGCCAGGCGACGCATCGAAGAGCTGCTCCGTGAGCACGAGGAGCAGGTCCTCGCCCGCTGGGTGCAGCTCGCCAAGGCCCCGTCGGGAGAACTCCTCGACATCTACCGGGCCCTGCGGTCCGCGCTCGATCAGGGCATGGGAGACCTCGCCGACGTCCGGGGCCTGCTCGCCGAGCTCTCCCGCACCCGCGCCCGCGCGGGCCACGCGCCCGCCGACACCGCCCGCGCCGTCTTCGGTCTCAAGGAGGCCCTGTACGAGGTCGTGGAGGCCGACGGCGAGCCCGAGGCCCTGCGCGGCTTCATCTGGTTCTCCCGGCTCATCGACGACCTGGGCCTGCTCACCTTCGAGACGTTCTCCGACGCCCGCGAGAAGATCATCCTGGACCAGGCCGAGCAGCTGCTCGAACTGTCCACCCCGGTGGTCAAGCTCTGGGAGGGCATCGTCGCCGTGCCGCTGATCGGCACCCTCGACTCCGCCAGGACCCAGGTCGTGATGGAGAAGCTGCTGCAGACCCTGGTCGACACAGGCGCCGAGCACGCTGTGATCGACATCACCGGCGTGCCCGCCGTGGACACCCAGGTGGCCCAGCACCTCCTCAAGACCGTGGTGGCCGCCAGGCTGATGGGCGCCGAATGCGTCATCTCCGGCATCCGCCCGCAGATCGCGCACACCATCGTCACGCTCGGCATCGAGTTCGGCGACATCGTCACCAAGGCGTCGCTGGCCGACGCCCTCGCCCACGCCTTCAGGCGTAGCGGCGTGCAGGTGAGCCAGGCGAGGCACGCCCATATCGCCGTCCGGGCGGAGGGCGCCTGATGGACCGGGTGCCCGTACTCAAGCTCGGCGACATCCTGATCGTCTCCATCCAGATCGACCTGGAGGACCAGAGCGTGCTGGCCCTCCAGGAGGACCTGGCCGAGCGGGTCGTCGCCACCGGGGCCAGAGGCGTGATCATCGACATCACCGCGGTGGAGATCGTCGACTCCTTCATCGGCCGCATGCTGGCCACCATCGCCACCATGTGCCGCATGCTGGACGCCCAGACCGTGGTCGTCGGCATGCGTCCCGCCGTGGCGATCACCCTGGTGGAGCTGGGCCTGTCGCTGGGCGGCGTGCGCACGGCGCTGAACCTGGAGAAGGGAGTGGCGCTCCTCGACCACGTCAGGGGCGCCGCCACGTGACCGAGACGATGACGATCGCGGGCAGTGCGGACGTCGTGATGGTCCGGCAGATCGTGCGGACCCTCGCGATCGAGGCCGGGCTCTCCCTCGTGGACCAGACCAAGATCGTCACGGCGGCCAGCGAGCTGGCCCGCAACGCGCTCGTCTACGCCGGTGGCGGTGACGTGCGCATCGACCTCGTCGAGAACGGCAGGAAGCGGGGCCTGAAGCTGGTCTTCAGCGACGAGGGCCCCGGCATCCCCGACCTCGACAAGGCGCTCACCGACGGTTTCACCACCGGGGGCGGCATGGGCCTCGGCCTCGGCGGCTCCCGCCGGCTGGTCGACGAGTTCGACCTGATCTCCGCCCCCGGGAAGGGCACGACCGTGACGGTGACCAAATGGGCGAGGTGAGCCCGGCCTGGGTGCGCGCCGAGGACCCGAGTGCCGTCGGCGCCGTCCGGCGGCGGGCGGTCGAGCTGGCCGAGGCGGCCGGCTTCGACACCACCCGCACCGGGCAGACGGCCGTGGCCGTCAGTGAGGCCGTCTCCAACCTGGTCAAGCACGCCGTGGAGGGCGTCGTCCTGGTCCGGCCGCACCCCGAGGCCCCGGCCAGCGTGGAGCTCATCGCGGTGGACAAGGGCCCCGGCATGGCCGACGTGGCCCGCGCCCTGCGCGACGGCTACTCCACCTCCGGCACGCTCGGCATCGGGATGGGGGCCATCGCCCGCATCGCCACCGGATACGACGTTCACTCGGTGCCCGGCATGGGCACTGTGCTGGTCATGCATTTCACCGCCGAGGACACGCCCGGCCCGCCGCTGCGCGCCAGCGGCCTGACCCGGCCGATCGGCGACGAGGTGAGCTGCGGTGACGGCTACGCCATCGCCGAGAACGGCGAGAGCACCACGGTGCTGCTGTGCGACGGCCTCGGCCACGGCCACATCGCCGCCATCGCCGCGCAGACCGCCGTCGAGCTGTTCGCGCAGGTCCAGGACCAGGAGCCGCTGTCGATCCTGGAACACCTGCACCGCGGGCTGAGCGGTACCCGCGGCGGCGCCGTCGCGGTCGCCCGGGTCGGCCGCGAGACCGTCACCTACGCCGGGCTGGGCAACGTCTCCGGCTGGGTCGCCGACGCCGGCGGCCGGCAGGGCATGATCTCGCTGCCCGGCATCGCCGGCCACCAGGGACGCACCCTCCGCCAGTACGAGTACAAGATCCCCCCGTACGCCACCGTCGTGATGCACTCCGACGGCCTGACCGACCGATGGGACCCCGGGAACGTGCCGGGGCTGTTCGCGCGCACCCCCGCGGTCATCGCCGCGGGCCTGCTGCGCGAGGCGGGCAGCAGGCGTGACGACGCCTGCGTGGTGACGGTGAGGCCCGGCAATGGCGGCAACTGAGCTCATCAGGGTCAAGCTCGACACCGACCAGGACGTCTTCGTCCTGCGCCGCCTCGGCCGGGCCGCCGCCGAGCTGGTCGGGCTGGAGTCCCAGGACCAGATCAGGGTCGCCACCGCCCTCAGCGAGGTGGGCAGGGAGGCCTTCGGCAAGGGCGCCGCCGCCGTCATCACCCTCGGCCGCGACGTGCTGCTGATCACCATCCGCCACACCAGGCCGTCCGGTTTGGACCGCTCCGAAGGCGTGACGCTGGCCGGCCGGCTCGTCGACGACATCGCCCACGGCGACGGCCACATCACGATCACCAAGCGGCTGCGGCCGCGGGTGGCCGCCGTCCCGCTGGAGGCCATCCGCGCCGACCTCGCCAAGCTGGCCCCGATCAGCGCGCTGGAGGAGCTGCGCGAGCAGAACAGGGAGCTGGCCGAGACCCTGGAGGACGTGCTGCGGCTCAACTCCGAGCTGCAGGAGACCAACACCGGCGTGCTGGCCATGTACAACCAGCTCTCGGCCGAGCTGGAGGAGACCAACAGGGGAGTCGTCGCCCTGTACGCCGAGCTGGACGAGAAGTCCGCCCAGCTGCGCGAGACGATCGAGGCGCGCAACCGGTTCTGGGCCACCGTCAGCCACGAGCTGCGCACCCCGCTGAACTCCGTCATCGGCCTGGTCCGGCTGCTGACCGGCCAGGGCGGCGAGCCGCTGACCGAGGAGCAGGCCCACCAGATCGGGCTGATCGGCGATTCGGCGCAGACGCTGCTCGAACTCGTCAGCGAGCTGCTCGACATGGCCAAGGCCGAGTCCGGCCGCCTGGACCCGCAGCCCACGCTGGTCAACCTGGCGCGGATGGCCGGGCAGCTGCACGTCACGATGCGGCCGACCAGCGAGCGCGCCGGCGTGACGCTGAGCCACGAGATCACGCCGGAGGCCACCGAGCTGTACGCGGACGAGAGTATGTTGCTGCGAATTCTCCGCAATTTGCTGTCGAACGCGCTCAAATTCACGCAAAGCGGGCAGGTAATGCTGGCCGCGCATGCCGACGAAGCCAAGGGCGAGATCGTCATCACGGTCACGGACACCGGCATCGGCATCTCGGAGGAACACTTGAGGCGCGTGTTCGAGGACTTCTACCAGGTTCCCGGCTCGCTGCAGGTCAGGGCAAGGGGCACCGGCCTCGGCCTGCCGTACGCGCGCAGGCTCGCCGAGGCGCTGGGCGGCACGCTGGACCTGACCAGCACCCCGGGTGAGGGCACCACCGCCACCCTGCGGCTGCCGCACCAGATCGGCACGCCCGAGGTGCAGCGCGTGCTGATCGCCGACGACGACGAGGTCTTCCGCGCCAGCGCCCGCCGCATGCTCTACGGCTTCACCGTCCACGTGGACGAGGCCGCCGACGGCGCCGCCGCGCTCGAGGTCATGGCCGCCTCGCCGCCCGACGTGATCCTGGTCGACCTGCTCATGCCCCGGGTGGACGGCCACGTGCTGCTGCACCAGATGGCCGAGGACGAGCGGCTGAGCGAAATCCCGGTCGTCGTCGTGACCATCGCCCCGCAACACGCCCCCGGCAACCGGCCGGTACTGTCCAAGCACGGGCTGCGCAGGGAACAACTCCTGCAGGCCATCCGCAGCGCCCGCCAGGGCGAGAACGGCGGTGCTGGAGAGGACCAGGATGTCTGAGTCCGCACGCGTGCTGGTGGTGGACGACACCCCCACCAAGCGCTACATCCTGTCGAGCTGGCTACGACGGGCCGGGCACCAGGTGCTGGAGGCCAGGGGCGGCGAGGAGGCCCTCGGCATGCTCGCCGCCAACCAGATCGACCTGGTCGTCCTCGACGTCCGCCTGCCCGACATCAACGGCTACGAGGTCTGCGAGCTGATCAAGGCCAATCCGGCCACCGCCTCCATCCCCGTCATCCAGGTGTCGGCCAACGCGATCACCCCCGCCGATCGCACCGAGGGGCTGGAACGCGGCGCCGACGCCTACCTGAGCGAGCCCATCGAGCCCACCGAGTTCGCCGCGACCGTCGAGGCCATGCTGCGCTACTACCGGGCGCGCTGGCGGGCCGAGCTGATGGCCGAGCGCCTGGCCAAGCTCGCCGAGGTGACGTTGCGGATGAACGAGGCCGAGACGTTCGACGAGCTGCTGACCGTGGCCGTCGAGGGCACCGCCGAGGTGCTCGGCCGCTACAGTGGCACGCTCGCCATGCTGCCCGACGGGCGGGTCCGGCGCTTCCGCGCCCGTCCCGGCGAGCCCGCCGACGCCCAGCCCGCCGCCCCCGACGTGCTGGAACGCCTGTCCAAGCGGGCGCTGAAGGACGCCGCCAGGGCCCGGGTGTTCACCCTTGCCGCCAGCGAGTGGGAGGGCCTGCTGCCCGACGTGCGCGCCGAGGACTCCACCACCGGCGTGCTCTGCCGCACCAAGAACTCCCCGTCGCCGGTCTACCTGGGCGTCGAGGCGGTCTCGCCGCTCGACGCCGACGAGGTGAACCTGCTGCGCCAGCTCGGCCAGGAGCTGGCCCTCGCGCTGGGCGCGCTGCGCGCCTACACCGAGGAGCACGACATCGCGCTGACCCTGCAGCGCAGCCTGCTGCCCAGCCGCATCCCCGAGGTGCCGGGCCTGCAGGTCGCGCTGCGCTACCAGCCCGCCGTGGACAACGTCGAGGTCGGCGGCGACTTCTACGAGGTGCTGCAGGTCGACGGACGCGTCCTGGTCGCCGTCGGCGACGTGGAGGGCCACTCCCTGCACGCCGCGACCGTCATGGCCGAGGTGCGCCACGCCCTGCGCGCCTCGCTCATCGCCCAGGTGGACCTGAGCGCCTCCCTCGACCTGCTCAACCAGATGATGCGGCGCTACCACCGGGGCCTGACCGCCACCGTGTGCCTGATGCTCATCGACCCGGCCACCGGCGAGATCGAGCTGGCCAACGCCGGGCACATGCCGCCGCTGTTCGCCGGGCCCGGCAGCTCGTACCACTCGCTCGGCAACCTGCTGCTCGGCGCGGTGCCCGAGCGGTACCAGGTCGACCGGCTCAAGCTGCCGCCCGGCGGCACGATGATGTTGTTCACCGACGGCCTGCTGGAGGACCGGCACGTCCTGCTCGACGACAGCATGGAGAAGGCCAGGCAGCTCGCCGAGACCGTCGAGGACGACCTGGAGGAGTTCGCCGAACGCATGCTGGCGGCGTTCGGGGCGCGCGAGGACGACGTGGCGCTCGTCGTGGTCCGCCGCACCCTCGACGCGGACTCCGCCGGCGCCTGAACGGGCGTACCTGGGCCTCGGCGGGTGTACCCGCGCCTGAACCTCCTCAGCGGGTGTACCGGTGCTTGGCCCCGGGCGGGAAGTACTCGGGGTCCCCGGCCTCGCGCAACCGGATGAACGGCATCTGCTGCGCCACCGGCACATAGTTCGCGAACTCGCTGTTCAGCCGCAGGAGCTGGGCCAGGATCGAGGAGCCCACCGCCTGGGCGACCTCTTCGGTGGGCTTCTCACCGGGCATCAGCTCCACCGTGACCGTCAGGTGCCGGTCATGGTCGGCGTCCTCCGCCGCCTCCATCACGAACTTGCCCGTCACCGACCCGCTGACCTCCGGCTGCTCCAGCCCCACCGCGATGTTCTCCGGGTAGACGTTCGCGCCGTAGTAGGACAGCGTGAAATGGCTGCGGCCGAACACGTAGACGAACGGATGGCGCGGGCCGGTGACGTCCGCCCGGAAACCGTGCCGCTCGGCGAACCCCAGCATGCGCTCGTACGGGATCACCCCGCCCTCGTCGGCGATGTGGTACCGGATCAGGGGCACGCCGTTGTCGCCGGAGAACAGCAGCGTGCCCTCGTGCTCCTCGAAGAAGCGCACCCGCGGGTCGTACTGCACCAAGGTCGGCAACCGGGACTCCCCGAACAGCTCCCTGGCCGTGTCCGGGCGACCGGACAGGAAACGGCGCAGCTCGACCGAGAGCGGCGTCTCATTGCCCAGCACTCCGGCGTCTGCGGTGCCGTACAGGGAGGCGATCCCGCGCACCGGGTCGGCGATCCCGGCCCGCTCGGCCACCAGCGTGCGCCACTCCTCGCTGAACACCTCGCCCGCCGTGACCAGCTTGACGTTCCAGTCGGCCCAGGGGAGCGGCTCGGTGTCGATGACGTTCTTCAGGAACGGCGGATAGCCCAGCAGGACCACCTGGTCGAAGTGCGGCGCCAGCTCCGGCAGCACCCGCGCGATCTCCCTGCGGTCGGTGCCCGGCGCGACGACGGTGATCGGGTAGCCGCGTTCGGCCAGGTGCCGACAGCACTCGATGGTGAACAGGCCGCCGACCCAGGTGCCCAGGGCGAAACAGACCACGGCCAGCGTACGGCGTTCGCGGGCCCCGAAGGAGTCCCGGAAGACCTCCTCGAAGCGGGCGGCGATCACCCGCTCGTCCGCCACCGTGCGCGGCCAGAACGACGGCGTCCCCGTCGATCCCGAGGACACGGCGATCATGTCCCCGATCACGCCGTCCCGGCAGAGGTCGGGAAGCGGGTGACGGCGGATGTAGGTGTCCTTGGACGTCATCGGCAGCCGGCCGAAGCGCTCCAGACTGGTGACGCTCGCCGGCTCGACACCGTGCTCGGCCAGGAACGAACGGTAGGCGGGCACGGTGGCGGCCACCTGATGGAAGAGCTCAAGGGGATCCATGGGGTACGCGCGGCCGACCGCCCGCAGCCCTCAGCCCCGGACCGGCCCCCACGCCTCCTCCCTCCAAGAATTGATCGTCTCCAGCCCCCATGGTGACACCACCCCGCATCCCCGCCACCCCTCCCCGCCCAGACCCCCTCCACACGCCGCACCGATGCCGTATGAAGCGCCCCGCCCCGTAAACGCGCCACACGCCCCGCCCCCGCCGCTCCCCGCCCCCCGCCGCTCCCCGCCCCCGCCGCGCCCCCGCTGTACCGCCGTACGCCCGTCCTCGTGAGCGCGGTGTCCCTGGTCCTTCCGGCGGGTTGTGCCTCTCGGTTACGCCGCCCCCGTAGTGTCCCTCGTCCCGCCGTCTCCCTGCTCTTGCGGTTGTACCGCCGTACGCCCCGTCCCCGTGAGCGCGGCGTCTCAGGTGCTTGCCGGCTCGCTGTGTCCCTTGGCCACGCCGGCCCCGTGGCTTCCCCGGACCTCGCCGTGCGCTTGGCGGCACCGTACTCGTACGCTGGGCCCTTGTGGCGTCGTCCCGTGGCGCTCAGCGCTGCCCCCCGCCTCGTGCCCGTGGAGGCGTTGAGGGTTCGGGGGTGGGGTTACTCGCCGGGGCGGACGAGGCCGGTTTCGTAGGCGAAGACGATGGCCTGGGCGCGGTCGCGCAGCCCGAGTTTGGTCAGCACGCGACCCACATGTGTCTTGACCGTCTGCTCGGCCACGAACAGCTTCTGGGCGATCTCCTGGTTGGACATGGCCTGGGCGACCAGGATGAGCACCTCCGTCTCGCGCTCGGTCAGCTCCTCCGGACGCCTCCCCGACGGCGGACGCGGACCGCCCAGCCGGGCGAACTCGTGGATCAGCCGCTTCGTGACGGCCGGCGCGATGAGCGCGTCGCCGGCGGCGACCACGCGGACGGCCTCGGCGAGCTGGGCCGCCGAGGCGTCCTTGAGCAGGAACCCGCTGGCTCCCGCCCGCAGCGCCTCGTAGACGTAGTCGTCGAGGTCGAACGTGGTCAGGATGAGCACCTTCGACGCCGGGCACGCCGCCAGCACCTCCCGGGTCGCCTCCAGCCCGTTCATGACCGGCATGCGCACGTCCATCAGCACCACGTCGGGGCTCAGCGCGACGGCCCGCGTCACGGCCTCACGGCCGTCGGCCGCCTCGCCCACGACCTCGATGTCCGGCTGGCCGCTCAGGAACACGGTGAACCCCGTCCGGACCATCCCCTGGTCGTCGGCGATCAGCACACGGATCACGCGGCGCCCTCCCTCTCCTCGATCGGCGACCCGATCGTCGATCCGGTTACTGACTCGACCTGCGGTTCCATCGGCAACGCGGCGCTCACCTGGTAGCCACCGCCCCGCGTGGGCCCGGCGTCGAGCGTGCCGCCGAGCAGCGCCGCGCGTTCCCGCATGCCCACCAGCCCCTGCCCCGCGCCGGGCGCCGCCGCGGGGGACCGGCCGGGGCCGTTGGTGACGCGCAGGCGCAGCGTGCCGGCGTCAGCGGTGATCTCCACGGCGACGCTCGACCCCGGCGCGTGCCGCATCGCGTTGCTGAGCGACTCCTGCACGATCCGGTACGCCGACAACCCCGCCGCGGGCGACAGCCGCCCGATCGGCCGCCGGTCGACCGCCACGGTCAGCCCCGCGTTGCGGGCGTTGGCCACCAGCTCCTCCAGCCGGTCGAGGCCGGGCTGCGGCGCGGTGTCGGTACGGCCCTCGGGGTCGCGCAGCACGCCGAGGACCTGGCGCAGCTCGTTGATGGCCTCCAGGGACAACGCGCGGATCTCGGCCAGCCCCGCCTCCAGCTGTGACGCGTCGCCCGCGGCCCTGAGCGGCACCGCCTCCGCCTGGATGGCGATCACCGACATGTGGTGGGCCACCACGTCGTGCAGCTCGCGGGCGATGCGGGCGCGCTCCTCCAGCACCGCCTGCGCGCCCTCGGCCTGCCGGGTGCGCCGCTCCTCCTCGACGAGCATGGCCGTGGCGTTGCGCCGGGCGCGCACGTTGTAGCCGAACAGCAGGACGACCATGGCCCCGCCCGCCACCACGGGCATCGAGTTGCCGTCGACGGCCAGGCACAACAGGACGGTGAGGATCCCGGCCCCCAGAGTGATCCGCCGCTCGCAGCGCACGCCCACGGAATAGAGCGCCAGCAGGTACGCCGCCCCCACCGCGACCGGGTAGGGCGCGTAGCCCTCGTCGCGCCCGATCGTGAGGTTGACGCAGACGGCGACGGGGGTCAGCACGGCCGCCGCCCGCCAGGCCGCCAGCGGCCACCGGTTGCGCAGCACCACGGGCAGGCCGGCGGCCAGGGCCCCGAGGACGACGACGCCGCCCCAGAGCGGCGCGGGATCGCCGGGGGTGGCGGCGGCCTGCTCGTTCCACTCCTGGGTCGTGGACAGCGTCACGCCGAACAGCTCCACGCCCAGCAGGAGCTCGGCGATCTGCAGGAGGCTGAACGTCCTGACCCGGACCAGCGACGCCAGCCATCCGGGCACCGGCATCCGCAGCCACCGGGAACGCGGCAGGGCCGGGGGATCGGCGCTGCCCGTCAGCAACGCGAGCGTGAAGGGCCGCAGCACGGCCAGCAAGGCCCGCCACAGCGCCACGGCGAACCGCCCGGCCGCTCCTCCGGACGACTCCGGACGGCCGGTGCGCGCGTCGCCCCGGGAGGCGAGGGGCGCGGAGCGCCGGGCACGGTGATTCACCTGGTCAAGGATACGGAAGGGCGGGCGGCCGGGCGTCAGACCAAGGTCTGATCCTGATGTCACCCTCAGGTATCACTTACAACATTACGATCGCCGTGAGCGAACATCGGCAAGGTTGGGAACAACAGCGCGCTCCAATGAATTGAGTCGGTATAACTCAACCCTTTGGAGTTCGCATGAGTGAGAGCTTGATCCTCCCGGTCCTGCCGCTCGACGACGAGGTCGTCCTGCCGGGGATGGTGGTTCCGCTGGACCTGTCCGACTCCGAGGTGCGTGCTGCGATCGACGCGGCCCGCGCGTCCGGTGGTAACAAGCCGCAGGTCCTCCTAGTTCCCCGGATCGACGGCCGTTACGGCGCCGTCGGCGTGCAGGCCGTGATCGAGCAGGTCGGAAGGTTGCCCGGCGGTGAGCCCGCCGCCGTGGTCCGCGGTGTCAACCGCGTCCGCGTGGGCACCGGCACCACCGGCCCCGGCGCCGCACTGTGGGTCGAGGCCGACACGATCGACACGGTTGCGGCCGGCGAGCGCGCCCAGGAGCTGGCCAAGGAGTACAAGGCCCTGGCCACCACCATCCTGCAGAAGCGCGGCGCCTGGCAGGTCGTCGACCAGGTCAACCAGATCGACGACCCGTCGGTGCTGGCCGACAGCTCCGGCTACACCCCGTGGCTGACCACCGCCCAGAAGGTCGAGCTGCTGGAGGCCGCCGACCCGGCCGACCGCCTGGCCAGGCTGATCGAGTGGTCCCGCGAGCACCTCGCCGAGCTCGACGTCGCCGAGACGATCCGCAAGGACGTCCAGGAGGGCATGGAGAAGCAGCAGCGTGAGTTCCTGCTGCGCCAGCAGCTCGCCGCGGTCCGCAAGGAGCTGAAGGAGCTCAACGGCGACACCGCCGGGAGCGAGGAGGAGGACTACCGGGCCCGCGTCGAGGCCGCCGACCTGCCGGAGAAGGTGCGCGAGGCCGCACTCAAGGAGGTCGACAAGCTGGAGCGCACCTCCGACCAGTCCCCGGAGGGCGGCTGGATCCGCACCTGGCTCGACACGGTGCTCGACATCCCGTGGAACGAGCGTACCGAGGACAACTACGACATCGCGGGTGCGCGGGCCGTGCTCGACGCCGACCACACGGGCCTCGACGACGTCAAGGACCGCATCATCGAGCACCTGGCCGTGCGCAAGCGCCGCCAGGACAAGGGCGTCGGCGTGGTGGGCGGCCGGCGCAGCGGCGCCGTCCTGGCTCTCGCCGGGCCTCCCGGGGTCGGCAAGACGTCCCTGGGCGAGTCGGTGGCCCGCGCGATGGGCCGCAAGTTCGTCCGCGTCGCGCTCGGCGGCGTACGCGACGAGGCCGAGATCCGCGGCCACCGGCGCACCTACGTCGGTGCCCTGCCGGGCCGCGTCGTCCGGGCCATCCGCGAGGCCGGCTCGATGAACCCGGTCGTCCTGCTCGACGAGGTCGACAAGGTCGGCGCCGACTACCGCGGCGACCCCACGGCGGCGCTGCTTGAGGTCCTCGACCCGGCCCAGAACCACACCTTCCGCGACCACTACCTCGAGGTCGAGCTCGACCTGTCCGACGTGCTGTTCCTGGCCACGGCCAACGTGCTGGAGGCCATCCCCGGCCCGCTGCTCGACCGCATGGAGGTCGTCACCCTCGACGGCTACACCGAGGACGAGAAGGTCGCCATCGCCCGTGACCACCTGCTGCCCAGGCAGCTGGAGCTCGCGGGGCTGACCTCCGAGGAGGTGAGGGTCGACGACGGCGCGCTGCGGCGGCTGGCCGGCGAGTACACCCGCGAGGCCGGGGTGCGCTCGCTGGAGCGGGCGGTCGCCAGGATCCTGCGCAAGGTGGCGGCCAAGGACGAGCTGCCCGTCACGGTCGGCCCGGACGACCTGGTCGGCTACATCGGCAGGCCGCGGTTCGTGCCGGAGTCGTCGCTGCCCGAGTCCACCCAGCGCACCTCCGTGCCGGGCGTGGCCACGGGCCTGGCGGTGACCGGGGCCGGCGGCGACGTGCTCTACGTGGAGGCGTCGCTGGCCGACCCGGAGACCGGCGAGACCGGCCTGACCCTGACCGGCCAGCTCGGCGACGTGATGAAGGAGTCGGCCCGGATCGCGCTGTCCTACCTGCGCTCGCACGGCGCGGAGCTGGAGCTGCCGGTCACCGCGCTGAAGGACCGCTCGGTCCACGTGCACTTCCCCGCGGGCGCCGTCCCCAAGGACGGTCCCTCGGCGGGCGTGACGCTGACGACCGCGCTGGCCTCGCTCCTGTCGGGCCGCCAGGTCCGCGCCGACGTGGCCATGACCGGTGAGATCTCGCTGACCGGGCGGGTCCTGCCGATCGGCGGCGTCAAGCAGAAGCTGCTGGCCGCCCACCGTGCGGGCATCACCACGGTGCTCATCCCGGCCCGCAACGAGCCCGACCTGGACGACGTGCCCGCGGAGGTGCGCGACGAGCTGACCATCCACGCGGTCAGCGACGTGCGCGAGGTCCTCGACATCGCGCTGACCCCGGCCGAGGTCGCCTCCACGGTCGCGGCCTGACCCGCGCCCGGCACCGCCCCGCCGCCCCCGGCCTTCCGGGTGCGGCGGGGCGGCTTCATGTACGGGGGTCTGAACAAACCGGCGTGCGGGGGGCTGGAACAAACCGGCGTGTGGGGTTGGAGCGAACCGGCGTACCAGGCCCGCACCGGGTCAGTCGGTGACCAGCAGCGCCTCCAGCTCCTCCAGCAGCGCCACGACCCGGGCCGCGCGCTCGGGGTCGTCGCCCACCGCGGCGCGCACCGCCTCCTCCACCGGCCTGGCCGCCCGGCGGTGGACCGCGGCCAGCGCCGGCTCGGTCAGCGTGACCAGGGTGCGCCGGCCGTCGGCGGGGTCGGGCTCGGTCCTGATGAGGCCGCGCTCGCGCATCCGGGCGACCGAGGCCGACACGTGGCTCTGGACGAAGCCCGTCCTGGCCTGGATCTCGCCGACGGTGCCGCCCGGGTGGCGCAGCACGTCCTCGAAGACGGCCTCCTCGCCGGGGGTGAGGGGCGGGCCCTTGGTCTCGCCGGCCGCCGCCTTCGACAGCTCCACCAGCCGCCGTCCGAGCCTTCGCAGTCGTGCCACGTTCATGGTGGCCGATTGTATCGCTGGAGATGTATCGTCAGCGATATGAATGGGGTGGCGAGAACGGCGGTGGGCGCGGCCTGGTTGCGGGCACGCGAGAGCGAGCGGCCCGACCGGCTGTTCGAGGACCCGTACGCGGGCGCCTTCGTGGCGGCGGCGGACGCCGGGCCGCCGGACGCCGGGCGGGGGAGCGGGGCCGGTGATCTCTTCGGCGACCACCTGGTGTTCAGGACCAGGTTCTTCGACGACCACCTGAGCGGTTCCGGCTGCGACCAGGTCGTCCTGCTGGCCGCAGGGCTCGACGCCCGCGCCTTCCGGCTCGACTGGCCGCCCGGCGCGCGGCTGTTCGAGCTCGACCTGCCCGAGTTGCTGGCGTTCAAGGACGGCGTGCTGCGCGGACTGGCCGCGACGGCGCGGTGCGAGCGCGTCCCGGTACCGGTGGACCTGCGCGAGGACTGGCCGGGCAGCCTGCGCGCGGCCGGGTTCGACCCGGCGCGGCCGACGGCCTGGCTGATCGAGGGCCTGCTGATCTACCTGAGCCCGGCCGAGGCCGGGCGGCTCCTCGACGGCGTCTGCGCGCTGTCGGCGGCGGGCAGCAGGCTCGCCTTCGAGTACGACCCGGCAGCGGCCGCCGTGCTCGCCGAGCGGGCACGCACGATGCCCGAGCTGCGGCGGATCGCCACGCTCTGGAAGGGCGGCCTGGGCGAGGACGCCGTCGCCCGGCTGACGGCCCGCGGCTGGCGGGCGCGTACGGTCCAAGCCTCCACCCTCGCCACCCGGTACGGCCGCCCCGCCCCCCGCGGCGGATTCCTCACCGCGGTACTGAGTGACGCAGATCACCATAAATCCCCGGAATAGGAGTATGTAAAGGCGGTGTTAGCAACGGCGTGAACGAGGCATACGCGAACGACCACCGCGCCCACCGGGACGCCATGTGTTGTCGCATGCGTATGGGGCGAATGCCGGCCCGTTAGAGACCAGATCCCGCCCGTTCTCCTCGAAGGTCACCATGATCCACACCTTTTGCTTCGTGCTGCGCAGGCTGAGTCACCTGCCGTTCCCTCCGGGCAGCCACTAGATCCCACCGCTCCGACGGTGATGTTCGTGTAAGGAAGCGGCCCGCCACCCGGCCGCTCTCACTCGTGGGGAAATTTCGTGATCCAGGCTTCCGGCCTGCGCAAGCAGTACGGCCAGACCGTCGCGCTCGACGGCGTCGACCTGCATGTGCGCGAGGGCGAGATCTACGGCGTGCTCGGCCAGAGCGGCGCCGGCAAGAGCACGCTGCTGCGCTGCGTCAATCTGCTCGAACGCCCCACAGCGGGCACGGTCACCGTCGCCGGGCAGGACCTGACCGCCCTGCCCGGCCGCGAGCTCAACCGCGCCAGGCAGCGCATCGGCATGATCCACCAGCACTTCGCGCTGCTGTCCTCGCGGACGGTGGCCGGCAACGTCGCCTTCCCGCTGGAGGTCATGGGCGTGCCCAGGGCCGAACGGCAGCGGCGCGTGGCCGAGCTGCTCGACCTCGTCGGCCTCCAGGGACGCGGCGGCGACCGCCCCCACCAGCTCTCCGGCGGCCAGAAGCAGCGCGTCGGCATCGCCAGGGCGCTGGCGGGCAACCCGTCGGTGCTGCTGTCGGACGAGGCCACCTCCGCTCTGGACCCGGCCACCACCCAGTCGATCCTCGCCCTGCTCAAGCGGCTCAATGCCGAGCTGGGCCTGACGATCCTGCTCATCACCCACGAGATGAACGTCGTCAAGAGCGTCTGCGACTCGGTCGCCATCATGACCGGCGGCCGCATCGAGGAGTCGGGGGCGATCGCCGACCTCATCAGGACCCCCGGATCCCGCCTGACCAGGGAGATCTTCCCGCTGCCCGAGCCCGCCCCGGCCGGTTCGGTCACGCTCACCTTCACCGGCGACCCGGGGCGGCCGCTGGTCTCGGAGATGGCGCGCAAGTTCGACGTGGACGTCAACATTCTCGGCGGTTCGATCGAGGACCTGGCCGGCGGCTCGGTCGGCCGCCTGCGCGTGGCGCTGACCGGCGCGGAGTCGTCCTCGGCGTTGTCGTTCCTGCGGGAGTCGGGGCTGCTCGTCGAAGTCGCGGGGGAGGCCGCATGACCTGGGAAGAGATCGCGCCGCTACTGTGGCCGGCCACGTGGGAGACCGCCCAGATGGTGGGGTGGGCCACACTGTTCACCGTGCTGTTCGGGCTGCCGCTCGGCGTGGCGCTGGTGGCCTTCGACCGGGACGGGCTGCGCCCGCTGCCGGCGCTGAAGTCCGTGCTGGGGATCGTCGTCAACATCGGGCGGTCGCTGCCGTTCATCGTGCTGATGATCGCGATCATCCCGTTCACCCGGCTCGTCATCGGGACCACGATCGGCACCGCGGCCGTGGTGGTGCCGCTGACCGTGGGGGCCGTGCCGTTCTTCGCCCGGCTGGTCGAGACGGCGCTGCGCGAGGTCGGCACCGACGTCGTCCAGGCCGCGCAGGCCATGGGGGCGAGCCGGACCGCCATCGTGCGCAAGGTCCTGCTGCCCGAGGCGCTGCCGGGCCTGGTGTCGGGGCTGACCGTCACGATCGTCGCGCTCATCGGGTACTCGGCCATGGCGGGCACCGTCGGCGGCGGCGGGCTCGGCGACCTGGCCGTGCGCTACGGCTACCAGCGGTTCGAGACGCTCGTGATGATCGTGACCGTCATCCTGCTCATCGTCATCGTGCAAATTCTGCAGAGTCTGGGCGACTGGGTCGCTCGGCGCATTTCACATAAGTAAGGAAAAATCATGAAGATTCGCTCGATATTGGGTGCTGCCGCACTGTCCCTGTTGCTCGCCGCATGCGGTACGTCGCAGTCCGCGACCACCACTCCCGCAGCCGAGTCGGCCGACACGGTGCTGAAGGTGGGCGCGAGCCCCGTCCCGCACGGCGAGATCCTGAAGTTCGTCAAGGACAACCTGGCCCCGGCCGCCGGGCTGAAGCTGGAGATCGTCGAGTTCACCGACTACGTCCAGCCGAACGTGCAGCTCGACGAGGGCCAGCTGAACGCCAACTTCTTCCAGCACAAGCCCTACCTGGACGACTTCAACGCCTCCAAGGGCACCAAGCTGAGCTTCGCCACCCCGGTGCACCTGGAGCCGCTCGGCCTGTACTCCAAGAAGATCACCTCGCTGTCGGCGCTGGCGGACGGGGCCACCGTGGCCGTCCCCAACGACGCCACGAACCTCGGCCGCTCGCTCAAGCTGCTCGCCGACAACGGCCTGGTCAAGCTCAAGGACGGCGCGGGCACCGCGGCCACCGAGCGCGACGTCACGGACAACCCCAAGAAGCTGCAGTTCAAGCCCCTTGAGGCGGCCCAGCTCCCGCGCTCGCTCGACGACGTGGACGCCGCGGTGATCAACGGCAACTACGCCATCGAGGCCGGGCTCAAGCCCGCGAGCCAGGCGCTGGTGCTGGAGAAGACCGAGGGCAACCCGTACGTCAACGGGCTCGTCGTCCAGGCCGGCCACGAGAAGGACGCCAGCATCGTCACCCTCGGCAAGCTGCTCCAGGACTCGAAGGTCAAGGACTTCATCAAGCAGAAGTACGAGGGCTCGGTGATCCCCGCCGAGTGACCCCGGCGTCGATCGCCCCCGAAGCCGCGGCCCTCCACCGGGGAGCCGCGGCTTCGGCGCGCCCTAGCGCCGCCGCCGATCAACCGAATACTGTTCTAATATGTACCCGGGAGCCATCGCAGCCGTCACCCCCGACAAGCCCGCTGTGATCATGGCGGGCTCCGGGCAGATCCTCACCTACCGCGAGCTCGAAGAGGCGTCCAACCGCCTGGCCCACGCCTTCCGTGCGGCCGGGCTCAAGCCCGGCGACCACGTCGCCTTCATGCTCGCCAACCACCCGCTCTTCCTGGCCATCGCCTGGGCCGCGCACCGCGCGGGCCTGTACTACACGCCGATCAGCTCCCGCCTGCAGACCGACGAACTCGCCTACATCGTGGACAACTGCGGCGCCCGGGTCTTCATCTCCAGCGCGAACCTGTCCGAGGTGGCCACCTCGATCACCGACGCCACGCCGCGGGTGGAGCTGCGGCTCATGCTGGACGGCGTCGCCGAGGGCTTCGCCTCCTACGAGGAGACGGTGGCCGGCTGCCCGGTCACCCCGATCGCCGACGAGTGCCAGGGCGCCGACATGCTCTACTCCTCGGGTACGACCGGCCGTCCGAAGGGCGTCAAGGTGGCCGCCTCGCTGGCGCCGCCGGCCGAGCCGAACACGCTGGTCCGGCTCATCCAGGCGCTGTTCGCGCCGTCGGCCGACAGCGTCTACCTCTCGCCCGCGCCGTTGTACCACGCCGCGCCGCTGCGCTACTGCCTGTCCTTCCAGCGGCTCGGCGCCACGGTGGTGGTGATGGAACGCTTCGACCCCGAGGAGTACCTGCGGCTGGTCGAGCGGTACGGGGTGACGCACTCGCAGCTCGTGCCGACGATGTTCATCAAGATGCTGAAACTGCCGGAAGAGACCCGGAAGAAGTACGACCTGTCGTCGCTGGTCTGCGCCATCCACGCGGCCGCGCCGTGTCCCGTGCCGGTCAAGGAGCAGATGATCTCCTGGTGGGGGCCGGTGATCCACGAGTACTACGCGGGCACCGAGGGCAACGGCTTCCTCTATGTCGGCTCCCAGGACTGGCTGGAGCACAAGGGCACGGTCGGCCGCTCGCTGCTCGGCGTCGTGCACATCTGCGACGAGGAGGGCGAGGACCTGCCGCCGGGCGAGCACGGCACGGTCTACTTCGAGAACGGCGCCCGCTTCGAGTACCACGGCGACCCCGACAAGACCCGCTCGGCGCAGGACCCGAAGGGCCGGGGCTGGACCACCCTCGGCGACATCGGCTACCTCGACGCCGACGGTTTCCTGTACCTCACGGACCGCCGCTCGTACATGATCATCTCGGGTGGGGTGAACATCTACCCGCAGGAGGCCGAGAACGTGCTGGCGGTCCATCCCAAGGTGGCCGACGTGGCCGTGTTCGGCGTACCGGACGAGGAGATGGGGGAGCAGGTCAAGGCCGTGGTCCAGGCGATGACGGCGGCGGAGGCGGGGCCGGCGCTGGAGGCGGAGCTGATCGCGTACTGCCGGGAGCACCTGGCCCACTACAAGTGCCCGAAGTCGGTCGACTTCCGTGACGAGCTCCCGCGCCACCCGACCGGCAAACTCTACAAACGCCTCCTGAGGGACGAATACTGGCCAGCCCGTACCTGACCATCCCGACGAACACCCCGGCGGCCAGCGACGCAAGGGTTCCGCCGGGGCGCCCGGTCAAGGCCGGCGCCTCGACAGCGCCGCTCTGGCCGCCTAGGGTGCAGGCCATGACGGAGCGTCTCACCATGGCTCGGTGCGAGTGCGGCGCGGTCGCCGGACCGCTGGGCACCTGCGTGGACTACTACCACGCCGTCCTGTCCGAGGAGCAGGCCGATCCCGGCATGTACAGGTGGCACGCGCTGGTGGTCTGCGCGTACTTCCTGCAGCATCCGTCCGGGGCGCACCCGAAGTACCTCGACGGCCAGTTCCGCCAGTTGCAGCTCTGCCTGGACCGGGGTCTGGACGCGCTGCTTCGCGTGGGAGCCCGCCAGGTGGCCAGGAACAGGCACGGGGCGCGGCCGGTCCACGACCCGGAGCCGCTGTCGGCGTACGCGCCGCTCCCGCCGGGCGGGCCGCCCCGGCACTTCCGCGCCACCTTCCGCGACCTCCCGGTCCGGGACGGCAGCTTCGTGTCCGACGGCCTTCCGGCCTACGGCCACCGCATCGAGACGATCGCCGAAGCCACGGTGGAGTCCTGGAGATCCCTCCAGACCTGACCGCGCCAGGCGGAGGCCGCGGCTCCTCGTTAGCGGATCGTGGACCCGACAGCTATCGGATCTTGATCTCGGGATGGCAGCCTCTCGACCCGTGACCTCTTCAGCGGGTGAGCACGCCGACGACCATGTCCCCGTCCAGGTTCCTGTCCTCACGGCGTCCGACAGGGGTGACGGCGACCCCGCCTCGACGGTGCGCACGACCGGCACCGTCGCCATCTGCCTGGGCTTGGCACTGTCGGTGCTCACCATCGCCGTGCCGTGGCAGGGCGTGCCCACCACGTGGCTGCTCGTCCATCTGGTGATCGCCCTGGGCGGCTTCGCCCTGCGCATCGAAGCGGCCGTCCGCGCCCGCCGCTGACCGGACCTGCCGGTGTACGAAGACCACACGGAGCCCCAGAAAGGGGTCATGCGCCAGGCATAAGTCTGGCCCGTGAGCAGCGCAGATAAGGTGTAAGTGAGTCGTCTCACAGAGTTCCGATCACCGCCTTAACCAGCTCTTGCAGGCCTGGCATCCACATGCGAACGCCAGTCTGGGCAGGCCGTCTCTCGCCCGCATACAGAACACTTAGACGGCCAGGACGCGATCCGGCGGAACTTCAAGACCCAGGGCTACGGCCTCCTGATACGGCACCTGCTGCGCTGACCGGAACCGCTGCACATGCGAAGAAGGCCCTCACTCGGCGGCAACCGGGTGAGGGCTCTTCCATCCAAGACACCTACTCTCCAGGAGTCCTGAACCAATGCACGACCTTTCGATCGCCCTCCCCGGCTGGCCAGCCGTATCCAACAGACCGCGCAAACCGAAGCTGACGGCGGCCAAGAAGCTCGCCGCGCGCGCCCAGGTCGCCGCCGACGTCCGCGCCTACGACACCAACCCCGACGTCATCGCCTACAAGGTCGAGCGCATGCGCGCCCGCGTCGACCGGCTCATGTGGGCCGGCATCATTGCGGGCCTCGCTTCACCGCCGCCAACGTCCAGCAGTTCGCCGGCCGGTGGATCCGCGTCACCAAGTGGATCGCCCTGCTTCTCACCTACCTGATGAACACGTGGAGCTCCTGGGCTGCCGGGGACTCGGCCGCGATCCTGCTCCACAGCGTGCCGCCCGCGATCGTGTTCGCGGCCGGCCGCCGAGGCGATCACCACGCTCAAGCACCAGATCACCGAGGCCGTACATCGGGCGTACGAGCAGGCCGCCGTACGGGCCGACACTGCGCCTCTCCCCGGAACCCGTACGGGGCCCGAACGGCGGCAGCTCGTGATCCGTACGGTTCCCCGTACCGAGGCGTCGCCCGTTCGGCCCGCCGCCCACGTACGGACCGTACGGCGCGTCTTCTCCTACCGGCCCGGAATCGACCGTACGGGCCCCGTACAGCCTGCCGAGAGAGAGCCGTTCGTAGCCGAGCTGCGTGAGATCCTGGCCGCGGCCGAGCGAGGCGAGACGTGGGGCCCCGATTATGAGGCGCTGATGGCGCGGTCGGGGCGCCGCCGGTCGTGGCGTGAGAAGGCCGTACGGGCCGCCCGTACGGCACTGTCGCCACTACTCGCGACAGTACGGCGTCTCACTCTTGTCACGTCCCATCCCCCAAGTATCTGGGAGCTCCTAAGTGCTCAGACGCCTGCTCGTGTCCGCCGCCCTCGCCGGGTCCGCCAAGGTCACGAGCACGCGCTAGGTCGAGCGACCCGTACTGGCGGTGGCGTCGAGCCTGAGCTTGCACAACACGAAGAAGCCGCCCTCCTCGCACGGGAGGGCGGCTTCCGCTTGATCTAGAGGCAACGCCGTTCAGTTAAGGGAGAGGGCGGTTGGTCAAGACCGGTGAACAAAACAGCGGAGCCGCTGTAGAAGAGGTCTGTCACTCCA
>NZ_JBEXYK010000087.1:0-30638 GCF_040630865.1 Nonomuraea sp. NPDC005730
TGTGCGCCCTACTGGACGAACGACCGTGACCCCCCGCCCCTGATCTGCTCGGCTTGCCCGTGGGCGACGGCGAGGGGTGACCTGGCTTCCAGGCCAGCCACCTACGGCCCGTGCCCTTCGCGATCATCCTTGAGCAGAGCCCCCCGCCGGAGGCGGCTCTACTCTCACCTGTTTCGGAGGAATACATAGAAGGAGCCCCTGACCAGTGAGGTAGGGGCTCGTGGAAAAATGATGGGGTCAGGCAAGTTAGGCATGCGTAGTCGGTAGGTCAAACTCGCGCAGGTCCACGCCGGATAGGAACGCCTTCCACTCCGCAGATGTGAAGGTGAGCACAGGGCCTTGACGGTCCTTGGAATGGCGCACGTATACCGTGTCACCCAACGGGGTCATCCCGACTTCGACGCAGCTTTGGCCGTTTCCGCTCCGTGTACTGATGTGCCAACGGACGGTGGCGGATGGCTCCGATCCCATGAGTACTCCTCTCAGTCGTGCTCACGGTGGGCGAGCGATGTGAGCAGCGCTGTGGTGTCATCAGGACTGAGCGCTACGGCACGACAGTGCTCGAACACCATGGTATGCCTGGTTAGCTCGGCTTCGTCCTCTAGAAGAAGATCACCCGCAGAGCTATCGATGTAGACAATGTCGGGGTCGTTCGGACCAAACCGCAGGATCACAAACGGACCCGGCATCGCCGGGTGGGCACCGGCCTTGAAGGGGATTACCTGAAGCGCGATGCCAGGTCTCTGGCTCTGCTCGGCGAGGTGAAGCAGTTGTTCCCGCATCACCTGCGGACCACCAACGGCACGGTGGAGCGCCGCCTCATCAATGACTGACCAGAAGTGTGGGCGGTCAGGGCTGGAAAGAAGGGCCTGCCTCTTGAGTCTCGCCTCGACTCGGGTCTGCACCTCCTCATCACTGCTGTCCGGCAGCACGCCTCTGATGACGGCCTGAGCGTATGCGGATGTCTGGAGAAGCCCCGGAATGAAGGCGTTCTCGAAGTTGAGGATCTGTACCGCCTCGGCCTCGAAGTTGATGTAGGTCATGTACTGCTCTGGCAACTCGGAGTCGTCGTGCAGCAAGCCCTTCTTGCCTGCATCCCGTGCCAGGGCGCGAAGTGTCTCCCGCTCGGCGGAAGAAACCCCGTAGGCATCACACAAGGCGATCAGCGTCCGTGGCTGGGGCTTGGCTCTGCCCGTTTCCAGGCGATACAGGGTCGCAACGTTGACGGCGGTGAGCTGGGCCGCTTCTTCCTGTGACAGACCCGCTGCTTGCCTGAGGCGACGGAGCTGTGCGGCCAACCGGCGCATGCGGATGGTCGGCGGACCCTGTCGTCTCGTAGGCACCTCGTCATCATCGCGCATCGAGGGGTCACCTTGCATCTGCGTTGGCCTTCCTACTTTTGCAAGGTATGCATTCTCAACCCTTGCAAGTGCAGGGCAGGGAGATGCACACTGGGCGTAGTGTCAGCCTCTCAGTCAGACACCTAGCACGGCGGGCGAAGGCGAAGATTTCTACGCTCCACGCTGGCGTTGCGCACGCTTTGTGATGAACGCGTGAGACGCCCGTTACAAGCTGATCGGGCTGAACTGTGACCTAAGAACGCAAGGCAGGCAGGCGCAAAAATGCGCCACTACGCACAGCGGGAGGGGAACGGCGATGGCGGTAGAAAGCTTGGCGTGGCAAGAATTCCGGGTCGTGATGGAACTGGCCTGGCGACTCAAGGGACTCGGAGTCGCGGTAAGGGCCGATGTTCCCTTGGGCGGCCCGCCGTCCCTCACCCTCCCCCGCGCGGAGGGCGACATGCACCTGAACACAGACCTTCGGGACGGCCACTGGATCGTGCAATGGGGCACGGGCATTGAGGAGTGGTGGTACGCCAGTGCGCCGGACACTCCCATTAAGATCCGCAAGGCTTACTTCAAGCCTCGGTTAGTTCCTCCGTACGTCGCCGCCTTCCTGGGCCCTGAGCCTGACGGCGCAGAGGGGGCCTGACATGTTCGGACAACGACTCCTGCCCGTGGAGGACAGTACGCCGAGTAGGGCGCGCCGGTACGTGGTTGACCGGTGCTTCGAGTGGTGCCTGCCCACGGAGACGCGTGAGATCGCCGAACTCGTAGTGAGCGAGCTCGTGACCAACAGCATTGCTGAAACACGGGCATGGCATGAGCGCGTGATGGTCGGCGAGGAGCCGGATCAAGAGGGCTTGATGACGGCTGCTTTCGGAAGCTTCCCGCTGTATTGGGCCGTGTGGGTGAACGCGTACCTGTTCAAGGGGTCTCGGTTCCTCGTCGTGGAGACATGGGATGTGAGCCGGAGGGCACCGAAGCGACTGAGCGTAGACGCGGACTCCGTCGGCGGTCGGGGACTGGAGATCGTTGACGCGCTGAGTGACCGGTGGGGGTACCGGTGGCCTAACAGCGGCGGCAAGGTGGTCTTCGCTCGGCTGCCGGTGGCTAGGTCGTGAGCCCCGCGAAGCTGCCCCGGCCTCCCGGCTTGGAGCGGTACGCGTTGGCGCACTGGTACCACGTCGTGTCAATCAGCCGGATGGCACGGGAGTGCGGCGTCTCGCGGGACGTGGTGGTGCGCTGGCTACGTGAGGACGGGCTCTATCCGCCGCCGCCGTCCACGAGGTGGAGCAAGAACCGCCTCACGCCTGAGCAAGTCGGAGTCACCAGGGAAGATCTCGTGACGCGTTTCCAGAGCGGTTCGTCTCTGAGGGCTCTCAGCCGATGGGCGGGGGTTGGGCATGAGGTGATCCGTCGCTGGCTTACGGAGGCGGGGATGACCATCTCCGTGCGTCCGGGCAGGCCGAGACGTCCCCTGAGCCTGACCGACGAAGAACTATCCAAGCGACAGGCAAACGGTGCTTCGTACAGAGAGCTGGGCCTAGTGGTCGGGTGTTCCAGGCGAACGGTCTATGACCGCGTGCAGCGGTACCGGCTGGCGGCCCGGCAAGAAGCGGCGAGGGCACGGGATGACACGGTCTCACAGTGCGACGCGGGATGAGGGAGCGCATCTGCTGGCTATCTCCGGTACGGGTCCGTACTGCCTCGTGTGGGTCGCGGCGGGGTGTCCGGTACCGGAGGCGGCAGACATGCCTACGGCGGAGTGCGGGCTGTCAGTGATCGTGAAGGACTATGGCGGCTTCATGGTGTGGGACAGAGGTCAAGACCCTGTCCACCCTGCCTGTGTCAAGGCTGCCCTAGAACGGCGCGCCGAGATGGAACGGCGCGAATGGATGCGCAAGAAGCGGTAGACCTGGTGATCTGTCGCCGAAGAGATTCCCCTGCGCTGGGGATCTGTTCGGAGTCCGCCGACAGATCGCCCATGGAGAGGTACGGCGGCACACGCCTCCTCTCGCGCGCCCAACGCTGACCGGGCTCGCTGCGAGAGGTGGATTCTTAGGGTGTGCCGCCGTACCTCGAAGCATTGTCGGGGCTGCATCACACGACGGAGTGCAGTGGCCGGTTAATGCCGTAGGCACCCGAAGGGCGGAGCGCAGCGACGTTTGCCGGCGACTGCACGGCCCCCCATATGATCATGAAAAGCCCGGCACCGGGAGGATTTCCCTCGGTGCCGGGCTTCTTAGCGTGCCCTCGTGGCGGTTAGGGCCGTGCGGGGTTAGCGGGCGCGGGCACAGGTGACGGGCACGTACCCCTTCGTGTAGACGAAGCCGATGTCATCCCTCGTGCGGCGAATGTTGACCTCGAAGTAGTTGTAACCGCTACGCCCGCACTTGTTGCCGTAGCTGTTGCTGCCGTTGCCCCGGAACAGCTTGCACGACGTCATGACACTGCCGGTGCGACGTACCTGCAACGGGTATCCGTTGGTGAACGGGCCACTGAGCACCCCCACGTTGGTCCCCGTGATGACGATCTGCCGACAGGCAGAGGCGGAGGGGGCCTGCGTCTGAGCGCTGGCGGGGATGGCGGATAGGGCGAATGCGGCAGCGAGGATAGACGCGGTGACGGCGGATCGGGTGGTGAACATTTGGCATTCCTCGTCTCGGAAAGGACTGGACTTGCTTGTGTGGGGTCGTACGGGGGTGAACGTCAGGGGAGTTCAAAGAATTGTGAGAAATATGAGGAAAGTTCGATTTCGGGAAACCGTTGTTTCTGGAAAGAGGAGTACGGAAAGGAGAGGTTTCCGGAAACGAGAGTTTTCATAGTGACGTGCTTCGGGATGCCGGATTTCCGGAAAGCGCGGTGTCCAGATGAGGCGTCCCCGGCACCCTGCACCGACTGTCATGGGTCACGGGCGGCTTGGACCGCTGCCGGGCGGGACCGGCCTCCAGGCCGCATGCCCGCCCGGCAGGGCGGCGGCTGCGCCGCCGCCCCTTGATACCCATAAGAGAAATTCGGCAACTGTGATGGGCGCGGTCTGGCGGGAAGACGTCCGGTAATGCTCGCTTGGGGGATCGTCTCTGGTTACAGTGATCAGGAATGTGTGGGCCGGAACCTCGACATGCTGAGGAGTACCACCATGAGCGACCTAGCGGCAGGGCCGGACGCGGCGGGCGAGGGTGGCGCGCAGGGACGTTACGGTCATGACCTAAAGCGTGTTTTGGGTGCAGTGCGAACGTCGGAGCGGGTTGGGGTCCTCGTAGAGCACTTGCGCTGGCTGGTCGGCGAAGTCGGGTTCCCATGGATCAGCGAACTGGCGCGGGTCGGAAAAGCGGAAAAGCTTTCGGCCGCAGAAGTCAGGGACCTGACATCCGAACTGGCCTGGGCTAGTCGTGAGGCTGGGGAACAAATACCAGCGAAAGACACTGCTCCCATCGGGGAAGTAGACAAGGACGTATACGGTCTGGTCCTGGCATATGTCCGGGCGCAACGGCTACGGTTCGATTTCAAGTTTCGGGAACTGCTGGGCGCTGTAGAGGAGTGGCGGCGCGAATATCATGACGCCCTCTTTCTCTCGATGGCGGCGTTCGCGTCATGTGGGCTACGACTGCCCGATGGGCTGACGCTCTACAAAAAGTCGATTGAGGCTGAGGACGCGGATAAGGTCTCCCGTCACGTTTCGCTGACCGCTATCTGGATGGCTCAGCATGTCGAGAATCAAGGCACGCTCCTTCTAGAGCTGGCAGAAGATATGATCACGCGAGGCGAAGCCGACGCCGTTCTCTACTTCCGGCGATCGCGTGCCTTCGCGCAGCTAGGAGATTACGAAAGGGCGGTGGATGATATACACCGCGCAATGGACCTGACTCCCCCGGACAATAATCGCGTGCACGCCGACTATTTCCACGAGTGGCAAAACATACTGGCTCGATGGGACACGGAACGGTGGGCAAGAAAGCTCACCGAAGAAGTGCGGCAGGCAACACGGGAAGAAGCGGAAGAGGGAGTCAAGCAAGTAGAGAAAGCCCTGTCCGATGGACAGACACGCATGGTGGAGGTCCTGGGGCTGTTTCTGGGCCTGGTCGGCTTCCTCCTGGCAAGCGGCACCGCAGTAGTTCTGATCAAAACCTGGGAGCAAGCTATCGCTGCGGTTACCCTTAGCGGCGCGGGCTTCGTTGGCTTCTTTGTTGTGCTGCGGTGGGTCGTGCACTATAAGCGAAAAGGTGAAAAGTAATGCAAGCGTACTATCCGGAATTCGTAGAGCCCGTGAGAACGCTCGGACAGAGGACATTCGATTTCCGGCAGCATATCGTCGTCATGGCGATTGTGAATCGGACTCCCAATAGCGGGCTCGACCCGAACCGCTCGATGGTGTTAGAGGAAACGATAGAAACGGCACGCCGGGCGGTAGAGCAGGGCGCGGAATGGATAGACGTAGGGGGGCGGGCGTACCGACCGGGCCAACCTCTCTCGACTGAGGACGAGATCGGCCGGGTGGTTCCGGTGATTCGGGGTATACGCGAAATCACCGACGCCGTAATCAGCGTGGATACGCATCTGCCAGAAGTAGCGGAGGCCAGCTACAAGGTGGGCGCGGATGTCGTGAACGACACGAACGGGTTGCGTGCGCCGGGCATGGTTGAGCTTGTGGCAGAGACGGGCATGGGCGCTGTGATCACGCATAGCCAGAGCGGGCCCGCGAACCCTGACGTGAGAGTGCCGTACGGGGACGTGGTACAGGACGTGCGCGACTACTTAGAGCAGCGAGTGTCGGTAGCCCGTGAGGCTGGGATTCGGGCGGACAGGCTTTACATTGATCCGGGCCACGATCTGAATAAGGAGACCCCGGAATCTATGGAGGTGACCCGGAGGCTAGCGGAGATTGCATCGCTCGGATATCCCCTCGTCGCCGCCTGCTCGAACAAAGATTTCATAGAGTCGAGCTTGCAGGCAGAACGGGGCAGTGACGCGGTGCGGATGGGGACCATAACGGCGAACACCGTGTGCGCTTATCAGGGCGCACGCATTGTGCGCGTGCATGATGTGGCCGCTAACGTGGCTGCGATGCGAACGGTGGAAATGCTTCTCTTCTAGCCGGAGAACGGTGGGAGCATGCCGGGCCTGTCCTATGCCGTAGGCACCCGAAGGGCGACCGCAAGGGAGTAGGCCGGCGCGGCATGCGGCCATCATATGAGGTGGTCAGCCGGTGCATGAGTATGGTGAGAGTTGCGGGCCGGAGGCACGCATAGCGGCGGGAACCCGTGGGGGTTCCCAAAAAGCTCTTGAACTCTTAGGTTGAAAAGATGCCCTACTGGGCAGCGATTTCCTGGTCCGTCTTGAGAACGAAGAGATCTCCGCGCAGAACGCTACGGGTCAGAGCCAGAGGCGTGTCTTGCCTGTAGTGGATGCGCTGAATCGCGAGCACAGGAACACCGGGCGGAAGACTCATCAAATGCGCTTCCTCGGGGGTAGGCATTCTGGCACTCGTCATCTCTTGGACGCGCGTGACCGCTACCCCTATCGACTTGAAACGCTCGATGACGTCTGTCTCGGCAGGGCTGTTCCCAATTGCCGGGCGACCTTTAGTGGATGCTGAGAAATGGTGCGGTTCATAGTACTCGGATATTTCGACTACGTCTGAATTGACCGTCCAGCGGTAGAGAACCTGCGTAATGCGGTCGCCGGTGGTAAGGCCAAGACTCTTTGCGACGTCCTGGGACGCGTCGATCTCGGCACGATGCGCAGTCAATAGTCGATCATCGCCCTCGGCGCGCACGTCGCGCCCATCGCGAATCGAAATGATCGGCTCGGGCTGAGGCGCAACGAAGCTGCCCTTCCCTTGCTGGCTGATGATCAGCCCTTGACTGCGGAGCCTCGCGATCACCGCTCGGGCGACGGTGCTTGAGACGCCATGGCGCTCCTGTATCTCCCGTTCGCCTGGCACTCGGGTGCCAGCCTGCAACTTACCTGAGCGAATCTGCTCCCCGATGCGGTCAGAGATCTCTACGTACGCAGGTGTGACAGCCATCACATTCATACCTCCCAAGCATGGATCATACCACTAACCACACTTAGTGCGTTAACGTACGAAGCACACGAAGTGCGTGGAGCAACGACGACAGGAGACGCATGTTACGAGGACCTATCCCGGTCCACTTCGACGTGGCATTCGGACACGGGTGCTACCTGGTCAGCGCGGTAGAGCCGGTGAGGGACTTTGAACAGTCCACGAAGGAGAAGTTCGTCCAGTCGCGCGACCGCGACACGGGGGAACCGGTGTGGCAGGTCACCGTTATGGACGGCGACCCCGGGTGCAAGCCAGCACAGAAGACGGTGACGATCAAGATCCTCGCGACGGAGGAACCTCAGGTGCCTCCCCTCTCGCCGGACATGCCTATCGTCCCGATCACCCTCGATTCGCTGATGGTGACGCCGTACGTGCATCAGGGCACGGGGCGGCTGGCCTACTCGTGGCGCGCAAGAGGGATCCTGCCCGCTCGGGCCAAGACGGGGACGAGCGCGACGCACGCCGGGGGTGCTGCGTGACTACGCACGGGGGTAATAGGCCGTACACGTACGTGGAGTCGGGGGCGACTCTGCGGCGGGACGGGGTCGGCCACGGGGTTAGCTTCTATGACGCGCGGGTGCGCGCTTCGGCGGGCGTGGTACAGGACGACGGCTTCCGGCCTTACCTGTACCTCGGCACGTGTCAGGCGGAGGTCACAGTCTCGACGACGGGCGGGGGTCCGGTCGAGCTGGCGGACGTGGAGGCGGCGGAGCGCATCTGCCGGGCGGCGCGGTCGTACCTGGCGCTGATGCGGCTGGCCTACAAGAGGCACAGGGCCGCCACGGGTGAGGACGCGGGCGAGGCGTAGCGGATATCGGCGGAGGCTGGCGAAGATCTCGTCAGCCTCCGCACGTCGCAAGGAATCTGTCTAGCCAAGAAAGGATCAGCGACGTAGCGATGTTCCGACGCCTGCCGGGCGAGGCCATGGAGGGTGTTGTCACGACCACCCCGGACACGACGATCGTGTTCCGTCCTACGGTGGTCAAGACCCCCGCAATCGTGACGCTGGCCATCTGGGGATACCGGCTGGTGGCTGGTGTCGTCCGGATGGTGATCCGGCATCCGATCGCGGTGACGGTGACGGGCGGCGCGGCTGCCCTATGGACGCGGTACGACTGGGCGGAGGCCGCGTTTGTCTCGGGCGTGGTCGTAGCACAGGTAGGGCTCTGGTGGGTGCTGGCACCTGGCGCGTGGGCTAGGTGGGTCGGGTGGCCACTGGTCGCCTGGGCTCGACTGACGGTGATCTACAAACCACGCTGGCGCTCGACGCTGGCCATTGCCGGTCTAACGGCAACCATCAAGGGGCGCAGCTACACACCGCGTTTACTGCGGGTGCGGTCCTCAGAGTGGGCCGACGTGCTGACCGTGCGCATGCTGCGAGGGCAAGCGCCTGCAAGCTGGGCCGACCGTACACCGAACCTGTTGCATGGGCTGGGCGGGCTGGCCTGCCGGGTCGCCGTGCTCAAGGGCGGGCGGCTGCGGTTGACTATCGTTCGGCGCGATGCGTTGGCCTGTCCGCTGTCCGCACTGCCGGTTCCACGGGCGGCGACGGTGGGGCCGGTAGTGATCGGGCGGTGTGAGGACGGGACCGCCTTCCGGCTGGCCGTGCACGGCACACACGTGCTGATCGCGGGCGCGACGGGTGCGGGTAAGGGCTCCTTCCTGTGGGGGACGATCCGGGGCTTGTTGCCTGGGATGGCTGCCGGGCTGGTCACGCTGTGGGGCGTGGACCCCAAGGTGATGGAGCTCTCCTTCGGGCGGGAGTTGTTCGGGGACAGGTACGCGGCAACTCCGGAAGAGTGCGCGGTTCTACTCGAACGGGCCGTGCGGGTCATGCAAGAGCGGGCGGCCCGGTACGCGGGGCGTCGTCGGTCGCACAAACCAAGCCGGGACGATCCCATGCACTTGGTGATCGTGGATGAGGTCGCGTTCCTGACGGCCTATCAGCCGGACAAGGGGTTACGGCAGCGGATCACGGCGGCGCTGGCGACGCTGACCACACAGGGGCGCGCGGTCGGGGTCGTGGTCATGGCGGCGCTGCAAGACCCCCGCAAAGAGGTGCTGAACATCCGGAACCTGTTCCCGGACAAGATCGCGCTCCGGCTGGATGAGCCGGAACAGGTGGACATGGTTCTGGGCGACGGGGCGAGAGACCGGGGCGCGCTGGCCGATGAGATCTCACAGGTACCGGAGGAAGGCGCGGGGATCGGGTTCGTCCGGCTGGAGACCTCGCCGGAGCCCGTGAGGGTGCGCGCGGCGTACGTGTCGGACGACGACATCCGAGAGATGGCGCGGGTCTACGGGGGTGAGGCGTAGTGAAGGAGCACTTAGACGGGCTGTCCTGCTCACAGTGCGGGCATGAGCTGCTGACGCTCGACGTCGTGCGGGGGCTGGTCGTCTGCGAGTGGTGCGGGGCGCGGGCGGCTGTCCTCGGAGAGAGCGGGGAGCAGGGGGCGGAGCACTGAACGGGGAACCGTGGGTGCTGTCCCTGGAAGCTGCGGTACAAGCGGCGGCGGAGGTGGGCGTGTGCGCGCATCCGCTGCCGTTCCGAATCCATGACCGGGTGAGCGGGGAAACCCGGCTGGTACAGGTGGCCTGCGGTGCGCTGATCGCGGCCAAGTGCCCCTCGTGCGCTCGGGCGGCGCAACTGGTGCGGGCGGCCCAATGCCGTGAAGGTTGGCACCTGGAGAGTGAGCCGGGACGGCAAGCGGCAGGGGAAGAGGGCACGGACGGAGGTGGCTCCGCCGCCCTATCCGAAGGACCCGAAGGGCGACCGCAAGGGAGTAGGCCGGCGGAGTCACCGGCCCTACGAAGTACGGATGACCAGCCAAAACAGCGAGTGCAGAGATCCACGCGACGGCGTCAGGACGCTGCATCGTTGCCTACGGGTAGACGGCGGGCCGGGACGCTGGGGAAGACGTTCACCGGGGGCAACGGGCAGGTCTACCGGCCAAGCATGTTCCTCACTCTGACGCTGCCGTCCTACGGGCGAGTGCGGGACGGAGCGCCGGTCGCGCCGGGTACGTATGACTACCTGGGGGCGGCGCGTGATGCTCTGCACTTCGCGCGGCTGGTGGATCGGTTCGTGCAGAACCTTCGCCGGGTGGCTGGGTATCCGGTTCAGTACTTCGCGGTGGTCGAGCCGCAACGGCGGTTAGCCCCCCACCTGCATATGGCCATCCGGGGGACGCTGCCTCGGCGGGACATGCGGCAAATCGTCGCGGCGACCTATCACCAAGTCTGGTGGCCTGTCTCGTCCGGCAACGTGTTGGAGGGAACGCGGCATCCGGTCTGGGTTGAGGGGGCGGGCTACATCGATCCCGAGACGGGAGAGGTACTGCCTACCTGGGATGAGGCGCTAGCGCGCATGACGGAGCCGCGTCATGTGGTCCGGTGGGGGTCACAGATGCGGATGCGGGGCGTTCTGGTCGGGAGTGAGGACGCGGACCGGGCCGTGCGGTACCTGGCGAAGTACCTCACCAAGAGCATGCATGAAGCGCTCCTAACCCGCTGGGGTGAGCTGAGCGAGGCGGAGCGGGCTCACACACGGCGGCTAATCGAGACCGTGAGGTATGAACCGTGCTCGCCTGAGTGCTCGAACTGGCTCCGGGCGGGGGTCCAGCCGAAGGGAGCGAGGCCGGGCATGGTGGCGGGGCTGTGTCATCGGCGGGCCCATCGGGCGGAACGGCTCGGGTACGGCGGGCGGCGGTCGCTGGTGTCGCGGTCCTGGTCGGGCCGAAGGGTGAGCGACTATCGGGCGGAGCGCCGGGCCTGGGTGCTGGCTGCTCTGGGGCGAGAGGAGGAGGCGACGGAGGACGGGCGGCTGCTGTGGGAGCCGGTCAGAGACGGTGATGAGGGGGTGCCGTCACGGGCGCTGCGCATCTGGCATCTGGTGGCGGAGCGTCGGGCCGCGCACGAAGCCATGAAGCAGCGGGAAGACGCGGGGCGGCGGGAGGAGAGGACGAACAGAGACGCCTTGGAGCAAGGACGCGCCGAAGGCTCCGCTTAGGGGTGCGGAGCTGCGGAGCATGGGACGAGGTCACGACGGCGGCCAGCCACGGCAGGACTCCGGGCGGGTGGGTGGGCCGACAACAGGAGGTGGCGCAGCACGTCAAGATCACGGGGACGCGGGCACGGGGGCGGGACCTCGGTGGGCGCTGGTGGGCGCGGGAGAGATCACGCTAGGGATGGGAGATCACTGACGGAGAGTGCTCCGTCTGCGGAGGATGACGGAGAGATGGCGCGGGTGATCAGAGAGATAGTCGATCAGTTGCCCCCTCTCACAGGCGAGGAACGGGTGAGGCTCGGGCTGTTGCTCAACTGCGGGCGGTAGGTCAGAGCAGGAGACGGCATCGTGGCGACTGGTCCACGGTGCCGTCTTCTCATGCTCGGGTGTTGGCGGAGAACGGCGGGAGCATGCCGGGCCTGTCCTATGCCGTAGGCACCCGAAGGGCGACCGCAAGGGAGTAGGCCGGCGCGGCATGCGGCCACCAAGATCACGCGGCACGCCGTTGCGTGGGCTTGTCGATTCTGACGCGCTGCCAGGTCGTGATGTCCTTCCGGCGTCCGCGTCCTACTGGTAGCAGGGTCACGGTGACCAGCATTTTTAGGATCTCGCGATGCTGGCCTAGGGTCTGGCCCTTCCATGTGGCGCGGGCGTCGTCGCTTGTGGCGTATTCGGCCAAGGGCGATTCGGGGGCCTCGGCGGACAGTGCTTCTGTGATCTCGGCTAGGCGCTTGTCAGCCACTTGCACGGCTTCGTCGTAGTCAGCTTCGGCAATCTTGTTGAGCACAAGCCGGGTATGTAGCGTCCGCTTGCCGGTCTGGATGGCAAGGGCTTCTTCGCGCAGCGCTGCTGCGTCCACTGTGGAGCGGGACGGAAGTAGATCGGAGATGTCGTCCCGGCCTAGCCGCTCGATCAGCAGTTCAGTGACGAAGTGATCTATCTCCTGGGCTGGGTGCACACAGTGACCCTTCGTCGGGCATGTGTAGCAGGGCCGACCGTTCTTCTCTCGCTGCTTCATGGTCGTACCGTCGTTGCAGTGTCCACAAAGGTAGATGAGGCTTCCCAGCCACTTGGGCGTGTTGCCTCCGGGGTGGAAGCGGGTGGGGTCGTCGCGTAAGGCAATCAATGCCTGTCGCGTCTCCTCGGGAATGATCGGCTTGTACGCGTTCCTTCTGATGATCTCGCCACGATAGACAGCGTGGCCTGCGGTGCGAGGGTTGGTGAGAATGGCCCAGACGGTGCGGGAGTTCCATCCGCCATGCTCGGTGACTTTGCCGTTTCGCTTCAAGATGCGTCCGTCAGTCTCCGCTTGGGTCGGCACCTTGCGGGCGGCGAGGTCCAAGAGGACGTAGTACATCTTCACCCCGGCTAACAGGTCCTTGGCCCATCGCTGAATCTCGGCTACCTCCTCCGGACGGTGCCGGGTCATGTCGAGTACGGGGCGGTCTTCGTAGACGCGATCCATGGACGGGGCCTTGGGGTTGACGCACACGGACCGAACGCGGCCCGTGTCTACTCCCCAGCCATAGGGGCGGATGCCGCCGCCGAAGCTGCCCTGCCTGGCCTGCCGTTTGCGAGCGAGGGCAACACGCTCGCCACGCTCCTCACTCTCGCCTTGTGCCTCGACGGTGTGAGCAAGGAACGCCTGACGGCCTTGCGCTTTCTCAAGGTTGTAGTACCCGTGGCTGACGCTGTAGAGCTTGACCTTGTGGGCGCGCGCTAGACGGATGAAGGCGGCTGCCTCCTCGACGTTCCGGTGCAGTCTCTTGGCGTGCCAGAAGATAACCAGCTTGATCCGGTTGGCCTTGATGTCTCTGATTAGGTCTTGGTAAGCCGGGCGCTCTACGCCCGAATAGGCCGATGTGTCGTTGTCGGAGTACGTACGGCTGATGGTCTCGTTCAGCTCGTCGGCAGCGTCCTCGCATTCAAGGTGTTGCGACTCGACACCTTGTGCCGTCCCCGTGCGATCCCTACTGATTCGGACGTAATCGACCGTGAGACGGCTCTCAAGGTCAGACTTAGTCAGGGCGGCTGCTGATGCTAACTGACCAGGCATGGAAGCCTCCGGATGCGGTGGATTCTTCGTTTATGTACCCAACCTATGCGTGGGGAAGTCCACGCTGCTGCGCCTGATCACCGGCGAGCTGGCGCCCGACGGCGGCACCGCCAGGCGGGCCGACGGCCGGGTGGCCTACCTGTCGCAGCGGCTCGACCTGCTCGACGACGAGCTCACCGTCGCCGAGAACCTGGCCGCCTTCGCCCCCGCGATGCCGGCCGCCGAGCGGATGAACCTGCTGGCCCGCTTCCTGTTCCGGGGCGCGCGTGCCCATCTGCGGGTAGGGGTGCTGTCGGGCGGCGAACGGCTGCGCGCCACGCTGGCCTGCGTGCTGTGCGCGGAGCCGGCGCCCCAGCTGCTGCTGCTGGACGAGCCGACCAACAACCTCGACCTGGTCAGCGTGGGCCAGCTGGAGAGCGCGCTCGGCGCGTACGAGGGGGCGTTCGTGGTGGTCAGCCACGACGAGCGGTTCCTGGAGGAGATCCGGGTGGACCGCAGGCTGGAGCTGTCCGAGGGGCGGCTGCTGGAGGGCGGGGGGCCTGACCTGGGATGACGCCCGTTCTAGGCGGTTATTTCCGGACATATTACTAAACTTGGATGGTTCGTTCTCTTGTGTCATTCAGGTTTGTATAGGTAGGTTTGGCGGCTATGACCGCATCGAAGGCTCCGACGACCGCCGAGGAGCTGCGCGGCGCCGGGCTGCGGGTGACCGCCGCCCGGGTCGCGCTGCTGGAGACCGTCCGGGAGGGTGACCACCTCGGGGTCGAGGCGATCGCCTCCGGGGTGCGCGAGCGCGTGGGTCATATCTCGTTGCAGGCCGTGTACGACGCCCTCCACGCGCTCGCCGCCGCGGGGCTCGTCCGCCGCCTCGACCCCCCGGGCAGCTCGGCCCTGTACGAGGGCCGCGTCGGGGACAACCACCACCATCTCGTGTGCCGGTCGTGCGGCGCCGTGGCCGACGTCGACTGCGCCGTCGGCCACGCGCCCTGCCTGACCGCCTCCGACGACCGCGGCTTCGCCATCGACGAGGCCGAGGTCATCTATTGGGGCCTGTGCCCCGCCTGTTCCACCGGCAGCAGTTCCTGAGCACCCAGATTCCGCCTCGTCCGGAAGGATTCCCATGTCTGAGAACCATGATGCGATCGTCACAGACGCCAAGTCGGAGGACTCGGGCGGCTGTCCGGTCGCGCACGAGCGCGCCCCGCACCCGACCCAGGGCGGCGGCAACCGCCAGTGGTGGCCGGAGCGGCTCAACGTCAAGATCCTGGCCAAGAACCCGGCCGTGGCCAACCCGTTCGGCGAGGGCTTCGACTACGCCGCGGAGTTCAGGACCCTGGACCTCGCGGCCGTCAAGCGGGACATCGCCGAGGTGCTGACGACCTCGCAGGACTGGTGGCCGGCCGACTTCGGCCACTACGGCCCGTTCATGATCAGGATGGCCTGGCACAGCGCGGGCACGTACCGCATCAGCGACGGACGCGGCGGCGCCGGGGCCGGTCAGCAGCGCTTCGCGCCGCTCAACAGCTGGCCGGACAACGGCAACCTGGACAAGGCCCGCCGCCTGCTGTGGCCGGTCAAGAAGAAGTACGGCCGCAAGATCTCCTGGGCCGACCTGCTGATCCTCACCGGCAACGTGGCCCTGGAGTCGATGGGCTTCAAGACCTTCGGCTACGCCGGCGGCCGCGAGGACGCCTGGGAGCCCGACGAGGACGTCTACTGGGGCCCCGAGTCCACCTGGCTCGGCGACCAGCGCTACACCGGCGACCGCGAGCTGGAGAACCCGCTGGCCGCGGTCCAGATGGGCCTCATCTACGTCAACCCCGAGGGCCCCAACGGCAACCCCGACCCGCTGGCGGCGGCCCGCGACATCCGCGAGACCTTCCGCCGCATGGCGATGAACGACGAGGAGACCGCCGCCCTCATCGTGGGCGGTCACACCTTCGGCAAGACCCACGGCGCCGGCCCGGCCGACCACGTCGGCCCCGACCCCGAGGCCGCCCCGATCGAGCAGATGGGCCTCGGCTGGAGCAACAGCTTCGGCACCGGCAAGGGCGGCGACGCCATCACCAGCGGCCTTGAGGGCATCTGGACGAACACCCCCACGACCTGGGACAACAGCTTCCTGGAGATCCTCTACGGCTACGAGTGGGAGCTGTTCAAGAGCCCCGCGGGAGCCAACCAGTGGCGGCCGAAGGACGGCGCCGGCGCCGGCACCGTGCCCGACGCCCACGACCCGGCCAAGCGGCACGCCCCGACGATGCTGACGACCGACCTGTCGCTGCGCGTGGACCCGATCTACGAGCAGATCACCCGCCGCTGGCTGGAGCACCCCGACGAGCTCGCCGACGCCTTCGCCCGCGCCTGGTTCAAGCTGACCCACCGCGACATGGGCCCGCTCGCGCGCTACCTCGGCCCGGAGGTCCCGGCCGAGACGCTGCTGTGGCAGGACCCGCTGCCCGCGGTGACGCACGAGCTCGTCGACGCGGCCGACGTCGCCGCCCTCAAGGAGCAGATCCTCGCCACGGGGCTGTCGGTGGCCGAGCTGGTGTCCACCGCGTGGGCCTCGGCCGCCTCCTTCCGCGGCAGCGACAAGCGCGGCGGCGCCGACGGCGCGCGCATCCGCCTGCAGCCGCAGAGCGCGTGGGAGGTCAACGACCCCGACCGGCTGGCGACCGTGCTGGGCACCCTGGAGGGCGTCCAGAAGGCGTTCAACGGCGCCCAGACCGGCGGCAAGCAGGTCTCGCTGGCCGACCTGATCGTGCTGGCCGGGTGCGTGGGCGTCGAGCGGGCCGCCAAGGAGGCCGGCTTCGACGTCCAGGTGCCCTTCACGCCGGGACGCGCGGACGCCACGCAGGAGCAGACCGACGTGGAGTCGTTCGCCGCGCTGGAGCCGGTCGCCGACGGGTTCCGCAACTACCTCGGCAAGGGCAACCGCCTGCCGGCCGAGTACCTGCTGCTCGACCGGGCCAACCTGCTGACGCTGAGCGCGCCGGAGATGACCGTCCTCGTGGGCGGCCTGCGGGTGCTGGGCGCCAACCACCGGCAGTCGACGCTCGGCGTCCTCACCACGGCCCCGGGGACGCTGACCAACGACTTCTTCGTCAACCTGCTGGACCTGGGCACGACGTGGCACTCGACCGAGGACGCCAACGTCTTCGAGGGACGCGACACGGCCACCGGCGAGGTGCGGTGGACCGGCACCCGCGCCGACCTCGTCTTCGGCGCGAACTCCGAGCTGCGCGCGGTCGCCGAGGTCTACGCCAGCGACGACGCCAAGGAGAAGTTCGTCCGTGACTTCGTCGCGGCCTGGGACAAGGTCATGAACCTCGACCGGTTCGACCTGGCCTGAGCGTGACCGGAACGCCCGGGGCGGTCGCCCCGGGCGTTCCGCGTGCCCGGGACTCGCGTGGTGGCGGGGGATCCTCGGCTGCCTGACGCCCCGGCCCGCGAACCGGCGCCGGCCCTCGCACCCGGACGTCAGGCGGTGAGCAGGGCCCGGGCGGTGACGTGCAGGTCGGCGACGGCCGCCGTCGCCCGCGCGGCGTCGAAGGCGGGGTCGCCCAGGCGCTGTTCCAGGTCGGCCAGCACCACCACGACGTGCAGGTTGAGCACCCGCAGCCGCTCCCGCGTCAGGCCGGGCAGCCGCCGCCGCAGCAGGGCGGCCAGCTCGGCGACCCCGGGGTGGTGGTCGCTGGAGTAGGGCCAGGACCGGTAGCCGCCGGACAGCACGTAACGGCTGGTGAAGCGCAGGTACCAGCTCGCGCCCGGGTGGGTGAGCACGTGCTCGGCCAGCGGGGCCAGGTAGGCCTCGACCAGGGCGGGAAGGTCCTCCTCCAGGCCGCGGGCGCGCAGGTCGCCGATCAGCTCGCGGCGGCGCTCGTTGAGGGGGGACATGCGGTGGGCGTACAGGGCGTCGATCAGGCCGGCCTTGCCGTCGAAGTGGTACTGGACGGCCGAATGGTTGCCCTGCCCGGCCGCGACGGCGATCTCCCGGAGCGAGACGTCGAGGCCGCGCTCGGCGAAGAGCCGTTCGGCCGCCAGGAGGATCTTCTCTTTGGCCTGCATTCCCACCTTTTCCGGATCACCGAGGTATCGTCGCGGATTAAGACAACCTGTCTTACTCTCGTGCCGTCTGCTGTCCAAGACCGTACGCCTCTCCTGGCAGGAGCCTCGCCGTGACCGCAGAACCGATCTTCCGCCGGGCCGGCCGCCCGCCGGAACACGCTCCGAACGTGCTCGCCGTCGTCCTGGACGACACCGGCTTCGCCCAGCTCGGCTGCTTCGGCTCCGGCATCGCCACGCCGCACATCGACCGGCTCGCGGCCGGCGGCCTGCGCTACAACCGGTTCCACGTGACGGCCCTGTGCTCGCCGTCGCGCGCCTGCTTCCTCACCGGGCGCAACCACCACGCCGTCGGCATGGGCTTCCTCGCCGACATCCCGCTCGACCACCCCGGCTACACCGCCCGCATCCCGCGCTCGGCCGCTACCCTGCCGCGGATCCTGCGCGACCACGGCTACTCCACCATCGCCATCGGCAAGTGGCACCTCACGCCGCGCTACGAGCGCTCGGCCGCCGGCCCGTTCGGCCACTGGCCGCTCGGCCAGGGCTTCGAGCGCTACTACGGCTTCCTGCAGGGCGACACCAACCACTACGCGCCCAACCTCGTCCGGGACAACCACTACGTGGACCCGCCCGCCACCCCCGAGGAGGGCTACCACCTCACCGAGGACCTCGTCACGGAGGCCGTCCGCCACCTCGACGACCAGCGCCACGCCGCCCCCGGCAAACCGTTCTTCCTCTACCTCGGCCTCGGCGCCACGCACTCCCCGCACCACGTCGCGCCCGAGTGGAGCGAGCCCTACCGGGGCCGCTTCGACCGGGGGTGGGACGCCTGGCGGGAGGAGATCTTCCGGCGCCAGACGGAGACGGGCGTCGTCCCGCCCGGCACCGTGCTCACCCCGCGCCCGGACTGGGTGCCCGCCTGGGACGGCCTCACCGCCGACCGGCGCCGCCTGTACGTCCGCCAGCAGGAGGTCTTCGCGGGCTTCCTCACCCACGCCGACGCCCAGCTCGGCCGCCTGCTCGCCCATCTGGAGGAGACCGGGCGGCTCGACGACACCATCGTCGTGGTCTTCTCCGACAACGGCGCCAGCGCCGAGGGCGGCGTGGACGGCAGCGTCAACGAGCACCGCTTCTCCGCCGGCATCCCCGAGTCCCCGCGGGACAACCTGGCCCACCACGACGACTGGGGCGGGCCGCGCACCTACAACCACTACGCGTGGGGCTGGGCGTGGGCCGGGAACACGCCGTTCCGGCTGTGGAAGCGCTACACCTGGCTCGGCGGCACCCGTACGCCGCTCATCGTGCACTGGCCGGCCGGGATCGGCGGCGGCGCGGTACGCGACCAGATCGTGCACGTCAACGACCTGTTCCCGACCCTCCTGGACGCGATCGGCATCCAGGCCCCGGACGTCGTGGACGGGATCGAGCAGCAGCCGGTCGACGGGGCCAGCTTCCTGGCCACCTTCGCCGACCCCGCGGCGCCCGCGCCGCGCCCGACCCAGTACTTCGAGATGCTGGGCTCGCGCTCCCTCATCCACGGCCGCTGGAAGGTCACCACCGACCACGTGTCCACGGGCGTCCTGGACGAGGAGGAACTGCTCACCGGCAGCCGCGACCTCGACGCCGACCACTGGGCGCTGTTCGACCTGGCGGCCGACTTCTCCGAGGCGGCCGACGTGTCCGCCGGGCATCCGGAGGTGGTCGCCGAGCTGCGGCGGTTGTGGGAGCGGGAGGCCGGGCGCAACAACGTCCTGCCGCTGTACGACGACCTCGTGGCCCGCTTCGGCGCGCTCATCGGGCCGGCTTGGCCCCCCGGCGACGACCGCACGTTCCGGCCAGGGGCCTCGCCCGTGTGCGACGAGTCGCTGCCGCTGCTGTTCGGCGGCTTCCGCTGGACGGCCGAGATCGAGGCGGCGCGCGAGCCCGAAGGCGTGCTGTTCGCGCTGGGCGACTGGAACGGCGGCTTCGCCCTGTACATCACCGGCGGCCGCCTGGCCTTCACCTTCTCCCGTGCCGGGGAACCGCTGGAGCTCACCGCCGACCGCCCTCTGCCCACCGGCCGCCAGTCCGTGGACGTCGTCCACACGACGGGCCCCGCGGGTTCGGCGTTCCACCTGTCGCAGGGCGGGGTCGTGGTGGGCACCCTGGCGTTCGACGGGCTGCTGCCGGTCGCGCTCCAGCACGGAGGGGCCGGGCTGCGGCTCGGCCACGACCTCGGGCTGCCCGTCTCCGGCCGGTACCGCGTCCCGGCCCGGTGGAACGGGCGGCTGTTCTCGGTCCGGCTCAGGACGCCGGGCGCCGCGACCCCCGACCTGCTCGCCGGCCTGCGGACCGCGCTCCACGCCGACTGACGGTGTGGTCCGAAATCGGCCGGTGCCGGGGACGTCGTGGCTGGTTGGCTGGTTCGCCGTAGATCAACCCCTGTCCTGAGACGGAACCATGTCAACCACCACCCTCGCCCCGCCGCCCCCGCCGCTGATCTCCTGGCTCGCGGTCACCTCGATCACCCTGGGCATCTTCGCCATCGTCACCAGCGAGATCCTGCCCATCGGCCTGCTGACGACCATAGGCGCCGACTTCCGCGTCACCGACGGCACCGCGGGGCTGACCATGACGCTGCCCGGCTTCGTGGCCGCCGTCGCGGCGCCCGTCCTGACCGTGGCCACCGCCCGGCTGGACCGCCGGGTGATGCTCTGCGTCCTGATGGCGGTGCTGGCCGCCGCCGACGTGCTGGCGGCCGTGGCCGGGGCCTACTGGGTCGTGCTGGTCTCGCGGGTGCTCGTCGGGCTCACCATCGGCGGCTTCTGGTCGATCGCGGCCGGGCTGGCGTCCCGGCTGGTGCCGCCGGCGGCGGTGGGCACGGCCACGGCGCTGATCTTCTCGGCCGTGCCGCTGGGCTCGGTGCTCGGGGTGCCGGCCGGAACCTTCATCGGCCACCTGGCGGGCTGGCGGACGGCGTTCCTGGTCCTGGCCGGGCTCTCGGTCCTCGTGCTGGTCGCGCTGCTGTGCGTGCTGCCGCCGCTGCCCGCCCGCCAGGTCACCGGCGCCGGCGTCCTGCTGGACCTGCTGCGGCTGCGCGGCACCGGGATCGCCCTGCTGGGCACGTTCCTCGTCGTGCTGGCGCACTTCGGCACCTACACCTACGTCACGCCGTTCCTGGAGCACGTCACCCACCTGCCCCCGGCCGTCGTCGGCGCCGTCCTGCTGGCCTACGGAGCGGCGGGCGTCGCGGGCAACTTCCTGGCCGGCCGGGCCGTGGCCACCGCCCCCCGCCTGACCTTCGCCGTCTGCGGCGGCCTGATCGCGGCGGCCACCGCGCTGCTGCCCCTGGTCGGCACCTCGCAGGCGGGCGCGGTCGTGCTGCTGGTGTTGTGGGGGCTGGCCTACGGGGGAGTGCCGGTCTGCTCCCAGGCGTGGTTCCTGCGGGCCGCGCCCGGCACGCCGGAGGCGGCGACCGTCGTGTTCACCTCGTCGTTCCAGGCCACCTTCGCCCTGGGCGCGCTCCTGGGCGGCACGATCGTCGACGCCTCCTCGGTCTCGGCCGCGATGCTCGCGGGCGGGCTGGTCGCGCTCGTGATGGCCGGGTCGTTCTCCTGGCTCACCCGCCCGCGCCGGGCCGCCTGAGCGGGGCGGGGCGGGCGGTCAGCCGTCGAGGTGGTCGCGCAGGGCGTCGAGGCGGCCGTCCCAGTCGTTCGCCAGCGCGGCCAGGAACTGCTGGGCCACCCGCATCGGAGCCGAGCGCAGCCGGTAGCGGACGCGGCGGCGCTCACCGGGCTCGGCCGTGACCAGACCGGCCTCGGCCAGCAGTGTCAGGTGCTTGGCGATCGCCTGCCGGGTGATCGGCAGGCGGGCGGCCAGGTCGGTCGCCGTGGCCGGGCCCCGGGAGGCCAGCTCGGCCAGGATGGCACGCCGGCTCGGGTCGGCCAGGGCGACGAAGACCTGCTCGGCCACCGCCTCGCTGTCAGGCGGCGTCAAGGTGCCCGGCCAGCTCGCCCAGCTCGCTCGCCCACCCCTCGGTGTGGGCGTCGTACGCCGTGCGGTGGTGGTCGTCCGGCAACTGGGCGAAGCCGGTCTCGATGACGGTGAGCCGGGTGCCCGTGCCGGCCGGTTCGAGGGTGAACTCGACGTACGTGCGGCGCGGGTCGCCCTCCGGCATGCCGAAGACCGGCCAGGTGAAGCCGAACACCGACGGCTCCTCCACGCGCTCCACGCGCAGGTCGACGGTGTGCCCGTCGCTCCAGCTCATCCGTGCCGGCCCGCCGGGACGCAGCTCGATCGCCGCCTGCTGGCCGAACCAGGCGGCCAGCCCCTCGGGGGTGGTGAGCGCCGCCCACACCTTGCCGGGCGGGTGGGCGAGCTCGACGGTGCGCTCGACCCGGTCGGGAAATCCCATGACGACCTCCATATGCAGCAGGGAAAAGGTTGCCACACCTTGTGGCGACACGTTGACGGTCACCGCTCCGGCCGCGGGTGGCGGCGCAGGCCGTAGGAGACGAGGACGACGGCGGCGAGCGTCACCGCGACGTCCACCAGCAGGGCCAGGCGGATGCCGGCCAGGTCCCCGGCGCGCGTGGCGGCGACCGCGCCGAGGAGCGGGATGCCGACGGTGACGGCGACCTGCTGCGTCATCGACGTCAGCCCGGTGGCCAGCCCCTGCTCCTCGTCCGGCAGGCCCGAGGTGCCGGTGACGGTGTAGGCGACGATCGCGGTGACGTGCCCGAAGAAGCCGACGAACAGCGCGGGGACCAGGATCGCCGGCACCGTCCAGCCGGTGCCGAGAAAAAGGGCGGGAAGCGTCGCGAGGGCCTGGACCGTCATGCCGGCGACCAGGACGCGGCGGCTGCCGAACCGTCCGACGAACCGCCCCGCGATCACCCCGGCGACCACCGAGGCCAGCCCGGGGATGCCGAACACCAGGCCCGTGACCAGCGGCGACAGGCCCAGCACCCGCTGGAGGTACACCGTCACCAGGAAGATCATGGCCGGCTCCATCGTGAAGATCACGAACCCGGCGAAGTTGCCCCACTTCACCGTGGGCCGCCGCAGGATGCGCACCGGCGCGAGCGGCGCGGGCGCGCGCAGCTCGATCATCCAGAACGCGCCCAGCAGCACCACGCCCGCGACGGCCGCCAGGAGGTTCCTCTCGACGGCCGCGTAGATCACCGCCAGCAGGCCGCCGGTCACCGTGACCGCGCCGGGCAGGTCGAGCCGCACCCGCTCCGGCAGCACGCTCTCCCGGATCAGGAACGGCGCCAGCACCAGGATCGCCACCGCAACCGGCACGTTGAACAGGAACGCCGCCCGCCAGCTCAGCAGGCTGACCAGGGCGCCGCCGAGCAGCGCGCCGACGGTGAAGCCGCCGGACAGCAGGGCGCCGTTCAGCCCGAGGACGCGGGCGCGCAGCGGGCCCTCCTTGAAGGTGGTGGTGAGCAGCGACAGCGCGGCGGGGACCGTCATCGCCGTGGCCAGGCCCTGCAGCACCCGGGCGGTCAGCAGGGTCGCGGGCCCGCCGGAGAAGCCGCCGAGGAGGGAGGCTCCGGCCAGCACGACCATGCCGGCGAGGAACAGCCTCCGCCGGCCGAACAGGTCGGCCGTCCGGCCGAACACCAGGGTGAACCCGGCCGCCGGCAGCGCGTACGCCGAGGTGATCCAGGGCCACTGGGCCGGGCTCAGCCCGACGCCCGCGCCGGTCTGGGGAAGGGCGACGTTCAGGATCGAGAAGTCGACCGCCAGCATGAAACCGGCGCCGAGCAGGACGAACGCGATCAGCCGTGGTCTGCCGTCGAGGCGCGGCGGGGCGGCCTCAACGGTCGCGACAGGAACACTCATTGCGGCCTCCAAGTAGTAGCAACTGAACGGTTGCCACGTTATGGCAACCGATTGGTTGCGTCAATGCTGGGCGCGATCCGGGCAAACTTCCGTTTTCCGGAACGGTGGTCTAACCTTCGGAACATGTCCGACGGTGACGCCAAGCTGGTGGGGGCCGACCGCGTGCTGGCCGTGCTGGCCGAGCTCGCCCGGCACCCCGACGGGATCGGCCTGGAGGAGATGGCCCGCGCCGTGTCCAGCCCGAAGCCGACCGCCCACCGCGCCCTGGCCGCGCTGCGCCGGGCCGGGCTCGCCGTCCAGAACGGCCACGGCCGGTACGTGCTCGGCGACGAGTTCCTGCGCATGGCCTTCGCCCACCACGAGGCCCGGCCCGACCACGTCCGGGTCACCCCGATGCTCAAGGCGCTGTGCGACCGCTACGGCGAGACCGTGCACTACGCGGTGCTGGAGGGCCCGTCCGTGGTCTACCGGTCCAAGCTCGACCCGCCGTCCGGCGCGGTCCGGCTGACCTCGGTCGTCGGCGGGCGCAACCCGGCCCACTGCACCGCCGTCGGCAAGATGCTGCTGGCCCAGACGCTGCGGGACGAGGCCGCGGTGCGCGCCTGGGTGGGCGACCGGCGGCTGGAGCGGCCCACCGAACGCTCGGTGGGCACCGCCGAGGAGCTGCACGCCGAGCTGGTACGCGTCCGCGAGCAGGGCTACGCGGCCGACGACCAGGAGAACGAGCCGGGCGTCAACTGCGTGGCGGTCCCGGCGTACCTGACCTCGCCCACCGTGCCGAGCGGCGCGGTCAGCATCAGCGGCCTGGCCTACCGCACCCCCTTGAGCGTGCTCGTCGAGGACGTGCCGGCCATCCGCGCCGTCGTCGCCGGGCACCACCTTCCCTGACCCGCACAGAACCGGAGAGATCCCCTTGTACCTCATGCGCATCGGCGCGCCCGGCGCCGAGAAGCCGGTCGTCCGCGTGGACGACGACCACTACGTCGACGTCTCCGACCTCACCCCCGACTTCGACGAGCGCTTCTTCGCCGCGGGTGGCCCCGCCCTGCTCGCCGAGCGGGTCGCCGCCGGCCCGCGGCAGGCGTTCGCCGGCGAGCGCGTCGGCGCGCCGATCGCCCGCCCGCACCAGATCCTGTGCATCGGCCTGAACTACCGCGACCACGCCGCCGAGACCGGCCAGGCCGTGCCCGCCGAGCCGATCCTGTTCACCAAGTCGCCCAACACCCTGGTCGGCCCGGACGACGACGTGCGCATCCCGCGCGGCGCCACCAAGACCGACTGGGAGGTGGAGCTCGGCATCGTGATCGGCCGCCGCACCTCCTACCTGGACTCGCCCGAGGAGGCCGCGGCCGCGATCGCCGGCTACTGCGTGGTCAACGACGTCAGCGAGCGCGCCTTCCAGATGGAACGCGGCGGCCAGTGGAGCAAGGGCAAGTCGGCCGAGACGTTCAACCCGGCCGGCCCCTGGCTGGTCACCCCCGACGAGCTCGCCGACGTCCGGAACCTGGGCATGTGGCTGGACGTCAACGGCGTACGCCGCCAGACCGGCAGCACCAAGACGATGATCTTCGACCCGTACGTCATCGTGCACCACCTGAGCCAGTTCATGGTGCTGGAGCCCGGCGACCTGATCAACACCGGCACCCCGCCCGGCGTCGGCATGGGCCACGACCCGCAGATCTGGCTGCGGCCGGGCGACGTGATGGAGCTCGGCATCGACGGGCTCGGCAGCCAGCGCCAGCGGGTCGTGGAGCCCCGGTAGTGCGGGCGCTCGTCCTGACCGGGCCGGGCGCGGCCGAGGTCCGGGAGGTCGAGCCCCCCTCGGCGGGGCCCGGCCAGGTCGTCGTGGAAGTCGAGCGCGCCGGCGTGTGCGGCACCGACATGGAGCTGTTCAGCGGCGAGATGAGCTACCTGCGCACCGGCCGCTCCCGCTACCCGCTGCGCCCCGGCCACGAGTGGTGCGGGCGCGTCGCGGAGCTGGGCGCGGGCGTGGACCCGTCGTGGCTGGGGCGGCGGGTCGTCGGCGACACCATGCTCGGCTGCGGGCGCTGCGACCGCTGCCGCCAGGGCCGCCACCACGTGTGCCCCGACCTGGCCGAGCTCGGCATCAGCCGGGGCGCCGCGGGAGCCCTGGCCGAGCGGCTCGCCGTCCCGGTCGCGGCGCTCCATCGCCTGCCCGATACGGTGGACGCTACCTCGGGCGCGCTGGTCGAGCCCGGTGGCAACGCCTTACGCGCCGTCCGCGCGGCGGGGCTGGAGGCGGGGGAGCGGTTGCTGGTTCTGGGCACGGGCACGATCGGCCTGCTGGCCGCGCTGTTCGCGCGCGCAGGAGGGGCCGAGGTGCACCTCATGGGCCGCGCCGAGCCTGACCTTCGCCTGGCCGCGGGCCTCGGGTTCCGGCACGCCTGGACCCGCGCGACGCTGCCCGGCCTGCCCTGGCACGCCGTCATCGACGCCACCAACGCCGCCGCGATGCCCGCGCTCGCCCTCGACCTGGCCGAACCCGGCCGCCGCGTCGTCTACATCGGCCTGGCCGGCACGCCGTCCACGCTCGACACCCGCGAGCTGGTGCTCAAGGACGTCACCGCGGTCGGCGTCCTGGGCGGCTCGGCGGGGCTGGCCGGGGCCATCGACGCCTACGCCGGCGGCTCGGTGGACGCCCGTCCGCTGGTGGCCGCCACGGTCGGGCTGGCCGAGACGGCCGGCGTCCTGGCCGGACGGCGACCGCCCGGCGCCGGCCCGGGGCCCAAGATCCACATCGATCCCCGGCAATGAACCTGGAAGAGAGCACGAGCATGACCCACCGTGAACCGCGACGGCTCAACGCGCCGGACGCCGCCGTCCTGGCGGCGGTCGAGACGGCCGTCCCGGGGATCACCCGCGCCCGCGCGAGCGACCGGCTCGGCATGGCCCACGACGCCTCCCACTACCTGCTGACCCCGCAGGCCGTGCTGGTGGCCGAGAGCGCCGGCCAGGTCGCCGCGCTGCTGCGCACCGGCCTGCCGCTGACCTTCCGCTCCGGCGGCACCAGCCTGAGCGGCCAGGGCGTCAGCGAGCACCTGCTCGTGGACACCCGCCGGCACTTCCGCTCGATCGAGGTGCTCGACGACGGCGCCCGGGTACGGGTCCAGCCCGGCGCGGTGCTGCGGCAGGTCAACGCCCGCCTGGCTCCGTACGGGCGCAAGCTCGGCCCCGACCCGGCCAGCGAGTCGGCCTGCACGATCGGCGGCGTCGTCGCCAACAACTCCAGCGGCATGACCTGCGGCACGCACGCCAACACCTATCAGACGCTGGAGTCGATGACGCTGGTGCTGCCGAGCGGCACCGTCCTCGACACCGGCGCCCCCGACGCCGACGAGCGGCTGCGCGCCCTGGAACCCGACCTCGCGGCCGGCCTGGAACGGCTGCGCGACCGCGTCCGCGGCAACCCCGGCTCGGTGCGGCGCGTCCAGGACCAGTTCTCGCTGAAGAACACCATGGGCTACGGCCTGAACAGCTTCCTCGACCACGACAGCCCGGCGCAGATCCTCGCCCACCTGGTCATCGGCAGCGAGGGCACCCTCGGCTTCGTCGCCGAGGCCGTCTTCCGCACCGTCCCCGCCCACCGCCTGGCCGCCACCGGCCTGCTCGTCTTCCCGACGCTGCGGGAGGCGATGGCCACGGTGCCGGAGCTGGTGGCGGCCGGGCCCGCCGCCGTCGAGCTGCTGGACGCCGAGTCCCTGCGCGTCGCCCAGACCGACCCCAAGGCCGACGGGACGCTGCGCGCGATGGCCGTCGCCGAGCACGCCGCGCTGCTGGTCGAATGGCAGGAGTCCGACGCCGGGCTGCTCACCGAGCGGGAGCGGACCGCCGAGCGGGTCTTCGCCGGGCTGCGCCTGGCCGCCCCCGCCCGGCTGAGCAGGGAGGCCGGCGGCCGGGCCGCGCTGTGGCACATCCGCAAGGGCCTGTACGCCACCGTCGCCGGCGCCCGCCCCAGCGGCACGACCGCCCTGCTGGAGGACGTCGCCGTCCCCGTGCCCGCGCTGGCCGACCTGTGCGACGACCTGACCCGGCTGTTCGCCGAGCACCGCTACGAGCGCAGCGTCGTCTTCGGCCACGCCAAGGACGGCAACCTGCACTTCATGCTCAACGAGCGGTTCGCCACCGACCTCGACCGCTACGCCGAGTTCACCGAGGACATGGTGGAGGCCGTCCTGGCCAGGGGCGGCACGCTGAAGGCCGAGCACGGCACCGGCCGCGTCATGGCCCCGTTCGTGCGCCGCCAGTACGGCGACGAGCTGTACGAGGTGATGTGCGAGGTCAAACGCCTGTGCGACCCGGCCGGCACGCTCAACCCCGGCGTCGTCCTCACCGACGACCCCGAGGCCCACCTGCGCGACCTCAAGACCGTCGTGACCGTCGAGCCCGAGGTCGACCGCTGCGTCGAGTGCGGCTACTGCGAGCCCGTCTGCCCCAGCCGCGACCTGACCACGACCCCGCGCCAGCGCATCGTGCTGCGCCGCGAGCTGGCCGCGGCGCAGGCGGCCGGCGACCACGCCCTGGCCCGCGAGCTGGCGGACGCCTACGCCTACGACGCTGTGGACACCTGCGCCGTGGACGGCATGTGCGCCACCGCCTGCCCCGTCCTCATCAACACCGGCGACCTGACCAAACGCCTGCGCGCCGAGCGCCACGGCCGCGCCGCCCGGCGCGCCTGGACGGGCGCCGCCCGCCATTGGGACGGCGTCACCCGCGCGATGAACCTGGCCCTCGACACCGCCGCCGCGGTCCCGCCCGCGCTCCCGGAGGCCGCCTCGCGCGCCGCCCGAGCCGTGGCCGGGGCAGACGACGTCCCGCGGTGGAGCCGCGACCTGCCGCGCGGCGGCACCAGGCGCCGCCCGTCCCCGGCGGACGGCGCCGACGCCGTCTACCTGCCGTCCTGCCTGAACACGCTGTTCGCCCCCGCGGACGGCGGCCCCGGCGTGATGACCGCCTTCCAGCGCCTGGCCGCCCGCGCCGGGCTGACGCTGCACGTCCCGGAGAAGATCGCGAGCCTGTGCTGCGGCACGCCGTGGTCGTCCAAGGGCTTCGCCGGCGGTCACGAGGCCATGGGCGAGCGCGTCCGGGACGTGCTCGCGCGGGCCACCGACGGCGGCCGGCTGCCCGTGGTGAGCGACGCCGCCTCCTGCACCGAGGGTTACGCCCACCTGGTGCCCGGCCTCCAGGTGGTCGACGCGGTCGCCTTCACCGCCGAGCACGTCCTGCCCCGCCTGCCGCAGCCGCGCCGCCTGCCGTCGCTGGCGCTCCACCCGACCTGCTCCTCCACCCGGCTCGGCCTGGACGCCGCCGTCACCCGCCTCGCCGAGGCGGTCGCCGAGCAGGTCGTGATCCCGGACGGATGGCAGTGCTGCGGCTTCGCCGGCGACCGCGGCCTGCTGCACCCCGAGCTGACCGCCTCGGCCACCCGCGCCGAGGCCGCCTCCGTGGCCGAGGCGGGCTGCGCCGCGCACGCCTCGGTCAACCGCACCTGCGAGCTGGGCCTGACCCGCGCCACCGGCCGGACCTACCGGCATCTCCTGGAGCTCCTCGACGAGGTGACCGCCTGAGAGGGGGAGCGCTTTACACCGATGGTCAATAAGATCGTCGCTGTTGCGAAGATCCGGCGATCGGGAGCACGATGAGCGACCCCGGCGGCTTCGGCCCCCTGGAGATGGACGAACGCGAGCGCATCGGTCCCTACCGGATCGTGGGCCGCATGGGCGCCGGCGGCATGGGCGTCGTCTACGCCGGGGTCGCGCCCGAGGGCGGGCGGGTCGCGGTCAAGGTCATCCATCCGGGGCTGGCCGCCGACCCGCACTTCCACGACCGGTTCGTGCGCGAGGTCGAGGTGTTGTCGCGGGTGCGCGGGCGGTGCACGGTCGCGGTCCTGTCCGCCGACACCGACGCCTCGCCGCCGTGGCTGGCCACCGAGTTCGTGCCCGGCCCCACGCTGACCGAGCACGTACGCGACCACGGGCCGCTGCCGCCGGACGACCTGGTCGGGTTCGGGGTGGACATCGCCGAGGCGCTCACCGACATCCACCGGGCCGGGATCGTCCACCGCGACCTCAAGCCGGGCAACGTGATCCTGGCCGCGTCCGGGGCGAAGGTGCTGGACTTCGGGATCGCCCGCGCCCTCGACGAGAGCGGGCTGACCGGCACCGGCGCGCTCATCGGCTCGCCCGGCTGGATCAGTCCCGAGCAGTACCGGGGCGACCAGGCCGACGCGGCCGCCGACGTCTTCGCCTGGGGCGCGCTGATGGTCTACGCCGCGACCGGGCGGCCGCCGTTCGGCATGGGGGCGCCCGACGTGCTCGCCTACCGGGTCATGAGCGTCGATCCCGACCTGTCGCAGGTGCCCGAGGGGGTGCGTGAGCTGGTCCGCGGGGCGCTGGCCAAGTCCAGGGCGGCCCGGCCCGGGGCGGGCGAACTGCTCGCCGCGCTCCGCTCGGGCACGATCCCCATGCCGCCGCCTCCGTCCGGCACGCTCCTCCTCACCCCGCCGCCCACGCCCCCGGGCACGCTGCCCCTGACCCCGCCGCCGCCGGGCGGGGTGGCGCGGTCGTGGCCCGTGGCGGCCGCCGTGGCCGTGGTCGTGGCGGTCGTGGGGGCCGGCGTGGCGTTCGCGCTGAACGCGGCCGGCACGCCGGAGGCGCTGCCGGCCACGGACGACCGGACCTCCTCCCACGCCGACCCGCCCGCCACCTCCGCGCAGCCGGACCCGCCGGACACCTCCGAGGAGAGCGAGACCCCGAGCGAGAGCCACACCCCGCAGGACACCCCGTCCGAGACCGGCACGCCGGAGGAGACGCCCGAGGGGAAACCCGCGGAGAAGCCCGCGGACACGCCCACCGCGAGCAGGCCCCGCACGCTGCCGTGCGCGTCCTCGGGCTCGATCCTGCGCCAGGCCGCAGCGCTCAACGGCGGCAGCCTGCCGCAGGACGCCGTGGTGGCCCGCAAACGATGTGTCGGCTCCTGGGTGGCCGCCGAGCTCTCCTCCCCGAGTGTCGGCGGCATCGACCTGATCGCCCGGCGGAACGCGTCCCGGTTCCTCGACGCCCAGATCGGCAGCAACTTCTGCTCCCAGGAGGACCGGCCGGCGCTGCTGGCGAGCGCGCCCGGCTCGATCAAGAGCTTCCTGTGCCCCAACGGCTTCGGCTGATCCACGCCTCTCCAGCGGTTTCGGCTGGTCCGCGCGCCTTCCGGCCCCGACGGTTTCGGCTGGTCCGCGCGCCTTCCGCCCCCCACCGGCGG
>NZ_JBEXYK010000088.1:0-29623 GCF_040630865.1 Nonomuraea sp. NPDC005730
ACCTCGGGCGTCACGCCGAAGATCTCGCGGACGCCGTCGGCGAACTCCTGCCGGTCTCCTTACTTCGCGCCGAGGTCGGCGACGTCCACGGTCCAGACCGGGTGGTACTCCAGGCCCGTCACGGACGTGGCCGACACGATGTTCTGGCTCGGCTGGATCAGCGGCACGAACGGCCCGGAGGTGTTGAGCTTGGTCTGCAGGTCGGCGTAGGCCGTCTTGCGCGCCTCGTCGCCGATCGCGGTCGCGGCCTTGTCAGCGGCGGCCTCGATCTCCTTGGCCGCGCCTTCCTTCCAGCCGGCCCGCAGGCCCACGGTCTTGCCGGGCGCGAAGGCCAGGTAGTCGCTCGGGTCCGGGTAGTCGGGGCCCCAGTACCACAGGCCCATCTCCTCCTTGCCGTTGCGGTAGTTGTCCAGCGCGGTCGTCACCGGCGCGGGCTGGAGGTCCACCGTGATGCCGACCTCCTTGAGGTTGGCCTGGACGCGCTCGGCCAGCGGCTGGAACGACAGGCCGTTGACGGTCAGCTCGCTCGGGAACTCCAGCTTGACGGTCGGGTTCGACACGCCGCTGGCCGCCAGGGCCGCCTTGGCGCCCTCGACGTCCCGCTTGGGGGCCTGCTCGGGCGGCAGCGCGCCGAGCAGCTGCGACGGGATCACGCCCGGCGCCTGCGTCGAACCCTCGCCGGCCAGCTCCAGCAGGCCCGCGTAGTCGACGCCCTTGCGCACGGCCTCGACGAACTTGGCGTTCGGCGTGGTCTTGCTGACGCCCGAGTCCTGGTTGGCCAGCAGGAAGATGACGTTCGCCGAGGCGGTCTTCTTCACCTGCAGGGTGGAGGGCATGTTGGTGACCTGGTCACCGGACAGGTTCAGCGCCACCTGGCTGTCGCCGCGCTGCACGTTGAGCTTCTGCGTGGCGGCCTCGACGTTGCGGATGACGACCTTGTCGTAGGCCGGCTTGGTGCCGTAGTACTTGGGGTTCGCCTTGAGCGTGACCTGGCTGCTCACGTTGAACGACTCGATCGTGTACGGGCCGGAGCCCGCCGAGGAGGCGTTCAGGTACTGCTCGGCCTTGTCCTGGGCGTCGGCCGTCGCGCCGTGCTCCTTGGCGACCTTGCTGTTGAGGATGCCCAGCGCCGGGTTCGGCAGGATGTAGGGCAGCGCCGGGTTCGGCGCCTTCGACGTCAGCGTGATCGTCGAGTCGTCGGTCTTGGCCACCTCGACGCCGTCCAGCAGGAACGACGGGGTGCCCTTCATGTCACGCACGCGGTTGAGCGAGAACACCACGTCGTCGGCGGTGATCGGCGAGCCGTCGGCGAAGGTGGGGCCCTTCTTGAGCTTGAGCGTCAGCGTCTTGCCGTCCTCGCTCAGCTCGTAGGACTCGGCCAGCGCCGGGACCGGCTTGGTCACGTCGGAACCGTCGAAGGTCAGCAGCGTCTCGTAGACGGCCTTGCCGACGATGAGCCCGGTCGGCTCGTAGGTGCGGCCGGGGTCGGCCGTCTTGAGGTCGAACGACGTGTCGATGACGAGCGTCTTCCCACCGCCACCGGAGGCCGCCGGGGTCTGCGAGGTGCCGCCGCTTCCGCAGGCGGCGAGGGCGAGCGCACCGGCGAGCAGCACTGCCGCCGTCTGCGAGCGGGTCGCCATGGGGTCCTCCAAATTGGACGTTCGGGAGAAGGATGTCGAGGATTGTCCGGCAGAACGTCCAGGTCATGTGCGGTCCGTGAGACGGATATAAATGGTCGAGGTGTAATGATGAGTGATATTTCCAGAAATGGTGCCAGCGGCAGCGGTCAGCCTGGACGGATCGGCATCGGTCTCGAGCTGGACGACGTCCATATGAAGATCCTTGAGGTCCTGCGCGAGAACGGCAGGATCTCGGTCGCCGCGCTGGCCGAACGGGTGGGCATCTCCCGCGCGAACGCCTACACGCGCTTCGAGGCGCTGCGCGCCGACGGCGCGATCAAGCGCTTCACCGCGGAGATCGACCACGTGCGCGCCGGGCTCGGCATAACCGCGTTGATCTTCGTGACCGTGCGCCAGCAGATGTGGAAGCAGTTCAGGGCCGAACTGGCCCGGATGCCCGAGGTCGAGTACTGCGCGATCACCACCGGCCAGCACGACGCCATGATCCAGGTACGGGTCTCCGACGTGGCCGCCGTGCACACCATGGTGACCGACCGCCTGGCCAACATCCCGGCCGTCAAGGCCACCGAGACCGTGTTCATCCTGGACGAAGTGCTCAGGCGGCCGTACGTGCTGCCGTCCGACCGGGACGCCTCCCGTCCCGCGCGGCGGACGCCCCAGGAGACGCAAGGGGACGTGCCGCTCGGCAAGATGCGTTTCGTCGGCGCGGCCGAGGGACGCGCCGCCCTGCGCAAGGACGGTTAGCCACCGGCCTCCGCAAGGACGGTCAGGCGCCGCCTCCTCGCCGGGGGCGGCCGGTGCGTCGCCCGCTCCCGGCCGGCCGGCCCTCTGCCGGAGGGCCGCCCGTCAGGGGCCGGTCAGGGAGCCGGGACCTCGGCGCACACGCTGACGTGCAGCGTGTCGTCGCCGTCGAACCGGAACTCCTCGACCAGGCGCAGCAGCCCGTCCTCGCCCTGCTCGACCCGGCTGCTGCTCTGGCCGCCCGCCTTGCCGCCCGCCTTGAGCGCATGGGCGTAGGAGATGGAGACGTCGGCGCCGTCGCGCGTCCCGACGAAGCGGCCGTGGGTCACGGTGTCGCCCGTGTAGCTGCCCCACACCACGCCGTCGGCCTCCCAGTACAGGAACTCCGTCGGGCTGTCGGGGTCCACCGCGCTCGCCGTCGAGCTCACCATCACGAATTTACGGCCGTTGAGATTCACGCCGTCCATAGTCACCATTTTTCTGGATCATCACCGACCGGCTGGACGTTTGGTCAGAACCTCCGGTCATGATCAACGATCCGTCCAGCGGTGGCGCCGCCCCGGACCCCCGCGCGAGCAGGTTCTCGGCCTCCGGTGCCGCCCGGCGGCGGCCGACACGCCCGCCCGCGACTTTACCTGCCGGTAGCTGACACCAGCGTTGCATAGTGTGATAGTCATGTAACACTGTGTATTCGAGAAGATTTGGGAGATCTTCATGCTGGCGTACACGCTCTCGATCGTGGCGGCCGTGGGCGTAGTGGCGCTCACCGCGCTGGTGTTCCGGCTCACGAAGAAGGGCAGCGAGGACACCGAGCCCGACGGGGTCTCGGCCGGTCACGCCGGGTCGATGTTGTCGGCCCTGTTCCTGCTGGTGTTCGCGATCGCGATCATCGTGCCGTGGACCACCGCCGACGCCGCCCGCCAGAACGCCCAGGCCGAGAGCCAGGCCGCGATCGACGCCTACTGGGCCGCGGCCGACCTGCCCGGCACGGCTCAGCAGACGGTTCGCACCGCGCTGCGCGACTACGTCACCTTCGTGGTCAGAGACGAGTGGCCGCTGATGGCCGAGGGCCGGATGGACCCGGTCGGCGCCGCCCGGCTCGACGCCATGCGCAGCCGGGTGAGCGCCGTCGCCGCCAAGACCGACGACGACAAGGACGCCCGCGACGCCGTGCTCGAACGCGTCGCCGCGATCGCCTCCGCCCGTTCCCAGCGCTCGATGGACGCCGCCGCCACCCCGCCCCAGGGGTTGCTGTTCCTGACGGTGCTCTCAGGCCTGCTGGTCGTCGTCTTCCCTTACCTGGCCGGCGCGCGGCCACGCGGCCTGGCGTTCCTGCCGCTGCTCGCGATGGCCGCGATGCTCGGCTTCGGCACCTATCTGACCTGGGACATCTCCCACGCCTTCGCCGGGCCGCTGGCGGTCGGGCCGCAGGCGTTCCAGGGCGCGCTGCAGGAGTTCTCCCGCATCGCCGGGGGAATGTGACCGTGGGCGTCAGGCGCGCGCCGCTGCTGCTGGCCGCCGCTCTGCTCGCCGCGAGCGCGGCCGGCCCGGCGGCGGCCGACCTGCAGTCCCCGGTGTCCGGCATGCGCGTACGTCCGGCGCAGGTCCCGAGCCCGGGGATCACGATCCACGGAAGGCCGGTGAGCGACGGCCGTAGCGGGCCGGTGGTGTGGGTGCCGGGCGCGCAGATCTGGGACGCCCCGGAGCCACAGGCGTCGGTGTCGACGCGGCCCGGCGGGCGGGCGCCGCGGACCGGCGTCCCCGCGCCGCGCGTGTCGATCGGCCCTGACTCGGTGTGCGTGTACGGGCCGAGCGGCAGCGTCGAGGTGGGCGACTGCCACGTCCGCCCGTCCCCGCCGCCTTCTCCTCCGCCGCCGCCTCCTCCTCCGCCTCGCTCGTCGCCGCGACCGACACCGCGCCCCACGCCGCCGCCTCCTCCGCCGCACACGCCGAGGCCGGTGCACCATCCCACGCCCCGGCCGGTGCGCGTGGCACCTCCGGTGCGGGTGCCCGTCCAGGAGGTCAGGCCGACGCCCAAGCCCACCCCGGCGGTCATGGTGCGCAAGCGCATCAAGCAGGTCCAGGCGCCGCCGCGGCGCAAGAACCCGCTCGGCACGGTCCTGGTCATGGTGGTCCTGGTGACGGCGATCGCCTCCACGACCGCGGTCGCGTTCAGGGTCCGCTGACGCCTCCGGCGGGGTCGGGCTCGACGGCGGTGGCCGGGGCGCGCCGGGATGCGAGGATGGCGGCCGTGTCCGAGCATGACGAGGAACTGCCCACCGAAGGTGACGGTGAGCTGCTGACCGGCGGCGGCGGTGACCGGAAGCGGGTGACGTCGCTCACCGGGGGCGGTTGCGACGAGGAGTTGTCGGCCGAGGAGTTGTCGGCCGAGGAGTTGTCGACCGAGGAGTTGTCGACCGAGGAGTTGTTGACCGGGGGCGTCAACCAGGTGGTGCGGGTCGGTGCCACCGTGCGCCGTCCGACCGGCCCGTGGACGCCGGCCGTGCACGCGCTGCTCGCCCACCTGGCCGCCCGCGGCTTCACGGGCGCGCCGGCCGGGCACGGGATCGACGCCCAGGGCCGGGAGGTGCTCGACTTCGTCCCCGGCGAGGTGCCCGATCATCCGTTGCCCGCCTACGCCCGTTCCGACCAGGCCCTCGGCGACGTCGCCCGGCTGCTGCGCCGCTACCACGACGCCACCGAGGGTTTCCCGCCCGCCGCCGGGGTCGCCTGGTACTTCCCGCCGCGCGAACCCGCCGAGGTCGTCTGCCATGGGGACGTCGCGCCGTGCAACTGCGTGTTCCGCGACGGGCGGCCGGTGGCCCTGATCGACTTCGACACCGCCCACCCGGGGCCGCGCGTGTGGGACGTCGCCTACGCCGCCTACCGGTTCGTCCCGCTGAGCGATCCCCGCCACGACGGGGCTGGTCCGGTGGAGGAGCAGGCACGCAGGCTGCGGCTGTTCGCCGACGCCTACGGCCTGGCCGAAGGTGACCGTCCGGCACTGCCCGTCACGGCCGCCGACCGGGTGGCGCACCTCGTACGGCACATGCGCGAACGCGCGGCGGCGGGGGACCGGGCCTTCGCCGCGCACCTCGCCCGCGGCGACGACGCGCTGTACGACGCCGACCGGGAACACGTCCTGCGCCACCGCGCCCAGTTCGCGGCGGCCCTGACGGAGCCGCCACCCGCGTGACCCGGCCGGGCGTCGCCATCGGAACGGCGGGCCTCGCCGCCCGGACCGGCCGGGTGGGAAGAGCGGGCGGGCGCGCGGGGTTGCACTCGACCGTGGAGACGACCGAGGTTGTGGTGATCGGGGCCGGGCAGGCGGGGCTGTCCAGTGCGTACTTCCTGCGGCGGTTCGGGCTCGGGACGGTCGTGCTCGACGCGGCCGCGGGGCCCGGGGGCGCGTGGCGGCACCGGTCGCCGTCGCTGACCATGGACAAGGTGCACGGGATCTTCGACCTGCCCGGCGTGCCGGACGGGGTGGAGGCGGCCGGTGACCGGCCCGCGGCGGAGGTCGTCCCGGAGTACTACGGCGACTACGAGCGGCGGGTGGGGCTGGAGGTCCTGCGGCCGGTCAAGGTGGCGGCCGTCCGGGAGGGGAAGGACGGACGGCTGGTCGTGGCGGCGGACGCGGGGGAGTGGGCGGCCAGGGCCGTGGTCAACGCGACCGGCACCTGGACCCGGCCGTACTGGCCGTACTACCCGGGGGCGGCCGGCTTCCTGGGCGAGCAGCTTCACTACGCGGGTTATCACGGGCCGGCGGCGTTCGCCGGTCGGCGGGTGGTCGTGGTAGGGGGCGGGGCCTCGGCGATGCACGTGTTGTCGGAGGTGGCCGGTGTCGCCGCCGGCACCGTCTGGGTCACCCGGCGTCCGCCCGTCTTCCGGGGCGACGACTTCGGCGAGGACGCCCGGCGCGAGGCCGTCGCCCTGGTGGAGGCGCGGGTGCGGGCCGGGTTGCCGCCGCAGAGCGTGGTCAGCGTCACCGGGCTCGGCTACAGCGTCGTCGTGCGTGAGGCGATGGCGAAGGGGGCGCTGGAGCGGCTGCCGATGTTCCGCCGCCTCACCCCGTACGGCGTGGAATGGGCGGACGGGCGGCAGACCGCGGCGGACGTCGTCGTGTGGGCCACCGGCTTCCGGTCGGCGCTCGACCACCTCGCGCCGCTGCGCCTGCGTGAGCCGGGCGGCGGCATCAAGGTGGACGGGACGCGGGTCGTCCGGGAGCCGCGGCTGCAACTCGTCGGCCACGGGCCCTCGGCCAGCACGGTCGGCGCCAACCGCGCGGGCCGCACCGCCGCCCGCAACATCCACGCCCTCCTGACCTCGCGCCCGGCGCTCCCGGCCGCCTGACGCCGCGCGGCTCGGCGCGGAGGGTCAGTTCTCGGCGACGCCGAAGGCGGTCCAGCCGAGGTCGGGGAAGCCCGCCGCCTTGGCGACGACGGCCGAGGCGGTGTTGCTGACCGCGTGCATGTACGTCGGCACCGCCCCCTCGTCCAGCACCCGGCGCGCCGCCTGCGCCACCAGCCGTCTGGCCAGGCCGCGTCCCCGGGCCTCGGGCGCGGTCACCACCGACAGCTCCCGGCCGAAGCGGTCGTGCCGCTTGATGCCCACCCCGGCCAGGTGTTCGCCGGTCTCGGGGTCCACGGCCACCAGCACCTCGCCGCCGAAAACCCGCAGCCATCCGGGCACGGCGTCGTCCGTCGCCGGCACCCACTCACCGGCGTCGGGCAGGGGCGCGGGCTCGGTGGTCCACCGGAAGACGGCGTCGAACCAGCCGCGATCCCCATATCCGATCAGCTCGGGGATCTCCCGGACCGTCCGCGCGGCGCGCACCCGGGCGACGTGCTCGGGCGGCACCGACAACATCGCCCCCTCGGGGGTGCCGACGCCGATGGCCGGGTGCACGCGGCCGTCCCAGGCGGGCAGCAAACGCAGCGGCGAGCCCGTGACGTCGAGGTTTCCCGCGGGCGGCCAGGCCCCGAGCCATTCGCGCAGATGATCGGTGAGAGCCACGGACCTACTATAGGAAGTAGGAAAAATACCGATTGCGACAGGGGGTCGGTTACTCGCGCGAAGGGGCTCGACACGGCGTGTTACCTTCGGCTAGCGTCCTGACATAAGGATCTTTATCCGGTCAGGAGGGCCCGACATGGCTGTTCCCGGTTACACGGAGATCCGGGAACTCGGTCACGGAGGAACCGGCCGCGTCATGCTCGCCGTACGCGACTCCGACGGCTTACCGGTCGCGATCAAGCACCTGTCCGAGGCCCTGCGCGCGGACGGCGAGTTCGCCGCCCGCTTCCGCGCCGAGGCCGGGGTCATCGGCGAGATCGACAGCCCCCACACCGCCCGCCTGCTGGACTACGTCGAGGCCGGGGGCACGTCCGTCATCGTGATGGAGCTGGTCGACGGCGTCACGCTGCGCCGCCTGATCGCCGCCGAGGGCGGCACCGGCGTGGAGGCCGCGCTCACCCTGCTGAAGGGGGCCCTGCTCGGCCTCGCCGAGGCGCACCGGCGCGGGGTGGCGCACCGCGACTTCAAGCCCGAGAACGTCATCATCACCCCGGACGGCGACAGCAAGCTGGTCGACTTCGGCGTCGCGGCCCGGTTCGGCGAGACCGGCACCCTGGCCGGCACCCCCGCCTACATGTCCCCCGAGCAGTGGGAGGACGCCCCGGCCGGCCCGGCCTGCGACGTGTACGCCGCCGCCCTGGTCTTCTACGAATGCCTCACCGGCCGCCGCCCGTTCACCGCCGCGAACCTGGCCGCCCTGGCCTTCCAGCACCAGCACATGCCGCCCCCGCTGGAGCACGTGGACGGACGCCTGCGCGGGCTCGTCGAACACGGCCTGGCCAAGGACCCCGCCCACCGGCCCGCCTCGGCCGAGGCGTTCCTCGCCGAACTGGAGGAGGTGGCGCGCGGGACGTACGGCGCGGGATGGGAGCTGCGCGGGCGGTCCGGCCTGGCCGTGCTGGCGATGCCGTTCGCCGCGCTGCTGCCGTCGGCCGGGACCGGCGGGGGGCTGGGCGAGGGCCTCGGCGGAGGGACCATCGGGGGAAGCGGCGCGGAGAACGGCGCCGCGACGGGCACCAGCGTGGTGCGCAGCTCGTTGGGGCCGCCCGCCAAGCTCGCGGTGACCGGCGGGCTGGTGCTGGCGACGGTGGCGGCGGTGGCGTCGACGTTCGTGATCTGGAGCGGCTCGCCCTCGCCCGACAGCGGCACCGCGATGCCGCCGGAGTCCACGGGGAGCTCGTTCACGACGCCGCCGGTCTCGCCGGATCCGGTGCTGCCCGTGCCGAGCGGGTCCGGGACGGTCTCGCCGCCCACGACGGCCACCGCCGGGCCCAGCGGACATCCGACCGTGCCCAACGTGCCCAACTTGCCCAACGTGCCGACCGCGGGGCCCGCGTCGTCCGCGCCTCCGGTGCCGCCCGCCACGAGGGCCCCGACCAGCCGGCCGCCGAGGCCGACCAGCGGGCCGTCGAATACCGGGCCGCCGGAGTCGGAGCCGCCTTCGGAGCCGCCGCCCACGCGGTCGTCGCCGCCGTCCACCCGGCAGTCCGCCACCGGCGGCCCGGTTCCCAAACCGCCCGCCACGAGCGCCCCCGCTCCGGAGCCCTCCGCCAAGCCGCCCGCCAGGAGCCACGCACCGCTGCTGTCGGTCTCGGTCGGGTTGTCGCTCGGCGGGTCGCTGCTCGGCCGCGGCGGGGGCGGGCTGCTGGACGCCGACCTCGACGTCGGGCTGGGCTCCAGCCTGCTCGGCATGCTCGTGGTGCCCGGATCTGCCCTGCTCGGAGGGCGTATCGCGGTCAGACGTGCACGAAAATCACGTAGTCAGGAAAAGTCATGAGTTGCGGGGAATGATGCTTGATCCCCTACTATCAGCGTCGGAAAGAGGGCGTCCCGGACTCTGATTAGCTCCTGACCGGAACCTGCCCTGCGGCTCAGGCTAAGGAGGACAGTGGCGGTCGCCTCCCCCGCCGTGGGCCACGTGGCGCGGGCCGTGGTCGCCGTACTCGCCGGGCTGCTGCTGATGGCGGGCAACGCCTCAGCCGGGCGCGCGGCCCCCAAGCCCTCGGTGAAGCAGCTCAAGAAGGAGCTGGCCGCGCTGGGCAAGGAGTCGGACCGGCTCATCGAGGAGTACTACAACAGCCGCCGCGCCCAGCAGCAGGCCGAGAAGACGGAGAAGAGCGCGCGCGAGCGGCTGGCCGCCGCCCAGGAGGTCTACGACCGGGAGTCCCTCCAGCTCAGGACGCTGGCCGTGGCCCAGTACATCGGCGGCGAACCCAACCAGATCGCCCTGTTCACCGGCAGCCAGAACCCGGACGCGCTGCTGAGCCGCCTGGCGCTCAGCCGTCACCTCATCGACGTCCAGGACGCCCGGCTGCGCGGCTACGCCAAGGTCAGGGACGAGCGCCGCAAGGCCGAGCAGGAGGCCGCCGCCCGCGCCGAGGAGCTCGGGACCGCGGTGGCCGACCTGGAGCGGCGCAAGGAGAAGGCCGAGAAGCTGATCGAGAAGATCAGGGACCGGATCGACAGGCTCTACACGGCCCCGGGCGTGCGCCGCCCGGACGGCACGTGGGTGCCGCAGCTCCCGGACGGCTCCGAGAACATCACGCCCCGCATGCGCCTGGTCAAGACGCTGATCAAGGAACGGTTCGTGGTGCCGTACGGGATCGGCTGCTTCCGGACGATCCAGGACGGCGGCGAGCACCCGCTCGGCCGGGCCTGCGACTTCATGCTCAGCCACGGCGGCGCGATGCCGTCGGCTGCCGAGGTCAAGCGCGGCTACGAGATCGCCGACTGGGCCATCAAGAACTCCCGGCGCCTCGGGATCATGTACATCATCTACCGCCAGCGCATCTGGCACGCCAGGACGGGAACCTGGCGGACGATGTCCAACCGCGGCGGCACGACGGCCAACCACTTCGACCATCCGCACATCTCGGTCTACTAGCGCCTCTCGGGGCGTACCCGCCCGCGTGGCTTGAGGCGGATGGAGGGCAGCGCCGGGGCGGGCAGCGGCTCGCCGTCGAAGCCTTCGACGGCGCCGAAGCCCTCGCCCTCCGCCCACTCCTTCCGGAAGGCGGCGATCTCCTCGTGGGAGCGCCCCACGAAGTTCCACCACATGACGATCTCCTCGCCGAACGGCTCGCCGCCGATCAGCAGCACCCGCCCGCGCCCCGACAGCCGCAACGTTGCGGGGCCCGGCGGCAGGTAGCGCAGCGCCCCCGGCACCGCCTGCTCGACCTCGCCGTCGAGCAGCAGCAGCCCGTGCTCGAAGGCGGGGTCGAGCGGCACTTCGCCCGCGCCGTCGACCGTCACCTCGGCGCCCACCAGCGGGGTGTAGGTGGTGGCGGGCGAGGTCACGCCGCCGAGCGTGCCCATGATCACGGTGGCGTCGAAGCCGGGGCCGGACAACACGGGCAGGGTGGCGTGGTGCTCGAAGGCGGGGGCCGTGCGCCGGTGGGCCTCCGGGAGGGCCACCCAGAGCTGCACGCCGTGCAGCGTCGTGCTGGGCGACTCCTCCGAGTGGGAGATGCCGTGCCCGGCCGTCATCAGGTTGAGCCGGCCGGGGCGCACCCGGCTCAGGCTGCCGACGCTGTCGCGGTGGAGCACCTCGCCCGCGACCAGCCAGGTCACCGTCTGCAGGCCGGTGTGCGGGTGGGGCGGCACGCGCATCAGCGCAGGCTCGGGGCCGTAGGCGTCGACGAAGCACCAGGCGCCGATCATCCGGCGGTGCACGCCGGGCAGCGTCCTGCTCACCCGCATCGCGCGTGGGCCGCCCAGCGGCACCTCGCGTCCGGTCAGCACCTCGCTCCGGTCGCCGGCGTCGGCGGCGCAGCGGAGTTCGCGGGGGTCACGTTCCATGTTGCTCACCCCATGACTGTAGGGGGCCGTACGACCCCCTACAGTCGGCGTCTTTCGGACGTGACGGCTATCCCAGGGTCTCCCACCAGCCGTCGACGGACTGGACGGCGGTCACGTCCACGCCCTCGCCCGGACGGGGCACCACGATCTCGACGTCGCGCGCCTTCGCCTCCCGCCACAACCGGTCGACCGGCTCGGCCCACGGGTGCAGCGCCAGCGTGAACGTCGCCCAGTGGACCGGCAGCAGCAGCTTGCCACCGAGGTCGAGGTGGGCGTTGACGGCCTCCTCGGGGTTCATGTGGATGTCGGGCCAGGCCGGGCTGTAGGCGCCGATCGGCATCAGCGTCAGGTCGAACGGCCCGTGCGCGGCCCCGATGCCCCGGTAGCCCTGGAAGTATCCCGAGTCGCCGGCGTAGAACACCCGCTTGCTCGCCCCGGCCACCACCCACGAGCCCCACAGGGTGTCGTTCCTGGTGAAGGCCCGCCCCGAGAAGTGCCGGGCGGCGGTGGCGACGAAGCGCAGGCCCGCCACCTCGGCCTCCTCGTCCCAGTCGAGCTCGATGATCCGGTACAGCGGCACGCCCCACCGCTCCAGGTGCGCCCCGATGCCCAGCGGGACCAGGAACGGCGCCTTCTGGGTGCGCGTGAGCGAGCGCACGGTGGCCATGTCAAGGTGGTCGTAGTGGTCGTGCGAGATCGCGATCGCGTCCACCTGCGGCAGGTCGCCGATGTCCAGCGGCAGCGGGTGGTGCCGCTTGGGGCCGACGAGCTGGGAGGGGGAGACCCGGTTGCTCCACACCGGGTCGAACAGCACCCGCCTGCCCTCGATCTCCACCAGCGTGGAGGCGTGGCCGTACCAGACCGCGCGCAGGCCGTCGGCCGGCGGCGGGCCGGACGGCGGCAGGCGCAGCGGGATGGGCCCGGCCGGATGCCGCTGCTCCTTGTTCCTGGCCATCTCGGCCAGCAGGCCCACGGGGGGCGTGGTCATCAGGGCGGTCGGCTCGGACATGGGATTGACGAACGTGTCGCCCCTGAACTGCGGCGAACGCCGCATCCGGCCCACCCGGTCCGGCCCTGACGTCAAAGGCCGCACGCCCAGCTCGGCCGGTATCCCGCGCAACGCCCACCCGGCCGCGGCGGCGAGCGCGCCGCCCGCGAGAATCCGCCGTGCGGTCCGCATTCCTGCCATTGCCCACACTCCCCTGGAGATGATGTCCATCCCGCCCAACCGGACGGGATTCCCCGGTGTTCCCGTTCTACGATATATCGCGATAGTTCATACCGTCTTGATCGCTCCGCCGTCGATGACGTAGTCGGCGCCGTTCACGCTCGCGGCGTGCGGCGAGGCCAGGTACGTCACCAGGGAGGCGACTTCTTCCGGTTCGACGAACCTACCGGTCGTCATTCCGGAGACCGACGGCAGCCCCGCGAGCAACTGCTCGTGCTCCATGCCGAGCGAGGCCGCCAGGGCGGCGCCGTACCCGTCGGGGGCTTCCCACATGGAGGTGCGCGAGACGCCGGGGGAGACGGTGGCGACGCGCACCCCTTGCGGGCCGAACTCCTCGGCCAGGGCCTTGCCGAAGGCCGTCAGCGCGGCCTTGGCGGTGGTGTAGACGATCGGCCCCATGTGCGGCACGCGGGCGCCGTTGGACGAGGTGTTGATCACGGTGCCGCCGCGCCGCAACAGGCTGGGCATCGCGGCCCTGGTGGCCCGCACGGCGCTGAGGAAGTTCAGGTCGTACGACTGGCGCCAGGCGTCGTCGTCGAAGCCGAGGAAGCCGTTGACGTGCCCCTGGCCGCCGTCGCCGCCGCCCACGTTGTTGACCAGGAGGTCGATCTCGCCCAGCTCGGCCAGCGCGCGTTCGACCAGCTCGGCCGGCCCCGCCGCGGTGGACAGGTCGGCGGTCACGGTGATCGCGCCGGTGCGCTCCAGCTCGGGGGAGATCGTACGGGCCGCGGCCACGACTCGCATGCCCTCCGCCGTCAGCGCCTCGACGATCGCCAGCCCCAGCCCCCTGCTCGCCCCGGTGACGACGGCGGTCTTGCCGGTGAGTCGCATGTCCATGTGAATCGCCCTTCTTGCATCAGCGGTGATGCGATGACTCTAGAACTTGCAACACCGATGACGCAACTTGGCTCCGAATCGGTACTGTCATGTACCCTCTGGGATGTGAGTGGGACGACGCGGGCCCTGCGGTCCGACGCGGAGCGGACCGTCCGGACGATCCTGGAGGCCGCCGAACGGGTGCTCAGCAGGAACCCGGCGGCCAGCATGGAGCAGATCGCCGAGGCGGCCGGGGTGGCGCGCACGACCGTCCACCGGCGCTTCGCCTCCAGGGAGGCGCTGGTGGAGGCGATGACCGAGTGGGCCACCCGGCAGTTCGCCGCCGCCGTGGACGCCGCCCGTCCCGAGCAGGCGCCGCCGCTGGTCGCGCTCTACCAGGTGACGGCCAACGTGCTGCGGGTGAAGATCGACTGGGGGTTCGCGATGAGCCGCGGGCCGTCGGCGGGGGCCGAGGTGGCCCAGGTGCACTCCGAGGTCGAGGCGAGGTGCGACCAGCTGTTCCGGCAGGCGCGGGTGGCCGGGGTGCTGCGGGAGGACGTGGAGCCGGAGTGGGCCCGGCGGGTGTACTACGCGCTGATCCACGAGGCGGCGCAGAGCCGCGACGGCGAGCCGGAGGCGCTGGCGGGCCGGCTGGTGGACACCTTGCTGCGCGGCGTGGGCCCGGGCCACGGCCTTCCCCCCACCCCGAGCCCTCCCGCCGCCGCGCCCGCCTCCCCGGGCCCTTCGGAGTAGGAGGTTCGCGGTCCGGCCTTCGGTCAGGGGTTGCGGGCCAGGGCGTCGCGGCGCTCGTCCGGGCGGCGTTCCGGGTGGGGCCACGGGTTCGGACGGCAGCGGCCCAGCGACTTCGACTGCTGGACCATCACCGGAGCCGGCAGGCCAGGGCCCGGGCAGGCGCGGTGGCCGTGTCCCAGGCTGTGGCCGACCTCGTGGCTGATGAGGTAGTCGCGGTAGGCGGCCAGGTCGCCGTCGTACTGGGGGACGCCGTCGGCCCAGCGGAGCGCGTTGATGACCGAGCGCGTCCCGTTCCAGCACGACAGCGTGCCACCGGTGCGCAACGGCAGGCACTGGCGGACGGTCAGCCCCGGGCTGGACAGCGCCACCCGCACCCGTACCGGGCCGTGGTCGACGCGCTGGAAGCGGGCCCATCCGCGCGGGTCGTTGAGGGTCCGGTGCACGGCCGCCGCGAACACGGCCCCGTCGATCGGCAGGCCGCGTTCGACCTCCACCAGGTACCGCACCACCTCGCCCTCTCCCGGCCGCGCGGGCGCGCCGCCGGGCACCACGGCGTACGAGCCCGAGGCGGCGTACGGCACCTTGACGTGCTCGGCGGGAAGGGGGATCGGCGCGGGGACCGAGGGGAGCGGCGGAGGTGTGACGGCGGGAGCGGCCCGTCGTGTGGGGCTCCCGGGCCCTTCCGTTCGTTCCGGGGCGGAGGCGCATCCGGCGGCCAGCAGCAGGATGATCAGCAGCGCGAACAGCGGCAACGCGGCCTCCCCACGAGATCACGGTGGGGAGAAATCCACCATATCCGCGCAGTGCCGCCTGGATCATGCCGGGGTCTGACCTAGAGGTCGCGCGGACAGGCGCGCAACTGCCGTGCCTCGGCTGTTACGAGCCGATCGCCGACACCACCTGCTCGGCCACCACGATCCGTACCTCGACGAGATCGCCGTGGACGGCTCCATCACCAAGGCTCGCGGAGGCGGCCGGGCGTTCCCCGGCACGTCGGACGCACCGACGCCCGGCAGCACGCCTTCCACCGGATCGCCCGCTGCTACGCGTGGCGCGCGACGGACGCCCGAATCGCCGGCCATGACCGCGCCGTGCCCGTACGGCCTCCTCCTACCCCCGGGTAGAAGCCCAGAGAGCCCAGCTCCTCGAACCAGCTCGGTGGCTCGGGCGCGGTGAACGCGTCGGTCATCGCGTCCAGCCAGGCGGCGAACGTGGGGAAGTCCGGGGTGGAGTCGGCCAGGTCCTCCCAGGTCCCGTCCTCGACGTGGCGTGCGCGCCCTTCCTGATCGTCGTAGTGGTGGTAATAGACCGGGTATTCGCCGTCTGCGTCCGGCCGGGTGACGTCGAAGCACCAGACCGCCTCGTTGTCGGCGTCCGCGAGGGCGAAGCCGACCAGGTGGTTGGTGGACAGCCACCGGCCGTCGCCGCGGTCCACACCCTCGGGCATGTGCACGAGGTCGGAGTTCAGCTCGACGATGGCATCGTCATCGACGACGACGAACTCGACGGACCCGTCGGATGAGACGTCCCGGCGCTTGCAGGCAAAGGCGTTGTGCTCGGCGAGGAGAGCCCGGTAGCTGGGCGGAGCCGTCCAGTCGACGGTTCCGAAATGGGGCTTCAGCCCAGTCTCGCGGTTGCGGACGGCTTCGGCGGAGGCGGGCTCCGACGCGGTGATGATGACCGTTCCGGCTTCGGCGGCGCGGCGAAGGATTGCCAGACTCTCGTGTATCGACATCGCGGTCCTTGATCGGGTGATCGTACGGCTACGTGGGCGTGGCCCGACGACTGTCAGGTGCCTGAATTGTGGCCGATGACCACGATCGGCGGAGTGGGCAACTTCCACCCGGCCCGCGGACAGCCTCCGTCCGCACCGATCCGCGTGGCCTCTCAGGCCGGCTTACCATCCGGACGCGGCACGGCTCCGCTCTCGTCATGGGTCGGCCTGCCGTCCGGGGGCGGCGTCGTCCGCTGGAACGCTCCCGTGCTGGGTGTCCGGCGCCCGATGGACGCCTTTCCTTCAGCGCGGGAACATTCCCGGGCCGCGCAGGGCCGCGGTTCCGCCGGGCCTGCCGGTGGGTCAGACGGTGCGGGGGGCGTAGGGGGTGAGGTCGATGGGGGGTTGTTCGCCGATGGCGAGCTTGGCGACGAGTTCGCCGGTGAACGGGCCCGCCGTCAGCCCGTACGCGCTCAGCCCCGTCGCCACGACCACCCGCGGCGTGAGCCGGCCGATGAGCGCGGGGCCGGGGGCGTTGACCGGGCGCAGGCCGACCCTGGTCTCCGACACCGTCGCCCCGAACAGGCCGGGCGCCACCCGCAACCCCGCCTCGATCACCTCTTCGAGCCCGCCCATCGTGACCCGGGGCGCGAACCCGACGTCCTCCACGGTCGCGCCGATCACCACCCGCGAGCCGGGGAACCCCAGCAGGTACGGCCCGCTCCTGGGCAGCACGATGGGCCAGAACGCGGTGTCCACGCCGTCGAGGGTGGCGTGCAGGATCTGCCCGCGCCGGGGGAACACCGGCAGCTCCACCCCGAGCGGACGGCACACCTCGCCCGTCCACGCGCCGGCCGCCACGATCACGACGTCCGCCTCCAGCGGGACGCCCTCGTCGGCGGGCACGTGTTCGGCCACGAAAGGGGCGGCGGGTTCGGCCGGTGGGACGGGTGCGACCGGCTCCACGGGCCGGGCGGGCGCTGGGGCCGGGGCGGGGCCCCCGGGGGAGCCGTCCGGAGGGCCGCCGAAGGGAGCGTCGCCCGCTGCGCCGACCGGTCCTTCGTCGGACGCCTCGAACGGGCTCTCGGTCAGGTCACCGGTGGCGGACGGCGTGTCGCCCGGCGCGAGAGGAGCGGCCTGGCGCCAGGAGGTGGTCCGGCCGCTCACCGCGCCGGCTCCCGGCCCCGGCCGGGCCCACTGCGGCCCGTTCCCCGCCGGGATGTCCTCGTCGGCGGCGTGCAGGCGCACCTGCCCGTCAGGGGTGAGGACGGCGCTGCCGTGCAGCACCTCGGCGCCCCGGGCGACGGCGGCGCGCAGCAGCGCGTCGCGAACGGCGCTGCCGTCCACCCGGGCGGCGCCCGGCACGAGGAGCGCGCTGAGATCGTCGGACAGCGGCGGGAACAGGTCGGACGGCGTGAGCACGTCGGTGACCTCGCCCATCTCGGGCGCGTCGGCGTAGCGGCGGCGCAGCAGGGCCCGCACCGGTTCGAGGTCGACCGGGTCCTCCGCCACGAGCAGGGCCCCGACCTTGGCGTAGCCGATGTCCTCGCCCAGGGCCTCGACCAGCCTGGGGTAGTGGCGGGCGCCCTCGCTGGTCAGCCGGTACCAGGAGTCGTCCTCCGGATGGTCCACCCACGGGCACACGATGCCCGCGCCCGCCTGGGTCGCCTGGCCCTGGGAGCCGCGGTCCACCACGGTCACGGCCACGCCACGGCCGCTCAGGTAGTAGGCCGCGCTCGCCCCGACGATCCCGCTGCCGATCACCACAACACGCATGCCCCCATGATCGCAGGCGCGGGCGATCTCGGACGATGACCGGATCGTGCGCTTACCATCCGGATACTCCCTCACGCCCATCCACGGGGGCTACAGGGACCGCCCACCACTACGGGACCGCCCGCTGCTACAGGACCGCCCGCCACTGAGGGCGCGGGCCGGTGCAGGCAGGACCTGTGCGGGCAGGACCGGGGCGGGCGCGGGCCGGGGCGGGCGCCGGCCGCACCCCGGGTCAGCCCACGCCCCACCCGTGCTTCTGCATGAGGACGGAGGCCACCCGCGCGAACCGGTCGCCGTCGAGCACCGCGCCCTCGCGGCGGATGTCGTCCTCGTCCAGCACGAAGACCCGGTCGAGCCGCAGGTACGACACCCGCCCGTCGCGACCCCACGCGCCGATCTCCAGCCAGTCGGAACCGTCGTCGCCCTTGCTGGACAACATCATGCCGAGCAGCCTGCGCCCGGTACGGCCCACGACCAGCAGCGGCCGGTCCTTGCCCCGCGACGGATCCTCCTCGTACGGCACCCACGCCCATACGATCTCCCCCGGATCGGCCAGACCGTCGAGGTCGGGGGAGTAGGCCAGACTGACGGGACCGTTGAGCGAGTGGACCTCGCGTACGACGCCCCGGGCGGGCCGGGGGTCCTCACCTAGATCACGCATTGGGGGAGCTTACGGCGGCGGGCGACCCGAAATCCACCCGCCCGAGGGCAGCGGGAGAGGTCAGCAGGCGGCGTAGGACCGTCGGGGTGTGGCCGACGTGGCGGCGGATCGTACGGGTCAGGTGGGCCTGGTCGGCGAACCCGAGGTCGGCGGCGAGCGCGGCCAGGCCGGTCTCGCCGCTCTCCAGCCGGTCGAGCGCCCGGCTCACGCGCACCCGGTTGCGGTAGTGGGTCAGCGAGACGCCCAGCTCGCGGGTGAAGGCCCGGCTGAGCCGGTAGGGGGAGACGGCCAGGAACTCCGCCAGCGGCAACAGCCCGGCGGCCGCCGGATGATCGGCCGAGATCGCCTCGCGGGCGGCGGCGGCGATGGCCGCGGTGGAGCGGGCGGTGGACGGGGCGGGCCGATGTGCTGCGGCCGCCTCCTCCGCGGCGGCCGGGGTGATGGGCCCGGCCAGCTGGTCGAGGGTGGCGCCGGTCAGCGACAGCAGGGATTCCACCAGGGCGAAGTCAGGGTCTCCCACGCGGGCTGCGGCCAGCAGGCGGCGGTGCGCGAGCTCGAAGCGGGCGTCGACGTAGACCGTCGAGCGGGCCAGGCGGGTGGCGTCGCCCGCGAGCGTGCGCCAGAGGGCGGGGGACAGGGAGAGGGAGGTGCAGACGTCGCCGCCCGCCGGGTGGGCGAAGCGTTCCTCCTCGCCGGGCGCGCCGAGGTAGGCCATCGTCGGGTCGACGGCGGCCTGGCGGCCGTCGGCCATGCGGCGGAACGCGCCCCGGTGGACCAGCACCATGCGGTGGGCCCGGCCCACCTCGGGCCGTGACCACCCGCGGTGGTCGTCGACGCAGGTCACCAGGTCGAGGGTGAAGCCCTTCCCACGGGCCAGCAGCTTGGAGGATCGCACCCGCCGAACGTTACGCCCCACCACCGACAATCTCCCCCCGCCACGGCTCGGGGCCTTCGGGGTACGGCGTCGGCAGGGGGCCGTGTGCGGCGGTCGGGGTGCAAGGATGTTCAAGACCCTGGGGGGCGGCACCGGCAGGGTGGTGGCATGACAACAGTGATGTCCTCCATGGTCTTCGACTGCGCCGACCCCGTCGCCCTGGCGGGCTTCTACGCCAAGGCGACCGGCTGGCAGGTCGGCGACTCCGACCCCGACTACGCCACCGTCACCGGCGGCCCCGTGCCGCTGGCCTTCCAGCGGATCGACGGCTACCAAGGGCCGGGCTGGCCCAACGACGGCAAGCACGTGCACCTCGACCTCACCGTCCCCGACGTCCAGGAGGCCAGGCGGGCGCTGGTCGCCCTGGGCGCCACCCTGCCCGACCATCAGCCGGGCGGCGACGACTGGACGGTCGTGCTCGACCCCGAGGGTCACCCGTTCTGCGTGATGCCCGGCTAGAGCTCGGCGAAGAACGACCGGACGTCCTCGGCCAGCAGGTCGGGGGCCTGCAGGGCGGCGTAGTGGCCGCCGCGCGCCGGCTCCGACCAGCGCACCACGTTGTGGGAGCGCTCGGCGTAGCGGCGGACCGTGCTGTCGCCGGGGAAGACGGCCACGGCCGTCGGCGTCCTGCCGGGTTCGGCGGGCGGCGCCCAGTCGCCGCCGCTCTCGCGGTACAGGCGCGCGGCGGAGCCGGCGGTGCCGGTCAGCCAGGTGATGGTGACGTTGGTCAGGATGTCGTCGGGGGCGACCCCGCCGGCGTCCTGGCCCCAGCTCGCGAACGCGTCCAGGTGCCAGGCGAGCTGGCCGGCCGGCGAGTCGGCCAGGGCGTAGGCGAGGGTCTGCGGCCTGGTGCCCTGGACGGCGGCGTACCCGGAGAACTCGCGGTGCCAGCGCTCGATCCGCCGCGCGCGCTCGGTCTCGGCCTCGGTCAGGCCGGACAGGTCGTCGGAGACGAACGCCGTGAGCGCGTTCAGGTGCACGCCCGCCACGCGCTCGGGGGCCATCCGGGCCAGGGCGGGCGAGACGAGCGAGCCGAAGTCGCCGCCCTGCAGGCCGTACCGGTCGTAGCCGAGGCGGTCCATGAGCTCGATCCAGGCGGCGGCGACCCGGCGCACGCCCCAGCCGGTCTCGGTGGTGGGGCCGGAGAAGGCGAACCCGGGCACGGACGGGATGACGAGGTGGAAGTCGCGGCTGAGCGGCTCGGCCACGCGGGAGAAGTCGGCGAACGTGCTCGGCCAGCCGTGCGTCAGCAGCAGCGGCAGCGCGCCGGGACGCGGCGAGCGTACGTGGGCGAAGTGCACGCGCTGGCCGTCGATCTCGGTCGTGTGCTGCGGCAGCTCGTTGAGCCGCGCCTCGTGCGCCCGCCAGTCGTAGCCGTCCAGCCAGTACGCGGCCAGCTCGCGCACGGCCTCGGGCGGCACGCCGTACGACCAGCCGACCCCTTCCAGGGCGTCCGGCCAGCGCGTACGGGCCAGCCGCGCCCGCAGGTCGTCGAGCGCGGACCGCGGGATGTCGATGACGAATCGGTTCATGCCGCGCACGCTAGGCGGCATTGCAGCCAGGATCGGGCCACAATGGACCTGTGCTCGACACCTCGGCGCGGCTCCTGCGCCTGCTCTCGCTCCTGCAGACCCGGCGCGAGTGGCCCGGCGCGGAGCTGTCGCAACGGCTCGGCGTGGCCCCGCGCACGCTGCGCCGCGACATCGACCGGCTGCGCAGCCTCGGCTACCCGGTGGGCTCCACGCCGGGGGTGGCCGGCGGCTACCGGCTCGGCCCCGGCGCGGAGCTGCCGCCGCTGCTGCTCGACGACGAGGAGGCCGTGGCGGTCGCGGTCGGCCTGCGCACGGCCGCCGGCGGCACGGTGACCGGCATCGAGGAGACCTCGCTGCGCGCCCTGGCCAAGCTCGAACAGGTGCTGCCCGCCCGCCTGCGGCAGCGCGTGAACGCCCTGCAGACGCACACCGTGCGCGTCGGCGGGCAGGGCCCGACGGTCGACCCGGAGCTGCTGACCCGCATCACCGCCGCCTGCCGCGACCGCGAGCAGCTCCGCTTCGACTACACCGACCACGAGGGCGCCGTCACGCTGCGGAAGGCCGAGCCGCACAGCCTGGTCAGCAAGGGCAGCCGCTGGTACCTGGTCGGCTGGGACGTCGACCGCCACGACTGGCGCACGTACCGGGCCGACCGGATCGAGGTGCGCACCCCAAACGGCCCGCGCTTCGCCCCGCGCGAGCCGCCGGAGGCCGACGTCGCCGCCTGGGTGCGGCACCGCCTCGGCCACCAGATGTGGCCGGTCCAGGCCCGCTTCCTGATCCGCGCCCCGGCCGGACGGCTGACCGGCCGCGTCGGCGGCGAGGTCGAGCCGGTGGACGAGACCACCTGCGTGCTCACCATGCGCGGCGACGACCTGCACCTGATGGCCGTGGCCGTGGCCTTCCTCGACCTCGACTTCGAGGTGCTCGAACCGGCCGAGCTGAAGGAGCGTCTGCACACGCTGGGACGGCGGCTGCTCTCTTCCAGAATATGATTCGGTCATGGCGACGTCAGCGTTCTTCACGCGCAAGGAGGGCGAGTTCGTGCCCGCCCCGCACGCGCGCAGCCCCTGGTCCCCCGACATGCTCCACGGCCGTCTGCTCGGCGGCCTGGCGGCGAGCGCCCTGGAGGAGCGGCACGCCGAGCCCGGCCTGCACTTCGCCAGGCTGACCGTCGACCTGTTCCGCAACAGCCCCATGCTGCCGGTCACGGTGGAGACCACCCTGGTCAGGGACGGGCGGCGGATCCGGGTCGCCGACGCCGTGCTCTCCACCGAACAGGGCGTGATCGGCCGGGCCTCGGCCGTGCTGCTCCGGCAGGGCGAGCAGCCCGGCGGCCGGCTGCCGCACACGCCCGCCTGGGACGAGCCGCCGCCCGCCGGCGACCCGGCCGAGGGGCGGGGCTGGAAGCCGCCGTTCGACCTGTGGCGGCTGACCGAGTGGGGGCAGGGCGGGCGCGACCGGGTGTGGCTGCGGGAGACCCACCCGCTGGTGGACGACGAGCCGCTGACACCGCTCACCCGCGCCGCCCTGGCCGCCGACTTCGCCAGCCCGCTGGCCAACGTCGGCTCGGCGGGCGTCAGCTTCATCAACGCCGACTACACCCTGACGCTCGCCCGGCTGCCCGAGGGCGAGCTGATCGGCGTCGAGGCCACCGGCCACCTCAGCGCCGGCGGCGTCGCGACCGGCCAGGTCACCCTGCACGACACGGCCGGTCCGATCGGGTTCTGCGTGGTCACGGCGGTGGCCAACCCGGTCGCCCTGACCGGCCGCTGACCGTCCGCCCAGCCTCGGGGTCGGTCAGGCGGGGTGCTCGGTGCGGTCGCCCGACCAGTCGGTGTGGAAGACGCCCTCCCGGTCCACCCGGTGGTAGGTGTGCGCGCCGAAGTAGTCGCGCAGCCCCTGCACCAGCGCGGCCGGCAGGCGGTCGCGGCGCAGCCCGTCGTAGTAGGCCAGCGCGGAGGAGAAGCCCGGCGTCGGCACGCCGATCCGCACGGCCGTGGTCACCACGCGCCGCCACGCGTCCTGCGCGGCGTTCAGCGCGGCGGCGAAGGTCGGGTCGGCCAGCAGCGTGGGAAGCTGCCGGTCGGCGTCGTAGGCGGCGCGGATGCGGTCGAGGAACTTGGCCCTGATGATGCAGCCACCACGCCAGATGGTGGCCATGGCGCCCGGGTCGACGTCCCAGCCGTACTCCTTGGAGGCGGCGGCGATCTGGTCGAAGCCCTGCGCGTAGGCGACGATCTTGGACGCGTACAGGGCCTGGCGCACGTCCTCGATCAGCTCGCGGCCGCCGACGCCGGACAGCTTCGGGCCCTCCAGCGACGCGGCGGCGGCGCGCTGCTCCGGGTGGCCCGACAACGCGCGGGCGAAGACCGCCTCGGCGATGCCGGTCACCGGCACGCCCAGGTCGAGCGCGCTCTGCACGGTCCAGCGGCCGGTGCCCTTCTGCTCGGCCTGGTCCACCACGACGTCCACGAACGGCCTGCCCGTGGCCGCGTCGACCTGCTCCAGCACCTCGGCGGTGATCTCGATCAGGTACGAGTCCAGGTCGCCCCGGTTCCACTCCCTGAACACCTCGGCCAGCTCGGCCGGCGTCGCCCCCAGGGCCTGGCGCAGCAGGTCGTAGGACTCGGCGATGAGCTGCATGTCCGAGTACTCGATGCCGTTGTGGACCATCTTCACGAAGTGCCCCGCGCCGTCGGGGCCGACGTGCACCGCGCACGGCACCCCGTCCACCTTGGCGGAGATGTCCTGCAGGATCGGGCCCAGCGCCTCCCACGACTCCTTCGAGCCGCCCGGCATGATGCTCGGGCCGAGCAGCGCACCCTCCTCGCCGCCGGAGATGCCGGTGCCGACGAAATGGATGCCGCGCTCGCGCAGCGCCGCCTCACGCCGCCGGGTGTCCTGGAAATGCGCGTTGCCACCGTCGACGATCATGTCGCCCGGCTCCATCAGCTCGGCCAGCTGGTCGATCACCGCGTCGGTGCCGGGGCCGGCCTTGACCATGATGATCGCCCGCCGCGGCCGCTTCAGCGACGCCACGAAGGCGGCCGGCTCCTCGGCCGGCACGAACGTGCCCTCCCCGCCGAACTCCCTGACCAGCTGCTGGGTGCGGGCCGTCGTGCGGTTGTGCACGGCGACGGCGTATCCGTGCCTGGCCAGGTTCCTGGCCAGGTTGCGCCCCATGGTGGCCAGGCCGGTCACCCCGATGTCTGCCAAATCCATCTCAATGCTCCTCTGTGGGGGATACGCACGATCAAGCTGGGAGGTTCGGCGAGATATTCCCCCTGCGCTCAGGACGGGGAGCGCACGCCGAGCTCGTCCAGCCTGTCGAGCATGTCCGCCGGATCGGCGTACACGCGGAAGGCCCCGGCGCGTTCCAGCTCGTCCCTGCCATATCCACCGGACAGCAGCCCGATGCCGAGCGCGCCCGCCCGGCGGGCGGCCAGCAGGTCCCAGACGCTGTCGCCCACCACCATGGCATGCAGCGGGTCCACCTGGACGAGCGCCGCACCGGCCAGGAACAGATCCGGGTCCGGCTTGGCCCGCCGCACCAGGTCGCGGGTGACCATCGGGGTGTCCTCCGGCAGGCCGAGCATGCCCAGCGCGAGCCGGGCCGTACGGGCGTAGCCGCTGGTCGCGATGGCCCACGGCACGCCGCGCGCGGTCAGCTCGCCGAGCAGCTCGGCCGCCCCCGGCAGCGGCCGGACCGACTCCACCTGCTGCTCGTACGCCTCGGCGTGGGTGACCTGCAACTGGTCGATCTGCTCCTGGCTCAGCTTCAGCCCGGTCTCGCGCAGCAGCGCGCTGACGAACAGGCCGCCGCTCATGCCGATGCGCCGGTGGATGCGCCACACCGACAGGTCGATCCCCATCCCGGACAGCGCCTGCCGCCAGGCGATGACGTGCTGGTAGACGCTGTCGATCAGGGTGCCGTCCAGGTCGAACTGGAACGCGGGCGTGGGGGCCTGCGGGAAGTCGTTCATGACGTCCATGACACCATGGGAGGTATGCGGATCATCATCGCGGGTGGGCACGGCAAGATCGCGCTGCGGCTGGCCGAGCGGCTCGGGTCCGGCGCGGTCGGCCTGGTGCGCAACCCCGCGCACGTGGCCGACGTCGAGGCCACGGGGGCCGAGGCAGTGCTGTGCGACCTGGAGAAGGCCACCGCCGACGAGGTGACGGAGATCCTGCGCGACGCCGATGTCGTGATCTTCGCGGCCGGCGCCGGCCCGGGCAGCGGCGCGGCCCGCAAGGACACCGTCGACCGGTCCGCGTCCGTCCTGATGGCCGACGCGGCCGAACGGGCGGGCGTGCGGCGGTTCATCCAGATCTCCTCCATGGGCGCGGGCCGCCCGCCCGCGCCGGGCAGCGACCCGGTCTGGGCCGCCTACATCGAGGCCAAGACCGCCGCCGAGGACGACCTGCGCGCCCGCGACGGCCTGGCCTGGACGATCCTGCGCCCCGGCCGCCTGACCGACGAGCCCGGCACGGGCCTGGTCCGGCTGGCCCCCGAGGTGCCGCCCGGTTCGGTGCCGCGCGACGACGTGGCCGCCGTCGTCATGGCGCTGCTGGAGAACCCGGGCACCGCGCATCGCACGCTGGAGCTCGTCTCGGGAGACACCCCGGTCATCGATCTCATCGCCACTGAGTAATGCGTCCCCTTTGCCGATTGCTGGCTATGACTTGCGGCTTCTTCGGCTAGATGTCCCCATGATGCGCTAGGGGGAGATCAAATGTCCGACATGCCGTTCAGGTCGTTCTTCGGGGGAGATCCGTTCAGGGGGTTCGAGGAGCTCACCGGGCGGGTGTTCGGCGGGATGGAAGGCTGGCCGCCGTCGCGTCCCAGCGTGCAGCGGGTCGACGTGGGCAAGCTGCTCAGCGCCTCGGCCAGGGAGGTGCTCAGCCGGGCCCTGGAGGTGGCCGGGCAGCGCGGCGCGCAGGACATGGACGTCCTGGACATCCTCGACGCGCTGACCGAGTCCGACGCCACCCGCCCGCTGATGCAGGCGGCGGGCGTCGACCTCGGCAGGCTGCGCGACCGCATCGACGCCCTGACCGGACCCGGCACCGGGACCGAGCCGCCCACCACGCTCACCCCGGCGGCCAAACGCGCCGTCCTGGACGCCCAGCGCATCTCCCGCGCTCTCCAGTCCTCCTACATCGGCCCCGAGCACCTGCTGCTCGCCGTGGCCGCCAATCCCGACTCCGGCGCCGCCCGCCTGCTCCAGGAGCAGGGCGTCTCGGCCAACGAGCTGCAGCAGGCCATCATGTCCGGCGCGTCCCGTCAGCAGCACGGCGACGGGCGGCGGCCCACCGACACCCCCGCGCTCGACGAGTACGGCCGCGACCTGACCGAGGAGGCCAGGCAGGGCAGGATCGACCCGGTCGTCGGCCGCGAGGACGAGATCGAGCAGGCCATCGAGGTGCTCTCGCGGCGCACCAAGAACAACCCGTGCCTGATCGGCGAGCCCGGCGTCGGCAAGACCGCCATCGTCGAGGGCATCGCCCAGCGGATCGTCAACGGCAGCGTGCCCGACACGCTCAAGGACCGCCGCGTCGTCGCGCTCGACCTGACCGGCATGGTCGCCGGGTCGAAGTACCGGGGCGAGTTCGAGGAGCGCATCAAGAAGGTCATCGACGAGGTGCGCGCGCACGCCGACGAGACCATCGTCTTCATCGACGAGGTGCACACCCTGGTCGGCGCCGGCTCCGCCGAGGGCGGCATGGACGCGGCCAACATCCTCAAGCCCGCCCTGGCCCGCGGCGAGCTGCACGTCATCGCCGCCACCACCATCGACGAGTACCGCAAGAACATCGAGAAGGACGCCGCGCTCGAACGGCGTTTCCAGCCCATCCTGGTCAGCGAGCCCACCGTCGAGCAGACGGTCGAGATCCTGGCCGGGCTGCGCGACGCGTACGAGGCCCACCACCAGGTGCGCATCACCGACGAGGCCCTGGACGCCGCCGCCAACCTCTCTGCCCGCTACATCCCCGACCGTTTCCTGCCCGACAAGGCCATCGACCTGATGGACCAGGCCTCGGCCCGGGTCCGGCTGCGCTCACGCGCCCCCGACAGCGACGTGCGCGAGCTGGAGGAACGCCTCGACGCGCTGCGCCGCGACAAGGACCAGGCGGTCACCTCCGACGACTTCGACCGGGCCAAGGAGCTCACCGTCCAGATCGACAAGCTCCGTCCCGAGCTGGATCGCGCCCGGCAGGGCCACGACACCGTCCCGCAGGTCATGGTGGAGGACATCGCCGAGGTCGTCTCCCGGCGTACCGGCATTCCCGTCACCCAGCTCACCGAGCAGGAGCGCGAGCGCCTGATGCGGCTGGAGGAGCACCTGCACGAGCGGGTCATCGGCCAGGACGAGGCCGTCGTCGCCATCGCCGAGGCGGTGCGCAGGGCCAGGGCGGGCCTGTCGGACCCCAATCGGCCCATCGGCAGCTTCCTGTTCCTCGGCCCGACCGGCGTCGGCAAGACCGAGCTGGCCAGGGCGCTGGCCGCCGCGCTGTTCGGCGGCGAGGACCACATGGTGCGCATCGACATGAGCGAGTTCCAGGAGCGGCACACCGTCTCCCGCCTGATCGGCGCGCCCCCCGGGTACGTCGGCTACGAGGAGGCCGGCCAGCTCACCGAGGCCGTCCGCCGCCGCCCGCACGGCGTCATCCTGCTCGATGAGATCGAGAAGGCCCACCCCGACGTCATGAACATCCTGCTCCAGATGCTCGACGACGGCCGGCTGACCGACGGCCAGGGCCGCACGGTCGACTTCACCAACACCATCGTCATCATGACCAGCAACATCGGCGCCCAGCTCATCCTGGACGCCGAGGGCGACACCCCGCAGCTCCAGGACGAGCTCATGGACCTGCTGCGCCACTCCCTGCGCCCCGAGCTGCTCAACCGCATCGACGAGGTGATCGTCTTCAAGCGGCTGGAACGCGAGCAGCTGCGCCAGATCGTGGACCTGCTGCTGGAGCGCACCCGGCAGCGGCTGCGCGGCCAGGACGTCACCCTGGAGGTCAGCGACGAGGCCAAGGACTGGCTGGCCCGGCGCGGCTACCAGCCCGAGTTCGGCGCCCGCCCGCTGCGCCGCACCGTGCAGCGGGAACTGGACAACCGCCTGTCCACGATGCTGCTGACCGGCGAGGTGGGCGAGGGCGGCAAGGTCACCGTGGACGTCGAGGACGACCGGCTCCGGCTCAGGGCCCACAACCCCGAGCCGGTCGGCTGACCGGTCAGCGCCGCGGCGCGCGGACGCGCTCGCGGCACTCCTCCAGGGTGAGGGCCGCCAGCGCCTCGCGGACGACCGGCACGCACACCGGGGCCATCGACAGGCTGGACACCCCGAGCCCCACCAGCAGCGGCGCGACCGCCGGGTCGCCGGCGGCCTCGCCGCACACCCCGACCGGCTTGCCCGCCCGCAGCCCGGCCTCGGCGCACATGCCGACCAGCCGCAGCAGGGCGGGCTGGGCCGGGTCGAGCAGGTCGGACAGGCCGGGATGCTGCCGGTCGGCGGCGAAGGTGTACTGGGCCAGGTCGTTGGTGCCCACGCTGAGGAAGTCCACCTCGGCCAGCAGCTCGTCGGCCTGGAGGGCGGCCGCGGGCACCTCGACCATCACGCCCGCGCGGGCGATGCCGCGGGCGCGCACGCGGCGGGCGAAGTCGGCCGCCTCGCGCGCGGTGGTCACCATCGGGGCCATCACCCGCACGTCGGCGCCCGTGGCGCGGGCGGCCTCGGCGATGGCGTCGAGCTGGGCGTCCAGGACGCCGGGCAGCACGCGGTCGACGCGCAGGCCGCGCACGCCCAGCGCCGGGTTGGGCTCGGCCGGCAGGCCGAGGAAGGGCAGCGGCTTGTCGGTGCCGGCGTCGAGCGTGCGCACGGTCACCGGCCCGCCCCCGGCGAACACCTCCGCGTACGCGGCGACCTGCTCCTCGTGGGAGGGCGGCCGCCGGCGGTCGAGGAACAGGAACTCGGTGCGGAACAGGCCCACGCCCTCCGCGCCCGGCCGCAGGTCCGCGGCCGAGCCGATGTTGTGCAGCAGCCTCACCGGGTGGCCGTCGGCGGTCCTGCCGGGGCCCGTGCCGGCCGCCAGCCGCTCCCGGTCGCGCCGGTCGGACTCCCGTACGCGGTCGGCCTCCGCGCCGGTGAGGCCGACCGTGACCTCGCCGGTGACGCCGTCCACGCCGATCACCGTCCCGTCGGGGACGTCCAGGACGCCCGCGCAGGCCACCACGGCGGGCAGGCCGCGGCCGCGGGCCAGGATCGCGGTGTGGCTGGTGGGCCCGCCGCGCTCGGTGACCAGCGCCAGCACCCGCGGGCCCAGGCCGACGGTGTCGGCGGGCGACAGGTCCCCGGCCACCAGCACGAACGGATGGCCGGGGTCGGGCACGCCCGGCATGGGCAGGCCCAGGGCGGCCGCCACCGCGCGGGACCTGAGATCGTCGAGGTCGGCGGCCCGTTCGGTGAGGTAGCCGCCCAGCGCGGCCAGGGCCTCCTGGTGCGCGGAGAAGGCGGCGTCCAGGGCGTGCGGGGCGTCCAGGCCGTCGTCGCGCACGTGCGCCTCGGCCTGTTCACGCAGCTCCGGATCGGCGGCCATCATGGCCAGCGCCTCCAGGATCTCGGCCGCTTCGGCGCCGGCGTGGGCGGCGCGGCGTTCCAGGTCGGCGGCGAGGGCGTCGAGGGCCTTCGCGGCGGCGGCCGTCTCGGCGCCGGGGTCGGTGACCCGGCGGGGGGCGGGCAGCACGGGCGGGGCCGCCATCCGCACCACGGGCCCGGCGGCCCGGCCCTGGCTGACTCCCACGCCCTTCAGCGTCGCCTCAGGCATCGAACGCCTCACCGGCCCCGGTGGCCCCAGCCGCAGTCGCCGTGGCCGCCCCCGTGGCCGCCCCCGTGGCCGCCCCCGTGGCCGCCCCCGTGGCCGCCCCCGTGGCCGCCCCTGTGGCC
>NZ_JBEXYK010000089.1:0-29465 GCF_040630865.1 Nonomuraea sp. NPDC005730
CCCTCGACGGTGAGCTCGTTCTGGATGTCACGCTGGAACTGGCCGACGGCGGTGATCACGTTGATGATGACGGCGATGGTGGCGTCGCCCGCGGCGAGGTCGTGGAAGTTCGACAGCGGTCCGGACAGGACGCGCAGGGCGACGCCGCGGGCTTGGCACCGGTTGCGGACGGCATGGATGTCGAGCAGGTCGCGGCAGAGCCGGAACAGCTCCGAGACCGTCAGAGTGTCGCCGGGGTGCGCTCTGGCGGCGATCTTCCCGAACGCGGGCCGGTCGAGGGCGGGATCTTGGAGGTGGTGGTGGGGTCCTCGAAGAGGAGGACGCCGTCGGCGGGCCGGAATCCCTCGGCGACGTCTTCGGTGCGCACGAGAAGGCCGGCCTCGGTGAGGATGTGGCGCTGCCGCAACGGGGAGTGGGTCGCAGTGGAGACGCGAGAGTAGACGATCTGCACCGGGCTCTCCTCGGGAAGAGGGTTGGAGCCCGATTCTCCTGTCGGAAATCCTGTCGTCAATTCGTGTGCGGAACCGGCCGTCCGACGTCACGGTTCGTCGCTCGATGTCCGGTTTCCGAGAGGACTTCCGGGCCCAATCAGAGGGTGTCGGTAAATCTTCTAATCCGGACACTTCTTGAGGCATCACCCCGCGATCAACTTCCGCTTAGGTCTGGGCCTGCATGCGCGAGGGACCGATGAGGTTGTTCGTGGTGCGTGTGTCAGCTGGACCGCTGGGGTGCTACCTCGTCGGTTGCGGGGCATCGGCCGCTGCTCTGGCGAATGCGCGGATGAGTGGGGTCTCGCTCGTCGTACGCCAGGCGAAGGCCCACTGGCACGGCGGGGCGTCGCGGATCGGGACGAAGGCGAGGCTGGGCCAGGGGTAGAAGGTCGCGACCTCGGCGGTGATTCCGGCAGTGGCTTGGCCCGAGGCGACGGCGCTGAGGGTCTCCTGCCAGGTGGTGACCTTGGGTCCGCGGCGTACGGGGCGGCCGGAAGGGGTGTGGAAGGGGTTGAAGATCTCCTCCATGGAGGAGGGGATCGACTGGCCCTCGACCACGATGCAGTCGCCGAGATCCTCCAGACAGATGGAGTCCCGTCCCGAGTAGGGGTGGTCGGAGGAGACCATCAACACCACGTCGGAGGCGTACGAGGTCGGTCTGACGGTCAGATCGGGCTCGCGGATCGGCAGCCACAGGTGTGCCACGTCCACCTCGCCCGACTTCAGCAGGTCCAGAGGGGAGGCGGGCTGGATCTCGCGGTGCTGGAGCCGGGCGTTCGGGTGGCGGGCGAGGAACAGGTCGAGAACGTCCATGATCTGCGCGGAGAGCGGGCCGAGTGTGCCGAGAGTCAGTGTGCCCGCGGTGCCGTCGGCGGTGGCTTGAGCGGTCGCGATCCCTTGCATGATCTGCCGGTGGCCACTCTTGAGCGCTTGGTACAGCTGTTCACCGAGCGGGGAGAGTCGGACCGCTCGGGTGGTGCGGTCGAACAGGGGCGCGCCGATGCGCCTCTCCTGCTTCTTGATCGATTGGCTGACGCGTGCCGGGCTGATGCCCAGCCGCTCGGCCGTACGGCTGAAGTGCAGCTCCTCGGCCAGCGTCAGGAAGATTTGGATCTCTCGCATCTCCACGGGCAAGCCTCCGAATTCTTCAGCTCAGGGTTAAAGGACGTTACCGGATCCGTCGTAGATGCCAGGCGCGCGGGTGGGGGAGGCTTGGCACGTTCGGAAGGAGTGCGGCTTTGGAGGTTTGGTGCCTGTCGGATATCTAATGCCGGTGGTGCTCGTCGCGATCGGGACGCTGTTCGCGCTGCGGCCGCTGCCGGGGTGGAGCACGCTCGGCCGGGTGAGCTACTTCTTCGGGCTGGCCGCCAACGAACTGCCGTTCGCGGCCTTCTTCTGGCTGCTGCTGGCCCCGACGCTGTTGGCGCTCGCGGAGGGTGACATTCACTCGGTGGGCGGCTGGGCGATCGTCGCACTGGCCGCCGTGAGCACGATCGGGCTCACGGCCATCGCCTACCGGGGTCTGGGGGAGCGGGCCAGGATCTGGCGCGCGATGGACGCCGGCCTGGGCGCGGGCTGGCGCGCCGCCATCGACGCCGACCTCGCCGCCGGACTGCGCCGTCGTCCGCCGTGGGCTCGCATCCTGTTCCTGCCCATCCTCAAGCGCCGTATGGACGTCCGCCGGGTGGCCGATCTCTCCTACGGCGAAGCAGGCCGGCGCAACCTGCTCGACATCTACCAGCACCGCTCGCGCCCACAGGGCGCGCCCGTGCTGATCCACCTGCACGGAGGTGGCTACACCGGCGGCCACAAGAACAGCCAGTCGCTGCCGTTGCTCTACCGGCTCGCCGGCCAGGGCTGGGTGTGCATCAGCGCCAACTACCGGCTACGGCCGCAGGCTCAGCACCCCGACCACCTGATCGACCTCAAGAAGATCATCGCCTGGGTGCGTGAGCACGGCTACGAGTACGGCGCGGACCCCTCGACACTGTTCGTCGCGGGCAGTTCGGCCGGCGGGCACATGGCGGCGCTGGCCGCGCTCACCCCCAACGACCCCGCCTACCAGCCGGGCTTCGAGCATGCCGACACCTCCGTGACCGGCGCCGTCTATCTGAACGGCTGGTACGGCCCCTACTTCGGACAGGGGCCAGAATCCTCGCCGCTGGCCCATATCACCGCGGACGCACCGCCGTTCTTCGTGGCCCACGGCGATCTGGACCCGCTGGTGCCCGTGGGCGAGGCCAGGCACTTCGCCGACCAGCTTCGCCGTACGTCGGCCTCCCCCGTCGTGTACGCAGAGTTGCGTGGTGGCAACCACGCCTTCGACCTGTATCACTCGGTCCGCTTCGAGGCGCTCGTCGACGCCATCGAGGCCTTCACCGCCCGAGTGAGATCGCAGCAGCGGACACCGCAGCCTTAGCCTCGTCGCCATGCCGGCGGGCGGCCATCGCCTCATCTTCGGGGCAACCCAGGTCCACCTGGGTATCTGAGCCGAACGCCCTCAGCGCAAGACGCAACCAGCACAACAGGAATTTCTCATTCAGGTCGCGCCTACTCATGGCCGTCAGGGCAGGCCACACCCCGGTCACGACCTACTTTGGGGCTGGGGACACGTTCAGGAGCGGATGGCCTACCGCGTTGGTGACGGTATTCGTCGCTGTCCATCAGGCAGACCCGGGCGGTTGACCCGCGCCAGTCGATCTCGAAGCAGGCGCCGGCCCCGGTTTCTCCAAGCTCCCAGTACAGATGCTGCACACACCATTAGTAGCTGGCCACGAACCGCGCGGGAAGCCGCGCAAGGAGGACCTACCGATGGGCGTCGGGGCGTGGATCACGCCATGGCATAGGCGCTGCGGGCCGTCCTGGCTGGAAGGGGACGCTGCCCGAGCCGAGGACCGACCCGCATCCGCTACTCCGGGGCGGCGGGAAATGCCGGTCCAGGATGTGACCCACTCCGGCAGGATAATGAAACCGCTGTGGCCGCGGAACCTGTCGTCCTTCAGCGTGACCAGGGCCACCAGGGCCTGCACGAACGGGCTGTCGGCCTGATCGGCGGGCAAGACCTGCAGCGCCGTCCGGAAGCGCGTCACCGCGTGGGGAAAGAGTTGCTCGGGCGTTCCTCCTCCTGGCGCACCTGCTCGGCGCTGATCTCCATATCGCCAACATGCAGTGCCCCTACGGATGCCTGCCCACCGCCCGGCTGACCCCGCAGCAGACGATCGACGTCCTCTTGCGGTCCTTGGAGATCGGCGGGCATTCCGACTACAGCACCACGATCGGCCTGCTGCGCGAAATGGCCGCCGATCGGCGGCTACCGCGCCGCCGCCGAGATCGAGGACCCCTGGACGGCGTTCGAGACGCTGCTCCACGGCTGTCTGGAGGCCGCGGAGGCCGACGCCGCCTTCCGCTTCGCGCTCCTCGGCCCGGGAAGAGCCGAGCTGGCACGCCATCGTCGCCGAGAAGTGGGATTTCGCGGCGATCATTGAACAGATCGTGCGGCGCGCGGTCGACGCCGGCCGCCTCCGTGACGACTTCCGCGCCTACGACTTCGCCCTCATCACCCGTGGCGCCATCGCTGACATGAGGGGCGCCGGCGGCTGGCACAGACATGTCCAGCTTCTGCTCGAAGGCATCCGCGGCCCAGAAGGCTGACCCGCCCCGGAGCCCGCGACCGTTCGAGCAGGTCGAGGGCCACCGAGCACGGGCGCCCCGTCCGACCTACGAGCGCCTGCTGAACTGCGGGGAATCTGAGCCGTTGCGCGGCAGCGGGGCCGGCAACCACTGGGACCCCGGCCTCGCGGCGCGGATGAGGGCCGGCGGGCGGGCGGTCATGGAGGAACGGCTCATCGACGAGCTGGTTCGCGACCTGCGGAGGCCCGGCGCCCGGTGACCGGCGCCCACCGGCCGCGCTCCGGGGGCTACTTGTCCTCGCCGGTCTCGTCGCCCTCGGGATGCTCGATGACGAGGTCATACGTGGTGGGGAAGAGCTGCCGGAACGCACTGTCCACGCCCTTGCCGCCCCCCTCCAGCACGATCCTGCCCCCGCGGGTCACGTCTCTGACCTGCTCGACGGTGTACTCGTGGGCATCGCGCGAAGGAGCACGCATGAACTCGGGCACCTCTATGCCTTCTGGTCCCTCGGACACCGGATGACCTCCATCTGCCGTGTGTGCTCGTGTGCCCTGATTCTCCCGATGGGCACCGATCGGGATACCGCAGCCGGCACATCGAAAGCGCCGAGGGGCTCGCGTTCGGACGGCGGCTGGCCGAGGACGAGGCCGGCGCCCTGCAGCCCAGGCGGGTGGGCCGCCGGCGGCGAATATCTATTGCCGCAACTACAGAAATCAATGTGGTACGCCGTCAGGTTTCATGGTGTAATCGCGGGAATATGACCCCTCGTTTTCCCGGGAAACGCGCACTGTGATACTGTCGTGTCCAGTTGCAGTTGTGGTTCCCAAAAACTTCAAGTGCCCTCGCCGGCATCCTCGCCAGGCGGTGGCACTTTGTATTGCCGGCGCTTTTCCGGACGGGGTAATCAGAGCGGCGACGCGCGGCTCGCACAGCGTGAGCCTTGCGGGCATTGTCCCGAAGGAGATGCAAAATGGCTGTTGGCACAGTGAAGTGGTTCAACGCGGAAAAGGGTTTCGGCTTCATCGAGCAGGACGGCGGCGGCGCTGACGTCTTCGCCCACTACTCGAACATCGCCGCCCAGGGCTACCGCGAGCTCCAGGAAGGCCAGAAGGTGAGCTTCGACGTCACGCAGGGCCAGAAGGGCCCGCAGGCGGAGAACATCGTTCCGGTCTGACACTGACGCGTCACGCAGCCGGGGCCCACGCCGTAGGGTGTGGGCCCCGGCGCGTTGCTTTGTGGTACCCAATGATGTGCGGTGCCGGCCTCACACCCCGAGAAGAACAGCCTGCCTGTTCCTCCGCCGCACACCGGACGCACCACTGACGGCTCCGGTCCGGGCACAAGCCCGCTCCAGCCCCACGGCCCGGCAGCGCAGGCGTTTTGTTCCCGGCTGCCGCCGACTATTTCGACGTACGAGACCAGGCTGTTCTCCGCCGGCTCGGCCGTCTTTTTCTTCGGCTCGTGCTCACCATTCTTGCGCCGCTCGTCGCGCCGAGAATCGTGACACGCGCCGCATCGAGGAAGGTTCTGCATGAACCATGCAACTCGCACGTACGACCGCTACACCCCTCGCACCGGCGGCTCCGCCGGCTCCGGCCGGGGTGGCCATTACAGCTCGTCGGTTCAGGGCCGTTCCGGCTCCTCCAGCCGTTCCGGCTACGGGCGGCGTTCCGCGCCGCAGGGAGAGTTCGCCCTCCCGGTCACGGTGACGCCGGCCCTGCCCGCCGCCGCGACATTCGCCGAGCTGGACATGCCGCTCGCGCTGCTCAAGGTGCTCACCAGGCTGGGCATGAACGAGCCGTTCCCGATCCAGGCGGCGACGCTGCCGAACTCCCTGGCCGGCCGGGACGTGCTGGGACGGGGGCGCACCGGATCGGGCAAGACGCTCGCCTTCGGCCTGGCGCTGCTCGTCCGCACCGCCGGACAGCGTGCCGAATCGCGCCGGCCGCTTGCCCTGATCCTCGTCCCCACCCGGGAACTGGCCCAGCAGGTCACCGACGCGTTGACCCCGTACGCCCGGCCGCTGAACCTGCGGCTGGCCACCGTCGTCGGCGGCATGTCGATCGGCCAGCAGGCCAACGCGCTGCGCAACGGCGCCGAGGTCGTCGTCGCGACCCCGGGACGGCTCAGGGATCTCATCGAGCGCGGCGACTGCCGCCTGGACCAGGTCGGCGTCACCGTGCTGGACGAGGCTGACCAGATGGCCGACATGGGCTTCATGCCGCAGATCACCCACCTGCTCGACCAGGTGCGCCCCAACGGCCAGCGGATGCTCTTCTCCGCCACGCTGGACCGCAACGTCGATCTGCTGGTCCGCCGCTACCTGACGGACCCGGTGGTCCACTCGGTCGACCCGGCGGCGGGCGCGGTCAGCACGATGGAGCACCACGTGCTGCACGTCCAGGGCACCGACAAGCAGGCCACCACGGTGGAGATCGCCGCTCGCGACGGCCGGGTGATCATGTTCCTGGACACCAAGCACGCCGTGGACCGGCTCACCGAACAGCTGCTGGACAGCGGCGTACGCGCCGCCGCGCTCCACGGGGGCAAGTCGCAGTCGCAGCGCACCCGCACCCTCGCGCAGTTCAAGACCGGCCACGTCACGGCGCTGGTGGCGACCAACGTCGCGGCCCGCGGCATCCACGTCGACAACCTCGACCTCGTCGTCAACGTCGACCCGCCCAGCGACCACAAGGACTACCTGCACCGCGGCGGTCGCACCGCCCGCGCCGGCGAGTCCGGCAGCGTCGTCACCCTGGTCCTGCCCAACCAGCGCCGCGACATGACCCGGTTGATGAACGACGCCGGCATCGTCCCGCAGTCCAGCCAGGTCCATTCGGGCGAGGCCGAACTCAGGCGCATCACGGGGGCCCAGACTCCCTCCGGGATCCCCGTGACCATCACCAGCCCGGGCGGCGGCGCCAACCGCCGGCCGAGCCGGAACGGCCGGCGCTCCTGGTAGCAGCCGGTGGCTGCCCGCTATGACCCCTGGTAGCCGGGGATGGAGAGCGTAGGGGCGGTGACGCCGGCGTGGCGGGCGCGCTGGGCGGCGGTGGGAACCGCGTTTCGCATCCCGGCGACCGGGACGGCGCGGCCGTCGGCGTAGGTGTTGCCGAAGGCGGTGAAGGCCGCAGCGTCCCCGGCGGCCTGGGAGATGTCAGGGCGGCCGTTGGTGCCGGCGCGAGGGTCGAGGAAGCGGTTGCCGAACACGGCGATCGCTCGCTCGGCCCCGCCGCCCGGGAAGTTGCGCCAGTACATGATCCCGCTGTGGTCGGCGGCGGCAACGGCGCCGACCACCTCTACGGCGAAGCGGGCAACGACACCAACTACGGCGAAACCCTGCTCGGCTCCCTGCTGTACCTGTTCGACAACGGCAACGACCACATCTACGGCGGCCCCGGAAACGACGACCTGGACGGCCAGAACGGCAACGACATCCTGTCCGACACCTCCGGCACCGACACCATGAGCGGCAACCTCGGCAACGACAACATCAACGTCCAAGACGGCGCCGGCGGCGACACCGCCAACGGCGGCCTGGGCACCGACACCTGCACCGCAGACGCCGGAGACACCACCAGCAGCTGCTAACCACTGACGGCCCGGCGCCCCACCCGGGCGCCGGGCCGTCAACATGTCGTTGATCAACCGAGAAGCCGCACGAGCGAGCCCCGAACAAGCGCGCCAAGCCGGGGCTGCAACAACCCACCCGATGAGGCACCCCAGCCTGAACCCCCGCCACCAGCTCGGCCCTCACCCAATGGCTGTTCCTGGGTTCCTCAACCCCGTTTCAGCCGGATGTGAGAGCCCGGTAACGGCCTGCTGACACGTTGCTCATGCTGTCCAGAGCCACAGGGTCCAGAAGAAACCTTCATTCTCATAATACTTGCTCAGACACTGGTAGGCGCGGGCAGAGCGCTGGCCATCCAGGTGGCATCTTTCATAACCATTGTCGTAGGACGCGTATCTCCCCGCGAATACGTAGCGGCCCAGTGCCGCCTCTGCGGTGGCCGTGGTGGTGGCCGTCGCAGCGGTGGCCGGTGCAGATGCGAGTAGGGCGGGGCCGGCTGTGAGAGTGAGGGCCACCGCCGCGAAGGCGAGGCCGCGCTTGATCCTGGACACGCGCTCTCCATTCATTCGAGTTCTGCCAGTTGGGCCTTCTCAAACGAGGATGGCACTCCATGATCAGCCTGTCTTTGGCGCAGAACGCACCTTTAGTTACCGCTGAGCGTAGTTACCGCTGAGTAGATCGGGGTCACGTTGCCCGGACAGGCCGGTCCGTTTCGGTTTCCGTCCGAACCGATGCCGGAGCCTGCCACACCGGGGGAAGACACCGGGCTACCGCTACTGGAAGACCAGCACCGGGATCAGCTCTCAACCACCGGAACGGCTATTAGCCCTTTCCGGCTTACTTGGTCTCCCCCCCAAGTACGGGAGATGGGGATAGTCGTGCCCCTGACCTCCGTGTAGTAGGCGACGAGGGGCATGGTCCATGAAGGCATAGCGCCTGGTTAGCGCGGCGCCGAACGAAAGCGTCGAAGTCGGTCGTCCGGGAGAGTGCCTCCCACGTACGGATGTCCTTGTCCGCGGCCGTGCGCGCGGCGGTGACCAGCCGCAGTGCGTCCGAGCCCAGGACGAGGTGGGCCGGCGGCCGATCGACCGACGTGACATGCACGACGGCCTCCCCCGCCTTGGCGGGATTGCCCAGTTGCGAAGCGCGCCGGCCGGAAGGGTGTGCCGGCGAGCGACCGCAGCATGTCCCACGGGCCGCCGGCGAGATCCGTCCCGATCTGGACGCCTTCGAGCTCATGCGCGGCGTGGGCGACCTGTGCATCGGGGCCGAGGCCGCCCCCCGCTACGACGCCCGCCGCCTGGTCGAGCTCCTCGTCGCGGGCCTGCGCTCGTGAGCCCCCGAGGAAGAGCACATCGTCGCTAGAGATCTTCGGGGTGACGCCGACCGGTTGATGACCGGAGTTCCACCGTTGTGTGATGGTTTGATGACACCGCACTGACCAGGAGTTTCCCGCTGGTTGGGTGAAGTCATGCACAACAACAGCCTTCCTGCGCGACGCCGTACGATCAAGAGAGCCGCGCTGGCCCTGACCGTGGTAAGCCTGAGCGCTACCCTCGCCGCCTGCGGCGAGGGTGTCGGCGGCGGCGGCAACGGTGCCAAGACCACGGCGGCGACCTCCGGCAAGTCCGAATCGACCGGGAAGAAGGTTCTGTGGCTCGGTGACTCCATCGCCGGAGCCGAAGCCCCTGCGCTGGGCGCGGCGTTGAAGGCCAGCGGCGTGGAGTTCAAGAACGCCACCTCCAGCGGTGGCGGCAACGTCGTCGCCGGTGAGCACCCTGTGACGAAGATGGGCGCCAAGGACACCTGGCAGCAACTGGGCAAGAACCTTGCCGAGTTCAAGCCCGACGTCGTCGCCTACCAGATCACCACCTACGACTGGGGAACCCGGCAGCAGCAACTCGCCGCCTACCGGAAACTCGCGGCCACCGTCCGGAAGGCGGGCGGGGAGCTGGTGATCGTCTCGGCGCCGCCGTTCAAGCTGGACGACTTCTACAAGCAGTACGCCCCGGCGATCAGGAGCGCCCCCGAGACCGCACGGCAGGCCGCCCAGGACGGCAAGGCGCAGTTCCTGGACGCGTCCGAGCTGTGGGGCGCCGACGCGTCGGCGTCCAAGGCGCAGCGCTCCAAGGACGGCATCCACTCCTGCCAGCAGGGCTCGGCCGCGTTCGCCAAATGGTTCACCGGCAAGCTGGGCGAGCAGCTCGGCTTCACCCCGGCCGCGCCCGAGGCATGGGCCACCGGCTCGTGGGTCGGCGACGAGCGCTACTCCAAGCTGGGCTGCGCCTGATCCCCACCCGGACTGGAGTCGTTGACATGCTTTCCTTCGCCGGGGCCCATCGGCGGCAGAGCCCAGGGCGTGCGCACATCGGGCCGCTGGACGGGCTGCGCGGCCTGGCCGTCGCGGCGGTTCTGCTGTTCCACGCCGGGTACCTGTCCGGCGGGTTCCTCGGTGTGGACCTGTTCTTCGTGCTGTCCGGCTTCCTGATCACCGGGCTGCTGCTGGCCGAGCTCGACCGGAGCGGCCGCCTGAACCTGGCCGGCTTCTGGGCGCGCCGGGCGCGGCGGTTGCTGCCCGCCCTGGTCTTCATGAGCGTGGCGACGCTGCTGCTGGCCTGGGCGTTCGCCACGCCCTCGATGCTGCGGGCGGTGTTGCAGGACGCGCCGTGGGCGGCGGCCCAGGCCGCCAACTGGCACTACATCGCCGAGCAGATCGGCTACTGGAACGCCGCCGGTACCCGCCTGTTCGCGCACCTGTGGAGCATCGGCGTCGAGTGGCAGTTCTACCTGGTCTGGCCGCTGGTCGTACTGGCCGTGGGGCGCGGGGGCGCCGGCGGGCATCGGCGGGTCGCCGCCGTCGCAGCGGTCGGGGCGCTGATCTCGCTCTTCCTGATGGTCAGGTACGGGGCCGCGATGGACACCACCCGCGCCTACGAGGGCACCGACACGCGTGCGTTCTCGCTGCTGCTGGGTGCGGTCGCGGCGACCGCACCCGCACGGGACCTGGCCGGACGCGTGCCCAGGGCGGCCGCGGACGCGTTGTGCGCGGTCCTGCTGGGCGGCCTGGTGCTCTCCTGGACGCTGACCGCGGGCGAGAAGGCCCCCGGCCTGTTCCAGGGCGGGATGTTCGCGCATTCGCTGGCCTCTGCCGTGCTGATCGCGCTGCTGGCCGCCGCGCCCGGCGGGTTCGTGGGGCGGGCCGTCGGCGGCGTCCTGCCGCGCCGGCTGGGCGAGGTCTCCTACAGCCTGTACCTGTGGCATTGGCCGATATTTCTGCTGCTGCCCCAGGAGGTGCTCGGGGTGGGGGGTTGGGGGCGCGACGCTCTGGCGATCGGGCTGTCGCTGCCGGCTGCGATACTGTCGAAGCTGCTGGTGGAGGACCCGGTACGGTCGCGGGCCCGATGGGCGACCGGCCGCCCGGGGCTGGCCGCGCTGGCCGTCGCGATCACCGTGGCTGTGGGCACATGGGCGGCGATTCCTCAGCCGAGTCCGGGAGCGGGCACCGTCGATGTGAGCCGGCTGGGCTCACCATGACGACACGCGCGGGCAGGAGGAGAATGCGAGGCACGCAGCTGATCCGGCTGGTCGCGCTGCCGGCTGCCGTCCTGGCGGTCGCGGCCTGCGGGACCGAGGTGAGGGCCACCGGGCCGATGACGGCCGGTGCGCCCGCCACCGGCGGCCTGACCACCGATCGGTCACGTCAGCTGCGGGTGTACTTCCGCACGCCGTACGGCTCCTGGCCGGCCGCCCGTCCGGCCAGGCCCGGCGCCGGGCCGCAGCAGGCGCTGGACGCGCTGCTGGCCGGGCCCACCGCCGCCGAACGGGCGCGCGGCCTGACCACCGCCCTTCCGGGCGGGTCGCGGCAGGTCCGGGCGCGGGCCGTGCGCGGCGCGGTGGACCTGTACCTGCCGTGGGTGGTGTCCGAGCTCGACCACACGGCGGTGAGCCAGCTGGTGTGCACCGCCGCCGCGGCGCCGGGCGTGCCGGGCGGACGCGCGCAGGCCGACGTGGTCGTGCGGGTCTTCGAGTCGGGGATCGCGGGCCCGGCCTGGCCGGTCACCTGCGACGAGACCGGTTCGGCCGTTCCGCTCGACGTTGCCACCCCGTCCCGGTGACGGGGACGGTCGATGGAGGGATCATGACGCGGGTTCTGTTGATCGAGGACGACGAGGCCGTTCGCCGGGGTGTCTCGCTGGGGCTGCGCAGGCGCGGGCACGAGACCGTGGCGGTCGGCACCGGTGAGCAGGGGCTGGCGGAGGTCTCGGCGTCGCTTCCCGACCTGGTGCTGCTGGACCTGATGTTGCCGGGCATGAGCGGGCTGGAGGTCTGCCGCCGGATCCGCGCGTTCAGCCAGGTCCTCCCGATCGTGATCCTGTCGGCGCGCGGCGACGACGTGGACGTCGTGGTGGGCCTGGAGTCGGGCGCCGACGACTACGTCGTCAAGCCGGCCAGCGCCGAGGTCATCGAGGCCCGGATGCGCGCGGTGCTGCGCCGCGTCGCGCTCGCGCAGCCTGAGGCCGCCGACGACCGCGCCTTCTTCGGCGACCTGGAGATCGACCGGACGGCGCTACGCGTGCTCAAGCACGGCACGGAGGTCGCCCTCGCACCCTCGGAACGCAAGCTGCTGCTGTTCCTGTCGGCCTCCCCCGAACGCACCTACAGCCGTCAGCAGCTCCTGGAGCAGGTGTGGGAGCACGCCTTCCACGGTGACTACCGGCTGGTCGACGCCGGGGTGATGCGGCTGCGGGCCAAGATCGAGGACGATCCGCGCCGTCCCCGCTACGTCCAGACCGTACGCGGCTTCGGCTACCGGTTCGGACCGCTGTGAGGGTGCCGCGGGTGAGGGTGCCGCGCGGGCTGCGTACCCGCCTGGTGGTGGGGTTCGTGCTGGTCACCGCGCTCGGCGCGCTCACCACCGCCGCGCTGACCTTCCACCAGGCCCGCTCGGCGATCCTGGAACGCGTCCAGAGCAGCGCGGTGCACGACCTGCGCACGCAGATCGACTCGCTGGCACCGGACCTGCCCTCCGATCCGGCCCCTGCCGACCTGCGCGCCCTGACCCTCCAACTGGACCGCGCGGGCGGCTCACGCGACTGGCGCACCGCCGCGTCGTTCCAGGACGGGCCGCTGGTCGTCGCCGCCTCGACCGCTCCAGCGCTGCCCTCTCAGCTGAAAAGCGCGGCGGCCGCGGCGACGACGTCCCTGGTCCAGCGCTTCCAACGGGACGGCCGCCCCTGGCTGGCGATCGCCGTCCCGGTACAGGACGCCACGCGGCCCGTGGCCCGGCCTCCGCTGGTGGTGTTCGCCTCCTTCTCGCTGGCCGCCCAGCAACGTGACGTGGACTCGCTGGTCACCGCCGCGCGCGCCGGAGCGCTGCCGGTCGTCCTGGCCGCGATCCTGCCCGCGCTGCTGGCGGCGGGCAGCGTGTTGCGTCCCGTGCGGCGGCTGCGCTCGGCCACCGAGAGCATGGCGGCGGGCGAACTGGACACCCGGATCGCCGTCACCGGCGACGACGAACTGGCCGACCTCGGCCGCACCTTCAACACCATGGCCGCGACCCTGCAACGCGACACCGCCGTCCTGCGCGACATGGAGGCCCGTGCCCGCCGGTTCGCCGCCGACGTCTCCCACGAGCTGCGCACGCCGCTGGCCGCGATGACCGCCGTGACCGGCCTGCTGGACGAGGACGTCGCGGCGGGCCGGATGCCGCCCGAGACCGCCGAGGCCGTGGGCCTGGTCGCCGACGAGACGCGCAGGCTCGCCCGGCTCGTGGACGACCTGATGGAGGTGTCGCGGTTCGACGCCGGGGCCGCCGTCCTCACCCTCGACGAGGTCGACCTTGCGCAGCTGGTGCGCAAGACGCTCGCGCTGCGGCGCTGGCAGGACCGCGTCCCCGTGGACGTCCCGGAGGGGCTGCGCGTCCGGCTCGACCCCCGCCGCATGGACGTGATCCTGGCCAACCTCGTCGGCAACGCGCTGCGCCACGGCGGACCAGCGGCCACGGTACGGCTGCGGGGCCGGGCGGTCCCCGGCGGCGTCGCCCTCACCGTGACCGACGACGGACCGGGCATCGCCGCCGGCCTGCTGCCCTACGTCTTCGACCGGTTCACCAAGGGCGACGCGGCCCGTACCCGCAGCGAGGGCAGCGGTCTCGGCCTGGCCATCGCCTACGAGAACGCCCGGCTGCACGGCGGCACGCTGAGCGCCGCCAACGCCCCGGGCGGCGGCGCGGTCTTCACCCTCACCCTGCCCTGGAACCGGCCGTGAGCCGCCGCCTGGCACCGGTTCTGCTGGCAGTGACGCTGACGGCGGCCTGCGCGATCACCGACACCGGTCCGACACCCGCCGGTCCCGCGGCCACCGCGCTGGAGGGCGCGACCAACCGGTCTGCCACCGTGCACGTGTACTTCTCCTCCGCGCTCGGGCTGGAACGGGTGTCGCGCCTCCACCGGGGCACCGACGCGTTGCACGCCGCGCTCGAAGCGCTGGTGCAGGGCCCGGACGCCGCCGAACGCGCGCGTGGCCTGGTCAGCTTCGTCCCACCGGGCGCTCCGCTCCCGCTCGTCCGCATCGGCCCGCGCGGGCCGGTGGACGTCCGGCTGTCCTTCGGCTGGGGCGTCGACCGTACCGCCGAACGGCAACTGGTCTGCACGGTGGCCGACACGGTCAGCACGACGACTCGCACCGCCCTGGGCTCCGTCCGGGTCAAGATACATCGGGTCGACGGCTCAACCGGCACCCGCACCTGCATGCCATGACCGTTCCGATCAGCCGATGACATGGCCTGGCCGCAGGGCGGAGCCGGCCATGCCTCGGGGCGGGCGCCGGTGCCGGCGGACGGCCAAGGAGTGCAGTGGGATGGCGGCCGTGCCGTAGAGCACGGCACAAGGATGACCAGGGAGCGTCTCGGAGATGTGCACGGTGTCGCGCGGCCGCGCGTAAGTGAGCAGTTCGTGGAACGTCGGCGGCTTCGGCGAGGTGCACTGGGATGCTCCCCTTATGGTGCCGACGAGTTCACTGGCCACTGTGTCTTTCGTAGGCATGGCAACTCACAATGTGGGTGATGCGATGCCGTGGCCGGTTGCGGTTCTGGTGAATCGGCGGGCGAGGTGTTCGAAGGCGTCGGTGAGTTCGTCGGGGCCGATGACTTCGATGTCGGCGTCGTAGCGGGCGATGGCGGCGGCGAGGCTGGGCCAGGACCAGGATCCGAGGGTGAGCCGGCAGCGGTAGGGGCTGATCTCCTCGACGAGTCCCTCGCGGGTGTAGAGGGCCACGGTGGCGGCGGACAGGTCGAGGATCACTGTGCCTTGGCAGGGCCAGTTGCCCGAGGCGTCGCCAGAGCCGCGGAACGTGCTGGTGACGAAGGTGGCGGCGTCTCCTCCGGGCAGTACGCGTGGTGTGAACCGGGGCCCGTTGGGGGTGCGCGGGGTGATCCGGTCGGCGCGGAAGGTGCGCCAGTCGTCGCGGTCAAGGTCCCAGGCGATGAGGTACCAGCGTCCGTCCCAGGTGATGAGGTGGTGGGGTTCGACGCGGCGCGGGGGTTTGTCCGTGACCTCGGCGCCGTAGTCGAAGCGCAGGATCTCGCGGGCGTGGACGGCGGCGCTGATAGTCAGGAGCACGTCGCCGTCGACCGGGGTGGCCGGCCGGGTGACAGGTCGTTCAACGGCGGTGACGCGCAGCGCGTCGATGCGGTGCCGGAGTCGGGAGGGCATGATCTGCCGGATGGTGTTCAGTGCCCGCTCGGCGGGTTCGGCGAGGCCGTTGCCGGGGTTGGTGGCGACGATCTGCAAGGCGATGGTGAGGGCGACGGCCTGTTCGTCGTCGAACAGCAGCGGGGGTAGTTCGGTGCCGGCGCTGAGCCGGTAGCCGCCGTCAGGGCCCTTGACGGCAGCGATGGGGTAGCCGAGCTCGCGGAGCCGGTCGACATCGCGGCGCACGGTGCGCAGGCTGATGTCCAGGCGATCGGCCAGCACCGTGCCGGGCCAGTCCCGGCAGGTCTGCAGCAGCGACAGCAGAGCCAGCAGCCGGGCTGAAGTTTTCTGCATGAACCTCATTCTGCCCGAAGTAGGTGCCACATCCTGTCACCTACCCCTGCGAACCTTCGTATCGAGCCGGTCAGCCACGCGACCCGGACGGCCCCCCTTTGACACTGACGGAGTCAGCACCATGTTCGATGTTCTGGGCAATCTGAACTGGTTCGGGATCCTGCTCGGCTGCATCGCATTGACCCTGCTCGGCGGCGTCTGGTTCGCCGGCCTGTTCCCCAAGGCGTACAACCGCTCCCTCGGCCGCGAGGTCGGCGCCAAGGCGCCGAGCTCGCCGCTGTTTCTCGCCGGGCCGCCATTGACCAGCCTGGTCATCACCCTCACGAGCGCGATCCTGATGGCTGCGTTGAAGATCGACACCTACGGCGATGCGCTGCTGTTCGGTCTCGTCGTCGGCCTCGGCTACCTCACGGCCAACACCGTCACCATCGCCATCAACCCCAACTTCCCGCGACCGCTGCTCCATGCGGCGGTCTCCGGCAGCTACAACATCGTCGGCAGCCTGATCGTCAGCGCCATTCTGCCGGCCATCTGAGACCAGCAGCACCGTGGGGACTCGCCGATTCGGCCGTCCGACATCCCCTTCCCTGGCCCTCTCTAACGAGACTTACCAGCCCATACCGGGCGTACCGCGCCCGAAAATCAATAAGGAGTCACCAGCATGGCCATCTCCACCACCACCCACCTGAACTTCCGCGGTGACGCTCGCGCAGCGCTGGAGTTCTACCAGACCGTGTTCGGCGGCCACCTCACCACCATCGCGTACGGCGACTTCGGCATGCCGAAGGAACTGCCGGACGCCGACAAGATCGTCTTCGGCCAGGTCACGGCCGACAACGGCTTCAGCATCATGGCTTACGACGTGCCCAGCCAGGCACCGGCCGCCACCGCGCCCGCCGCCACCACTCGCGAGCACGGCATGACGCTGACCGGCGAGCGGTTCTTCGTGTCCGTCCGCGGCGAAACCACCGAGGAGGTCGGCGCGCTGTGGGACAAGCTCACCGACGGCGCCGACATCATCGAGAAGTACGGCCCGTCGCAGTGGGCCCCGGGCTTCGGGATGCTGACCGACCGCTTCGGTGTCACCTGGATCCTCGACGTCGCCGCCCCGTACGCCGGCTGACCACCAACGCGCTCATCCGGTCCGAGGCGGCGCAGCTCCAGCTGTCCGGCTGGTCATGCCGCCGCGGGGCTCGTCGGCGCATTCCAACGCCACCCCCGGGAGGTGAGGTGGTGCTCGACCTGGAGGCTGGGCAGCATGTCGCGGGCGACCCGGACGATGCGTTCGCAGACCACCCGGTCGATATCGCCACGCCCGACCCATTCCAGCAGGTCGGCCAGTCCACCGTCGCGGGGAACCGGCACGCCGAGCCGTGCGTAGTCCTCCGCTGTCCCTTGGCTGCGGCCATCCAAGCCCAGCATGCCGGACTCGACGTCCCGGAAATGGGCGATGAAGTGCTCGCCTGGCGCCAGAGCCTGTCCGGAGTTCGGATCTCTAGACTGGCCGGAGGCTTCGGATCCATATGACGGCCCCGCGTAAACGCAAGCCGGCAAGACAGCTGTCGGGTGTCTTGTCGAACCGCGGCGCGTGACCCGGCGGGGCCACGGTCCTACAGGGCGTTCAGGTCGATGGTCTCGGCCATCGCGTTCAGGCCCGCGTCGTTCGGGTGGAGCCAGTCGCCCTCTTGGCCGTCGCGGACGTTGAACTCCGGGCGCAGCCGGTCGGGGTCGTCCGGGGCGACGAGGGCGCGTTCGAAGTCGGCCACGGCGTCGTACTCGCCGCCGGTCCTGATCCAGGTGTTGACCTGGTCGCGGACCTGCTCCAGACCGTACGGCTCAGCCGTACCGTCGGGGTAGAGCCACGGGTTGCCCTTGAACGGCATGATGGTGCCACCGACGACGCGGATCCCCCGGGCGTGGGCGCGCCGGATCAACTCGCGGTGTCCCGCGATGATCTGATCGGCGGTGACGTCGGGGTCACGATAGGTGATGTCATTGATGCCCTCCATCACGATCACCGTTCGCACGCCCGGCCTGTCGAGCACGTCCCGCTGGAAGCGGGCGAGGGCGCGTTCGCCGAAGAGCGGGTGGTCGTAGAGGACCCGGTTGCCGGAGATCCCGCTGTTCAGGACGGTCAGCCGGGTGCCGGAGGCGACGAGGCGCTCGGCGAGCTGGTCGGGGTAGCGGTTGTCGGCGTCCGGGGTGCTGCCGGTGCCGTCGGTGACCGAGTCGCCGAAGGTCACCACCGCGCCGCGGGCTGAGGAGCCGAGCACGTCGACGCCGCTGAGGAAGTACCACGACTGGGTGGTGTCGGTGAAGGCGGTGCCGCGCGGGTCGAACCGGTGGTCGCCGGACGCCCGGTAGCTGGTGGCCGAGGAGATGTCGTGGAAGGTGGCGGGTCCGGTCGCGCCATGGAAGTAGAGGGTGACGGCCAGCCGGTCGAGCGCCTGCAGCTGGAGCGGGATCGGGTCGCTGACCAGCTCCTGGCCGGCCTTGACCACGGCGTCCGCGCGCCGGGAGAAGGTGACGGCGCGCAGAGTGCCAGGACGTACGGCGGCGCCGGTCGCGGCCTTGGCGATCGTCGCCCCGTTCACGGTGAGAGGCGCGGTCCCGTACCGGTTGGAGATGGTGATGCGGAGCGCGGCTCCCGGCCCGGTGACGCGGAGCACCTGACGGACAGAGTGGCGTTCGAAGCCCTGCTCCGACCAGTTGGACGACCACGGCAGCCCGCCGGGTGAGGGCTGCTGGACGGCTGCCGCCCAGGCGCCCGTCCAGCGGGGCTGCGTCGTACCGCCTTGGGCGGGGACGGCGGTGAAGGCGAGGGTGAGCGCGGCCAGGGTCTTGGTGAACAGCATGAGTGGCGGATCCTTGGGTCAGAAGTCGATGGCGTGGTCGGCGGCCCACTGCGCGTAGGTGCGGGCGGGATGGCCGGTTATCCGCTCGACGGTGTCGTTGACGTCGGCGGGCTTGCCGACGCAGGCCGCCATCAGCTCGAACAGCGCACCGAGGAAGGCCGGATCCATGAAGGCGCTCATCTGCTCCAGCACCGGCGCGGGGTCGAGGTCTTCGACGGTGAGCGGGCGGCCGAGAGCCTGGCCGAGGATGGCGACCTGGTCGGCTTGGGTGAGCGACTCCGGCCCGGTCAGGTGGTAGGTCCGCCCGGCGTGGCCGGGGCGGGTCAGCGTCGCGACCGCGACGTCGGCGACGTCCAATTCGTGGATGGCGCTGAAGGCGGCCTTGGTGTGCGGCGCGCGGATCACGTCGCCGCCGGAGAGTTGCATCGCGAAGGTCAGCGAGTTGATCGCCGGGAAGAGCAGCCGCAGGATCGTCCACTCCAGGCCGGACTCGCGTATGGCCCGCTCCACGTCGCCGTGGTATTGGGCGATCACATCCGGCTGCGCGCCTGCGCCGTCGACCACCGCGCCCGAGGACAGGAAGACGATCCGGCTCACCCCGGCTTCGCGGGCGGCGGCCAGCAGCGGCGCCGGGTCCATGCCGTACTGCAGGACCAGCAGGAGGGCGCTCACTCCGTCGAGCGCGGCTGGGAGGGTTTCGGGCTTGGTCAGATCGGCCTGGGCCAGTTCGACGCCCTGCGGCAGGGCGGCTCGTTCGGGCGTGCGGGTCAGAGCGCGGACGGGGTGGCCCGCGGCGTGCAACACTTCGACGGCTTGTCGGCCGAAGTGGGCGGTGGCGCCGGTTATGAGGTACATCGAGGACTCCTAGTATCTGTTCCGACGCTGTAGGGCGGCGCAGAGCGCGTCGACCTCCTCGTCGGTGTTGTAGTAGTGCACCGACGCCCGCACCACGGCGGCCAGGCCACGCTCGCCCAGGTCGTAGCGGGCGGACGTGACCGCGGACACGCTGGTGTTGATCCCGGCCGCGCTCAGGCGGCGGTGCACGTCGGCAGCGGACTCGCCGTCGACGGTGAAGGTGACGATCCCGCACAGCCGCTGTCCCCGGTCCTGGACGGTCACCCGAGGCAGCTCCCCCAGCCGCCGCCGCAGCCGGGCGGCCAACGCGGTGACGCGCTCCGCGATCGCCTCGACGCCCCAGCTCAGGGCGTAGTCCACCGCGACGCCGAGGCCGATCTTGGCCGCGTAGTTGGCCTCCCAGTTCTCGAACCTGCGCGCGCCTGAACGGATCTCGTAGGTGTCCTGGCCGGTCCAGGTGGCAGCGTGCAGGTCGAGGAAGGGCGGTTCCAAGGTGTCGGCGAGCCGCTCGGAGACGTAGAGGAAACCCGTGCCGCGCGGCCCGCGCAGGAACTTGCGGCCGGTGGCCGACAGCAGGTCGCAGCCGAGCTCCCGCACATCGACCGGGAGTTGCCCAACGGACTGGCAGGCGTCGAGCAGGAACGGTACGCCCGCGGCGCGGGTCAGCCGGCCGATCTCGGCCGCGGGGTTGACCAGTCCGCTCTGGGTCGGGACGTGGGTGACGGCCACGAGCTTGACGTCGGCGGCGAGCCGCCGCTCCAGGTCGCGCACCGACAACTGGCCGTGCTCGTCATCGTCGACCACCTCGACCCGGGCGCCGGTACGGCTCGCGACCTGCAGGAAGGCGATCACGTTGCTGGCGTATTCGGCGCGGGAGGTCAGGATCCTGTCCCCCGATCCGAAGCGCAGCGCGTAGAAGGCCATGTCCCAGGCGCGGGTGGCGTTCTCGACCACGGCGATCTCGCCCGGCAGGCAGCCGATCAGCCGGGCGATCGCCTCGTAGACCGCGTTCACCTGCAGAGCCGCGACGGCGGCGGCTTCGTATCCCCCGAGCCGCCCCTCCAGCCGCAGGTGTCCGATGACGGCGTCGAGCACCGGGGCCGGAGCGAGCGCCGCACCGGCGTTGTTGAGGTGCACCACCTCGGCGCATCCCGGGGTGTCGAGGCGGGCACGTGCCACATCCAGGAGACTCACGGCAGTCGAGGTCCCGCCTCGCGCTGGGCGGCGAGCCAGTTCTCCACCTCGTCGGCCCGACTGGGCAGCGCGCCGGACAGGTTGACCGCGCCTTCCGCGGTGACCAGGATGTCGTCCTCCACCCTGATCCCGATCCCGCGGAGCTCGGCGGGAACCAGATCGTCCTCCGGCTGGAAGTACAACCCGGGCTCGACGGTCAGCACGTTGCCCGCGCCGAGCTCGCCCCCGCGATAGCGCTCGGGCCGGGCGTTGGCGCAGTCGTGCACGTCGGTGCCCAGCATGTGGCCGAACCCGTGCAGCGTCCACCGCCAGTAGTGCATCGACGCCGGGTCCATCGCCTCGTCGGCGCTCACCTTGAGCACCCCGAGCTCGACCAGGCCCTCGGCGAGCGCCCGCATGCAGGTCAGATGGACGTCGGCGAACTTCACCCCCGGTTTGACCGCTGCGATACCGGCCTGCTGGGCGGCGTGGACGATGTCGTAGACCTCGCGCTGGAGCGGGGTGAAGACACCGGAGACCGGCAGGGTGCGGGTGATGTCGGCGGTGTAGAGCTGATGGCCTTCCACTCCCATGTCCATGAGCAGCAACTCGCCGGGCGCGGTGAAGCCGTCGTTGCGCTTCCAGCACAGGATCGTGGCGTGCGCTCCGGCGCAGACGATCGAGCCGTAACCGACGTCGTTGCCGTCGTGCCGGGCGCGCAGCCCGAAGACGCCTTCGATCAGCCGCTCGGACACGCCCCGGTCGGCGGGCAGCACCCGGGCGACGTCCTCGAACCCCCGGATGGTGGCGTCGACCGCCTCCTGGAGCCGGCGGATCTCCCACTCGTCCTTGACGAGCTTGAGTTCGGCGATCGCCGCCGAGAGCGCCCGGTCACGGACGTCGTCGGCGGGCACGGCCGCGTCGACCCTGGCGTCGAGCCCGCGCAGCACCCGGGTGCGCCCTGGCACGCATCGCGCCAGGGCGGCGTCGAGGCCGGCCAGCGGGGCGGTGTCGACACCGAGCTCGGTCGTCTTCTCATCGAGCGTACGGCGGCGCCCGGCCCACAGCTCGCCGGCCCGGTCGCGGAAGAACTCGTCCGTCTCCCGCGAGGAGCGCTGATGGGTGTAGAGCAGGGCGTCACCGCCCGGTCGCAGGACCAGCACACCGTCGGGGTCGTGGTCGCCAGTGAGGTAGGAGAAGTCGCTTCCCGGGCGGAAGCGGTAGAGGGTGGCGTTGGCTCGGATCTTGGCAGGTCCGGTGGGGATGACCAGCGTCTCCCCGGGAAAAGCGCGCGACAGCTCGGCCCGGCGGCGCGCGTAGTGCGGCACGCCCGGTTGGGGACGCACGTCCAGCGGCTGGTCGAGCCAGGCCGCGCGCATGAGCTCCAGGAGCCTGGGCGGGAAGTCGGGGTCGTGGGCGGCCTTGGTCATGGCCGGCTCCCGGTCCAGTCGACGTGGAGTTCTTCGTGAGCGGCGAAGCGCAGGAGATGCCTGGTGACGACGTCCTGGACGCCGCCCAGCGCGTCGAGGTCTGCGGCCTCGACGACCAGGACGAGCACCCCCTGACTCGACCGCAGAGAGCAGGCGCCGGAGCGGAAGGTGATCGTCGCGCACCCCGGGCCTGTGTGCTCGGCGGCGGCCTTGTGGCCCAGATGGGAGACGAGCTGTTTGGCGTACCGCTCGGGGCGGTCGGTCGCGACGTGTGCCGTGGACAGAAGCATGCGCCCTCCAAGTGTTTAGATATGTCGACGCTTTAGGCGCTCGGCAGTCTGCCAACGTCTCGCGTGATTTGTCAAAAGCGTCGACGGTCCTCGACACTTGACCCCATGACCGATGAGCAGCTCCTCTCTCTGCGCTCATCCGCGCAGTACAAGGCGCTCGGGCACCCGATGCGCCACCGCATGGTGAACCTGCTGCGCCAGCGCCCGGCCACCCTCAGCGAGCTGACCACCGCGCTCGACTCCACCAAGGGCACGGTCGGCTACCACGTGCGGGTCCTGCGCGAGGCCGGGCTCGTCCGCCTCGCGAGCACCCGCCAGGTGCGCGGCGGCACCGAGCAGCGCTTCGAACTCGTCAACCGCGGCTTCCAGCTCGACGAGGAGACCGGCGCCAGATTCCTGCACGACGTGGCCCTGGCCGAGATGTCACCCGTACGACCGGGCGACCCCGGCCACACCGTGCTGCACCACGTCTGGCTCACCCCGGAAGAGGCCCGCACGCTGGCAGGACGGATCGAGGACTACGAACACGGTCAGCGCCTCAACCCCGAACACGGCACCGAGGCCTACGGACTGCTCCTCAGCCTCTACCGCGCCGACATCCCCCGCCTGCCACCGGAAGGTCACCCCACCTGACAACACGTCGACCGGCCAACGGGGCGACAAGCTGCCGCCATTCCTCAGCAGAGGACGACATTCCCCGTCCCGCCGGCTTCAGGGAGAGCACCGGATCGGAGGCCGTCAAGGGCTGACCACAGCGCCGTTGGCGGGGGCTGCGTTCATGAACCATGGGCCGGACGCCGGACAGCGTCGGGCAGCCGGCGGGCTTCCCGTCGGCGCGCCGCCGGTTCACAGATCGTCTACGCGCGTGAACGTCAGTTCGGCGTCCGAGCAGGCATCGGTGAGGTCGGCCGCCCGAATGCCCGCCCGGCAACTCCCACCCCTTGCGTCCCGTCGAGGACTTCGGCGGCGGCCACCTGCGCGAGCTGCGTGATCTGGTGGCCGATGCTCGCGTCTCTATCGCGGGTCGAGTACGCGCGTCATCCAGATCGAGTTACCGTGTTCGACGTCCTCGTCGATGCGGTCGCTTCGGTGGAAGCCGAGTTTCTCAAGGACGCGGAACGAGGGTGTGTTCCACTCCCGCACAGTGGCCCAGAGGCGGCGACGCCCTGTCCGAATCGCGGCTTCCAAGACCGCACGGGCGGCTTCTGTCGCATAACCATGGCCGTGAGCTCGTTGTGCCAGCTCGTACGCGATCTCAGGTTCGTCGAACGATCCCTGGCCGACGGTCAATCCGCAGTACCCGATGAACTCACCGGTGTCGCGCAGCTCTATGGCCAGCAACCCGAGCCCAGGAGCCGCCGTCAGCGGGTTGTCAACGAGCCAGCCGCGGACGTCCTCGACCGTCGGCCGTCCCTCGGCGTCGATCCGCCGGGCCGCCGGCACTCGCGGGTCCCGCTCAAACCACAACCCGCGGAACTCCTCCGCATCCGACGGCACCCACCGCCGCAACCGCAGCCGCTCGGTCACCAGCTCCGCCGGCAGATCGTCATATGTCCTCATCCCGACCAACCTAACGCAATGCTGGTCAACCTCGGACGGTGACGGGGCACGACGAGCATCCGAACGAGCCCGTGAGGCGGCCGCGTACGCCCGCTTCTCGGGCGCTCCGTCGCAGGCGGAGCTGGAGCGGTTCTTCTAGGCCCTCGGCTCGGGTCCGTGCAACGAGCCCCAAAGTAGAACGTTGCGCAGACCACACGGGGTGATGGCTGCGGCGCCCAACCGTGGACGAGTCCGGGTGCTCGCCATCGCGATAACGACGGCGGGGATGTTTTCGCAGGTCGCGTTGCTCGCTGACAGCTCTTACGTCAAGCCGTCCGGGAACCTCCGGCTGCTCACAGCTACTTTGCGGCTGGTGGCACGGACCCGAGCGGAGGGCCTGGTACCACGAGCATTTCCACGAGCCCGACTGCGGATCCCTTGTCACAAGTCACTTCCAAGTGTGACTGCAATGGCGGGCGTCACCGTGTTCGTCGTGCCGGAAACGCCGGCACGAGCGACCGATTCGAGGGACGTAAACCGTGTACAAGAAGGTGCTCGCCACTGCGGCGTCCGCCGTCCTGGCCCTGACCCTGACTCCCGCAGACCCCGCCGCCGCGAAGCCGGTCGTCTCGATCGTCGCGGGGTACTCCGCAACCGTCAAGGAGAACGACAGCAGCTTCTTCTGCCCCGAGAACGAGGTGTTGATCGGCCGGGCGCACCATGGGGACGAGAACGGCTACACGACGTACTGGTGCGGCAAGATCTGGATCGACAGGACACGGGTCGCCGTGTCCACGAGTCACTACCAGCTGGTCGACCCCGAGACCTACTCGTGGTTCGAGGCTCCTGAGAGCAACGCCATGGTCGGCCGCGAGCACGACGGGGACGAGAACGGCATCAGCGTGGTCTACTTCGCCATGCTCACGTATCTGGGCCGGCCCGTGACGCTGGTCAACAAGCGCTGGTCGGAGACCTACACCGAGGAGTCGCACGAGTCGAAGGCGAACCCGGGCGAGATCATGACGGGACGCAAGCACTTCGGCGATGAGAACGGCGACACCGAGTACCAGTACGCCGTGGTCACGTACTACTGACCGATTCGCCACGGGGAGGGCCCACTGGGCGCTCGCGTAGTGGCGGCGCGCCGGTGAAGGGGTCAGCGCGTGTTTGGGAAGACTGAGCGCTATTCATCTAGCGCTGGTGCTCGAGTCGGGCGCCTCGGCCGCCGCCGTCCTCGCGCTCAACGTCGAGGACCTCGACCTGCCCGCCCGCCGCGCCGCCATGGTCACGTGGGGCGACGGCGCCGCGCCCCTGCTGGAGGAGCTGGTCGCGGGCCGGACCCGCGGCCCCCTCTTCCTGGCCGACCGTAGACCCGCCCCCGCCCGGACGCCGGACCCGGCCGACCTGTGCCCCGAGACCGGCAGACGCCGCCTGTCCTACGAACGCGCCGAGTACCTGTTCAAGAAGGCCTCGGGCGGCTACACCCTGAGCCGGCTCGCAGCGTCCGCACGCCGACCGGCACCAGCACCACGCACAGCAGCGCGGTGACCGCCACGTCGGGCAGCGCACTCTGTTTCGAAGGTTCTCGTAGTTTCGGCCGTGAATCCAACGAAGTAGGGTCTGACCTGCGTGGTAAGGGCGTGGGTGTAGCGGGTGGGGTCCAGGGCGTGCAGTGATGCGCACACCCTGATGCCCCGGACGAGGCGTGGAGGATGACGTCTCAGAGCCTGCTGACAAAAGATTTGGTCACTGAGGCCGAGACAGGGATGCCCTGGCCGAGCCCCAGCTTCGAGCGATACGCCCGGCGGCGGGCAAGATAGGCGCGTATCCGGCGAAAGCGGTTGCGCAGGTCGTCATGATGGTGACATGACGTGGACAGCACCCGACGTAGAGCGGGGACCTCGGACGGACATGGCCTGTGGCGAACGCGAGATGCTGGATAACTGGTTGAAGCTCCGCCGGCTGTTCCTGCTGCGCAAATGCGCCGGCCTCACCTCCGAGCAACTGAAGACCGCCGCCGTGGAGCCGTCCAACCTGACGCTGCTCGGCCTCCTGCGACACATGACGGAAGTCGAGCGCTGGTGGTTCCGGGAGAAGTTCCTACACGAGAACTTGCCCGAGTTGTACATCACGGAGGAGTACGAAGACGGCGACTTCGACCTGGTGGCCGACGCCGACGCCGACGCCGAGGCCGACTACGCCGCCTTCCTCGCGGAGACGGCTGCCTGCGATGCCGCGGTTGCGGACATCGGCCTCGAGGAGCTGGCCGACGACCCCCGGGCGCCGACGGGCAAGGTCAGCCTCCGCTGGATCTACATCCACCTCCTGGAGGAGTACGCGCAGCACACCGGGCACGCCGACCTGATCCGAGAGCGCATCGACGGGGACACGGGAGCATAGCGGCTCTCCCGGGATCACCCGTATCCAGGTCCTGCCACCTCACCGACGTATCCGCTGAGCAGTGGTCAGCCGTAGCTCCAGGACGCGGGCCGGCCCAGCGGCCCGGGGTTGGCTGGCCTGCCAGTTCGCGGGTCAGGTGGCGGGTCATCTGGTGCACCATGGCCCATCAGATCTGGGCTTCGTGGTGCCGGCCTGCGTGCGTAGATCCGCACCAGTCGGCGGTAGCGGGTCAGCCAGGCGAAGGTTCGTTCTGCCATCCACCTGCGCGGCAGCACGACGAAGCCGCCATCCACCCGGACCAGCGCAATGGTGGAGAACTTCTCCCGCAGCCGGGCCAGCAGCGGGTGGGCGCCGTCACGGTCTTGGACCGACGCGCGGTGACGATCACGCACAACAGCAGCCTGAGCGTGTCGACCGCGATATGCCGCTTCTGCCCCTTGATCTTCTTGCCTGCGCCGTACCCGCAGGCTGCCGCGCCGACGGTCTCGGCCGTCTTGACCGTCTGGGACTCGATGCACTCGGCCGTGGGCAGCCCGCCGTGTCCGGCCAGGATGCGCAGCCGGCCGCGTAGGCGTCCAGCGAGCCGTTCGGGCAGACCACGCCGAGACCATCATCTCCCCAGGTCGGCAGGCAGGGATGTACGGCCCCTTTCAGGAACGTCGCAGTAAGTCCGAAGAACCGCCTTCGCTACTGCGTGCCCAAGATCAGAAGGGGGTGACACCGCTACCGGCAAGGTCCTCGGCGGCATCGACTTCACCTACTACGTCGATCTTGTGACCGTGTGGAACGAGGGTGCGTTCATCTACGGTGACCACGTATGGGCCCATAGCGAGTGGGGTGAGTACGACCCCAACCTGATGGTCTCCTCCAATGGCCAATGCAGTCCCTACTGCACGGTGAAGGCGAGCACGGCCCCCAAGCCTCTCCAGCTCCGCACCTGGCTGCAGTTCAACACGACTCTGGTCACGTCCGTCCCCTTGAACCAGGCTGAGACGATCGACGTCGATACCGTTCTCAAGCTGAAGTCGAACGACTTCGCCGGCGTCAGCTACGCCACGAGTGGCCCTGGTGACCTGAGGTGCGACAACGGCATGCTCAAGGGCTCGACCAACAGCGGCTTCGTGTTCTCCGGGACCTGGCCAACGCTCACCTTCAAGAAGAGCGAGCTGCCGGAAATTACCGGACACATCAGTCGCGCACAGTCCCGGGGCAACCCCGGCGCGCCCCCTGCAGGAGGCGTGCCAGGCAGCCCCCTGACCCGTCTTTATGACGACGCGGACGCTGAGGAGAACCGTAGCGACGCGTGCAGCTATCTCACCGACCCGCGACCGCCGAACTCCAGCTGTGACGAGTATCCCTTCGCCCACACCTACGAGGGGGCCTACACGGGCGGCGGCGACTGGATGTCCGACTTCTCCGCCGAATGGGCCTCGCAAACGGAGCAGGACAAGCAGGGCGGCATGATTGCCAACCTCTACAGAGACGAGCGTCTCTTGGACGCAGATGCCTTCTACGTCAAGGCCGACCTGAAGTCCTGACGGACGGAAAGGCTCCTCCCATGATCAGCACACCTCCAGATCACTGGGCCAATGTCCATCTGTCCTACCACCAGATCCAGCTCCGGGACCCCGAGGAGGGCGGACCGGCGCCGGTAGAAGGCTATGGCAACGGGCTGATCGTGGTGGATGACGAACCCGACGGCGCGACGATCTTCACCGGCATCGCGATCGGCGTCGTCGACGTTGAGGTACAGCTGACAGATGAGCCTCCGGGTATCGATCTGGACAACTGGGAGGAGATCGTCGAGGTCTCCATCGAATCCACCTCAGGATCACTGATCGTGTGCGGGCTCGATGGAGATCTCCCCGACCTGCCGAACCTCGCCCACCACGGCGAAGGCTTCTACCGGCTACGGGTGCACGCTCGCGGAAGAGACACCGACCCGGACGGGACGGCCAGTACGCCACTGCCGTTCGAGCACTACCTGATCATTGCCTGGCCCGCACCGTATGCGCCGGAGCTTGCCTTCAAGCACACCGACGCCATCGGTCACCAGCGTCGCCATCCTCATCTTGAGTGACCTTCCAGTCGCGGCCATGGCCAGGTCGGGGAAGGTGTGTTAAGGCCTGCGTGAGAGAATCCCCGGCCTCCCTGAACGGATTCAAGGGGGCCGGGGGCTTTCGGTGGTGTGGGTGGTTGGATGCTGGCGGCGTCCGGGGCCGCTAGTACTACAGCGAGCCTTTGAGATCTGTAGCGTGTAAACATGCCAGATGACTTAACCGCTGCTGATCTGCGGGAGTGGGTTACGGGACTGGATGCGTTGTTCGGCCGGGTTGCGGGCCGGTTCGGGCGGGTGGAGCCGCGTCGGCAGGCGCGGGCTTATCTGCTGGGATTGCTGGCGCCGATCGAGCGCAAGAACGGCTGGCAGCTGGCCGAGGCGGCCGGGGATGCGACGCCGGATCGTATGCAGCGCCTGCTCAACAGCGCCCGCTGGGACCCGCGCCAGGTGCGCGTCGATTTGCGTGAGTACGTGATGGAACACCTCGGCCACCGCGACGGCGTGCTGATCGTGGACGAGACCGGCTTCCTGAAGAAGGGCGACAAGTCGGCCGGGGTGCAGCGCCAGTACTCCGGTACCGCAGGCCGGGTGGACAACTGCCAAGTGGGCGTCTTCCTGGCCTACGCCTCCCCGCTCGGGCGGGCACTGATCGACGCCGAGTTGTATCTGCCCCGGTCCTGGACCGATGACCGTGATCGCTGCGCCCGGGCCGGCATCCCGGCCGACGCGCCCTTTGCCACCAAGCCGATGCTGGCGCGGACGATGCTGGCCCGCGCGCTGCAGGCCGGCGTGCCGGTGTCGTGGGTGACCGCGGACGAGGCCTATGGCATGGATTTCAAGTTCCGGCGTTTCCTGGAAGAACACCGTCTCAGTTATGTGGTGGCCGTACCCAGGAGCCAGTGGATCGGCACGGGCTGGGGCGGGCAGATCCGTGCCGACACCGCCACCGCCCAAGCTCCGGCCCAGGCGTGGAAGCGCCGCTCCTGCGGCCGCGGCGCCAAAGGCGAACGGTTGTATGACTGGGCGCTGGCGTCGGTGCGTTTCGAGGTCGAGCCCGGCTATCAGCGTTGGCTGCTGGCCCGGCGCAGCCTGACCCCCAACGCCAAGGGCGAACGGGAACTGGCCTA
>NZ_JBEXYK010000090.1:0-28907 GCF_040630865.1 Nonomuraea sp. NPDC005730
CTCTGGTCCGCTTACTGGTGGCGGGGGGTTATTGACTCGGGGCCCGGCCTGGGGGGGTGCCCGCCCGGCCCCGAGTGGCCCGCGCCGGCCTGGCCGTGCACGACGACGTGGCCGCCGACCACCCGGTCGAGCAGGTCGGCGCGGCCGGTGAAGTTGGCGATGTCCGGCGGCAGCAGCACCGGCGGGCCGGCCGAGACGTGCAGCGACACGTCGTCGTGGAGCATGCGGTGGTAGAGCAGTTGCAGCTCGGGGTCGGGCTCGATGGCGTGGCCGCCGTCGAGCTGGTCGCGCAGCACCGCGTACGCGGCCAGCGCGTCGACCCGGCGGCCGCTGCGGTAGAGGGCCAGCATGTACTGGCCGCGGAAGCGCTGCCACAGCGGGTGCTGATTGGTCAGCCGCTTCAGCTCGGCCAGCAGCTCGCGGTGGCGGCCGGCGTCGAGGTCGGCCTGGACGCGGCGTTCCAGGGCGAGCAGGCGCAGCTCCTCCAGCTCCTCGCGCAGGCGCCGGGTCTCCTCCCACCGCTCGCCGTCGGGGTCGAGGTCGTCCAGCGCGGGGCCGCGCCACAGCGACAGCGCCTCCTCGTACGAGCCGCGGTCGACCAGCAGCCGGAACCGGTCGACGTCGAGCTGGTGCGCGCCGATCGCCAGCACGTACGAGCCGGACACGGTCGTGATCACGTCCTTGCCCAGGAGCTGGCGGAGCTGGCCCACGTACCCGCGGACCAGGGAGTCGGAGCGGTCGCCGCCCTCGCGCGGCCACAGCAGCCGGCGCAGCCGCTCCACGGTCAGCGGGCGGCCCGCGTTCAGCAGGAACATCGCCAGCAGATCCCGGTGCTTCGGGGTCGTGGGGGTACGATCCCGGCCGCCGTCGCGGACGTCGAGCGGCCCCATGATGCGGAATTCCACGCGGCCATCCTTCGGGGAGGGGACGTTGATCAGGATGGCACATCCAGGCGGCCCCCTCACTTACTCGCTAGGACGTCCAGGCGACGACCTGGAACCAGACAGCCTTGCCGGGCGGCACGGGGTTCCAGCCCCAGTCGTAGGACAGCCGATGGACGATGGCCAGCCCCCGCCCCCGGCAGGCCAGCGGATCGGCCTGGCCCATCCGGGGGAGTGCCGCGCACGAGTCGCGGACCTCCACGGTCAGCAGCCGGCCCTCTCTGACCACCACGACCCGGACGGGTTCGGTCGAGGAGTCGTGGGTGAGCGCGTTGGTGGCCAGCTCCGAGACGAGCAGTTGCGCGATCTCGACCGCGGCCTGCGCCGCTTCGTGATCCGTGGCGACGTCGCGGACGAACCGCCGGACGGAGGAGACGCATCCGGGGTGCCTGGGCATCCGCCGCTCGCCGAGGACCGTGTCCGGCAGGGGCCGCCGGTCGGCGAGCGTCACGGCGGGACTTTCGGATTTCATGTGGCCAGCGTGACGCCATATGACTACGGTCGGTAGTGATCTGATTGCAAGGAGTGGACTTTGAAGTCCGTGCCGTTGGCGTTGAACCCGGGCGAGGGGAGGGCGGAGTGGCCGACTTCTACGCGCCTCAGGCGATTTGGGGCAGGGAGTTGCGGCACTACCGGAAGTCGGCGGGCCTGACGCAGGGGCAGCTCGCCGAGCGCATCCATTTCAGCGAGGGCCTGATCAGCGGCGTCGAGACCGGTCAGCTGCCGGCCAGCCCCGAGTTCGCCGAGGCCTGCGACAAGGCCCTCGGCACCGGCGGAGCCCTGCGCCGCCTGCTCGACTGGCGCAAGGGCCAGATCTTCCCCTCCTGGTTCGGCAAGTGGCACGAGAAGGAGCAGGCGGCGCTCACCCTGCGCACCTACGAGCCGCTCCTGGTGCCGGGCCTCCTGCAGACCGAGCAGTACGCCCGCGCCCTGCTGCGCGGCAACGAGGCCGCGGTGGCGGCGCGCATGGAGAGGCAGGCGATCCTTGCCCGCGACGACCCTCCGTCGCTGCGCTGCGTCATCGACGAGGCGGTGCTGTTCCGGCCCATCGGCGGGCCGGAGCTGATGAAGGGTCAGCTCCGGCGGCTGCTCGACGCGGTGACCGCGCGGCTCAGCATCCAGGTCCTCCCGCACGGGCTGCACTCCGGCTTGACGGGTGGCTTCGTGATCGCGACCCTGGACGGAGGCTCCGAGGTGTTGTACGCGGAAACCGCGGTGCGCGGCATCACCACGAGCGATCATGAGGACGTCTCGGCGGCCGTGGAGCGGTTCGAGGCCATCCGTACCGAGGCGTTGCCCTTGAGCATGTCCCTTGAAACGATAAAGAAAGCCATGGTGGAACGATGGACCTGAGCTATGCCCAGTGGCAGAAGTCCAGTTTTTCCGGCGACAACGGCGGCAACTGCGTGGAGATCGCCGAGCTCAAGAACGTTCCCGGCGGCCCTGAGCACAAGGGCGGGCAGGCCGAGCTGGTCGTCGTGCGTGACTCCAAGGACCCCGACGGGCCCAAGCTGTTCTTCACGCCCGCCGAGTGGGACGCGTTCGTGGCGGGCGTGAAGGCGAGCGAGTTCGACCGCGCCTGACGGCGAGGTCCACGGCGAGGTTCAGGGCGGGGTTCAGCAGGTGGCCGGACCGGCGTCCCGCTGGACCTCTATGGAGGGCGTCTCGCCCACGTGCGGCGGCATCGCGGACGCGGACATCAGCGGATCGCCCGGGGTGCCGCCGACCTTCTCCAGGAAGTCGGCCCACTCGGTCGGCACGGTGAGCGCGGTGATCGAATACCACTCCCCGGCCATGGCGGGGTCGCCGCCTTCGAGCGAGACGGGCACGTCCCACTGGCCGGAGGCCCGTACGGTGTCGACGCGGTAGAAGCGGGTGTGCCTGGTGCGCGGCGTGCCGGTCGTGCGGCGGACGCCGATCAGCAGGGTCGTGCCCTCGGGCAGCGTGGCGGTGCCTCTCACCAGCGGGCAGGGCGAGGCGGTGGCCCCGGGGCCGGTGACGGGCGCGGTGATGACGAGCCGGGGCGTCTCCCGCTCGCTCTGCGCCTGGCTGTACTTCACCACGACGCCGGGCAGGCCCACCAGCGTCGTGGCCATGCCGACAATGGCGGTCGCCCACTTCCTTCTGACGCTCCATACGCGAGGAGCGGGCCCGGCGCCGTGGCCGAGCTTTCGATTCTTGGCCATTTGCGGTATTTCCCCCGATCGTGCGCCGCGAGATGGATACGCGGAAACGCGACGTGTCCGAATTTTTCCGGATAAACGTCGAATTGGAGTCTTTTGCTCAACGGGGTGGAAGGGTGTCAGCGTGCACCCGATTTCGGGTGATGCCGTTTCCCCTGCTCATACCCTTGATCGTCCGCGTAACCCCCGGCCGAGGGTGTTTTTGAGATCAACTTGACGGTCGTTCTCAAAGGGGAATCAGCGGCTATTGGCCCAAATGCGCGCTGATTGCACGATCTCCTCAAGGTTGTCGCTGTGCGCGCCCTGCCAGTAGACCTGGCCGCAGTCGCCGCACCGGCCGTAGGCGTCGTAGCTGCGCCGGGTGCCGGCCTCCAGCAGCGGCCCGACCTCCTCCTTCGACACCGGCACGAGCACGCCGTTGCAGGCCGTGCAGCGCGTCCAGGGGGCCAGCGGCGGCTCGAAGCGTTCGAGCACGTCGCGGAGCTGGTCGGCGGGGCGCGAGCCGCGGACGTAGGCCCCCAGCCACAGCGCGCGGCGGCGCAGCAGGCCGCGGTCCTGGGTGAGCAGCACCCGCCGCTCCTCGTTGGCCTGGACCACCAGCGCCGGGTCGTCCATGTCGTTGTGGTAGGCGGTGTCCACGCCGAGCAGGCGCAGCCGCCGGGCCAGCGTGCCGAGGTGCACGTCGAGCAGGAACCGCGGCTCGGCGGGCAGCGGCTGCGGCCGGGGCATCGGGTGCACCTCGACCGTCTCGCCCGGCGCGAGCAGGTGGGACGGGGCCACGCCGCGGCCGTCCGACACCATCGGGCCGGCCTCGGTCAGCGGGATGCCGAGCGACTCCACGTGATGGCCGAGCGTCGAGGTGCCGTCGGTGGTCACCCGCTGCCACTCCCGCCGGCGGCTCACGGGCAGGAACATCCTCAGCTCGGCGGCGATGCGCAGGCGTGCGTCCCGTTCGGTCACACTGTCCATTCTGCGGGACCGGATACCGTGAAATCATGCCCATATCCCGCCGGGCCTTCGTCGGGCTCGCCGCGCTCGCGGCCGGCTGCTCCACGGCCAGGCCCGCCGAGCTGCGGCTGGTCACCGGGCTGGCGGGCGGCCCGTACGGCGCGCTCGGTCAGCGGCTGGCGGGCGAGCTGCGGCGCGACGGGCTGACCGTGCGGGTGGTGGAGACCGCGGCCAGCGTCCAGAACCTCACCATGATGGCCGGCGGCCGGGCCGACGTCGGGTTCGCGCTGGCCGACAGCGCCGACGACGCGGTCAGGGTGCGCCACCAGCCGGTCTCCGCGCTGGCCCGGATGTACATGAACTACGTGCATCTGGTCGTGCGCGAGGGCGCGCGCATCACCGGCGTCGGCGACCTGGCGGGGCGTCCGGTGTCGATCGGGGTCGAGGGGTCGGGCACGGCGGTGACCGCGACGCGCGTGTTGTCGGCCGCCGGGCTGCGCACGCCGCCGCGGATCACCAGGCTCGGCCTCGACGCCTCGCTCACCGAGCTGCGTGGCGGCCGCATCGAGGCGTTCTTCTGGTCGGGCGGCGTGCCGACGCCCGCGCTCGCCGCGCGCGACGACATCGCGCTGGTGCCGCTGGAGTCGCTGGTGCCGGTGCTGCGCCGCCGCTACGGGCCGGTCTACGAGCACGCCGCCGTGCCGGCCGGCGCGTACGGGCTGGCCAGGCAGGTGCCGACCGTGGGCACGCCGAGCTACCTGATGTGCCGTACGACGCTCCCCGACGACCTGGCCTTCACCGTCACCGAGACGCTCTTCCGGGCCCGCGACCGCCTCCAGGCCCCCTCGGCCCCCGGCGGCCGCCTCGACCGGCGTTACGCCATCGGCACCGGCGTCGTGCCCCTGCACCCGGGCGCGGCCCGCTACTACCGCTCGGTCTACGGCTGAGCCAGGGCCAGCTCGACCACCAGCCCGTGCGGCACGGCGGGCAGCAGCCGCAGGGTGCCCCCGCACGCCTTGGCCAGCTCGGCGGCGATGGCCAGGCCGAGCCCGCTGCCCGGCACGTTCGCGTGCGCCCCCGACCGCCAGAACCGCCCCAGCGCCTCGGCCCGCTCCTCCTCGCCCAGCCCCGGCCCGTCGTCGGCGACGCGCAGCATCTCGCCGTCGAGCGTGACCGTCACCGTGCCGCCCTCGGGGACGAACTTCTGGGCGTTGTCCAGGGCGATGTCGGCGATCCTGGCCGCCGCCTCCGGCACCACCGCGCCCGCGGGGACGTCGGCCACCAGACACACGCCCTTGGCCGTGTAGACCTCGCGCCACACCGCCAGCCGCTCGCCGAGCACGACCTCCTTGCCCGCCAGGCCCGCGCCCGCCTCGACCTTGGCCAGCGCCAGCAGGTCCTCCACCAGCAGCGCCAGCCGGTCGAGCTCGGACATCGCCTCGGCGTACTCGGCCGTGCCCTCCTCGCGCAGGTGCGGCTCCAGGTTCTCCAGCCGTAGCCCGAGCACGGTCAGCGGGGTGCGCAGCTCGTGCGAGGCGTCGGCCACGAACGCGCGCTGCCGTTCCATCGCCGCCGAGACCGCGTCGGCCATCGCGTTGAAACGCTCCTCCAGCCGCCGCAGCTCCGACGGGCCCGCCCCGGGATGCGCCCGCGCGTCGAGCTGACCCTGCGCGATGGCCCGCGTGGTGCGGTCGAGCTCGGTCACCGGCCGCAGGATCCAGCGGGCCAGCCGCCGGGCCGCCAGCGCCGACCAGGCCAGCGCGACCAGCGCCCCCGCCGCCAGCGCGCCCCAGACCAGCGAGACGTCCAGCCGGGCCTGCCCGGTCGGGGCCTCCAGCAGCACCACGCCGGACAGCTGGGCGTCACGCCCGGCGGGCTCGGCCAGCAGCACCGTGGCCGGGCCGAACGGGCTGACCGTGGGCAGGTCCTCGGTCGTGCGGCCGGACAGCGCGAGCCGGGTCGCCTCCCGGTCGTCGGCCTCGAACCGGCCGGCCGAGACCAGGATCGAGCCGTCGCGGTCGCGCACCCGGACGGCCGCGCCGTACAGGTCGGCGTAGCGGGAGACCTCGGTGATCAGGCCCGTACGGTCGTCGTCGCGGGCCGCGGCGTCGGCCAGCTCGGCGAAACGGGTGGCGTCGGCGCGCCGGTCGAGCAGCAGACGGTTGGTCCGGTGGGAGGCGTAGGCCAGGCCGAGCGGCACCGCCAGCGCCGCGATCAGGAAGACGATCAGCGTGGTGAACGTGACCACCAGACGCGCGTTCACCCCGCCGGGCCCAGCCGGTAGCCGGTGCCGCGCAACGTCTCCACCAGCCCGGGACGCCCGGTCTTGGACCGCAGCCCCGCCACGTGCACGTCGAGCGACCGGGACGCCGACAGCAGCGGATCGCCCCAGACCTCGTCGAGGATCTCCTCCCGGCTGCGCACCACGCCCGGTTCACGGGCCAGCAGCGCCAGCACGTCGAACTCGCGCCTGGTCAGCGCCACCTGCCGGCCGGCCACCGTGACCTGCCTGCACTCCAGGTCGATGCGCACGTCGCCGACGCACACCACGTGGTCGCGCACCGGCATCGGACGCGTGCCGCGCCGCAGCACCGCCTCCATGCGGGCCATCAGCTCGACCGTGCGGAACGGCTTGACCAGGTAGTCGTCGGCCCCCGAGCGCAGGCCGCGCAGCACCTCGCGCTCCTGCGTGCGCGCGGTGACCACGATGAGCGGCACCGCCGAGACGCGGCGCAGCCGGCGCAGCACGTCGAGCCCGTCCATGTCGGGCAGGCCCAGGTCGAGCAGCACGAAGTCGACGCCCCCCGCCAGGCGGAGGGCGTCGACGGCCAGGCCGGCGCGGGTGACCGAATGGCCGTGCCGGGCCAGCGCCGTGGTGAGCGCGGCGGCGAGGCGATCGTCGTCCTCGACCAGGAGAACCCGCATGGTGCCAGGTTAGACGCGGGCGGTGACCGGATCCGACGGCTCGGCGCCCTCACTGCGGGACAGCGCCGCGTCGCGGGTCTCGCGCATGGTCAGGTAGACGACCAGGGAGACGGCGGCGCAGGCGGAGACGTACCAGAAGAAGCCGGACTCGATGCCCTTGTCCTTGAACCACAGGGCGACGTACTCGGCGGTGCCGCCGAACAGGGCGTTCGCGATCGCGTACGGCAGCGCCACCCCCAGCGCGCGCACGTGCGTCGGGAACAGCTCGGCCTTCACCACGGCGTTGATCGAGGTGTAGCCGGTGACGATCACCAGGCCGATGAGCGACAGGACGAGCGCGCCCCCGAAGCCGCTCGCCCCGCCCAGCGCGGTCATCAACGGGACCGTCCCCAGCATCGACCCGATCCCGAACGTGATCAGCAGCGGCCTGCGCCCGATGCGGTCCGACAGCGCCCCGGCCAGCGGCTGCAGGCACATGAAGATGAACAGCGCGCAGAAACTGACCAGCGTGGCCGTCTCCTTCGCCAGCCCCGCGGTGTTCGACAGGTACTTGGTGAGGTACGTCGTGTAGGTGTAGTACGCGACCGTGCCGCCCATGGTCAGGGCGATGACCAGCAGCGCCTCCCTCTTGTGCGCGAGGAGCTGCCTGATGGTGCCCTTGTCCCGGCGCTCCTCTTCCTCCTCGCCGTACGCCTCGGTCTCCAGCAGGCTGCGGCGCAGGTAGAACACCACGGCGGCGGCCACGGCACCGACCACGAACGGCACGCGCCAGCCGTAGGAGTTCAGGGCCTCCTTCGACATCGTGTTCTGCAGGATGATCTGCAGGCCGAGGCCGACGAGCTGACCGGCGGTCATGGAGACGTACTGGAAGCTGGAGGCGAAGCCGCGCCGGCCGCGCGGGGTGGCCTCGGTCAGGTACGTGGCGCTGGCGGCGTACTCGCCGCCGACCGACAGGCCCTGGAGCAGCCGCGCGACCACCAGGACCAGCGCGCCGGCGTAGCCGACCGACTCGTACGTCGGGGCGACGGCGATCAGCAGCGCGCTGGCCGACATCAGCGTGACGGTGAGCGTGAGCGCCGCCTTGCGGCCCCGGCGGTCGGCGTAGCGGCCGAGCAGCCAGCCGCCGAGCGGGCGCATGAAGAAGCCGACGGCGAAGATGGCCGCGGTGTTGAGCAGCTTGGCCGTGTCGTCCCCGTCAGGGAAGAACGAAGCGGCGAAGTACACGGCGAAGCTGCTGTAGACGAACCAGTCGTACCACTCGACCAGATTGCCGACGGAGCCGCCGATCACTGCCTTCCACGGCACGCGCGCTTTGTTCATGTAGGACCTCCTGGGGGGGAGTGGGTGCAGGCCAGAGCCTCTCCCCAGAAGGTTGTTCGGACAAGGTGCGGCGGCTCAGATCTAACGTGCGCTTAACATCGGGTTTTCCTCAGCGCAACGGGGGCCGGGCGTTCTTCGCGCGTTCGAGCGCCAGGTCGGCCCACCACTCGCCGCTCTCCGGCGCCACCACGCCGCGCTCGGGGTCCTTGTCGCCGTCCGTGCCGCGCCGGCACCGTCCGCCGGAGCTGCCGGCCCGGGTGATCCACAGGTAGGCGTCCGCCAGCTCCTCGCCCGTGTCGGTCGTGGGCCGCTCGCCGACGCCACGGCCCGGTGGGTTGCACCAGGTCTGCGGGTCTTTGTACTTCTTCGTCGGCGACCACGAGCCCTGGCCGTTCCTGGCCGTGTCCACCACGAAGTGCGGCAGGTCTTCGCCGGGGTCGGCGTCCTTCGGGCAGGTGGTGCCGCCGGTCCTGCGCATGACGGCGATGCAGGCCGACAGCGACTTGCCGTACTCGACGGCCCTGGGGGTGCGCTGGAAGGAGGCGGTGTTGACGAAGAACCCGTCGGCCTGGTCGATCCCCGCGCCGATCAGGCGCTGGGCCATGACCTCGGTGCCGGGGTAGAGGTCCTGGCTGCCGTCGAGGTAGACGGCCGTGCCGGCGTGCCCGGTCTTGAGCGACCGCACCGCCTCGCGCAGGTCGCGGTAGCGCTGCTCGGCCGTGCCGGCCAGCGTGCAGTCCTTGGTGCCGGGGAGGTTGACCAGGCTGGACGGCTCCAGGATGATCACGGCCTTGCGGTCCCCGATCTGGCGGGCGACGCCCTCGACCCACTGCTGGTAGACCTTCATCTCGCCGGCGCCCGTGGCGGCGCAGTCGCCGCCGCCCGGCATGTAGTTGATCAGGAACACGGGCACGCCCCCCGCCTCCTGCGCGGCGGTCACGGCGGTCTCGACCGTGGCCCTGACCTCGGGCTGGTTCAGGCGGATGGCGTGGGGGACGGCGGCCAGCCGGTCCATGAGCGCGGCGTCGGCCGGGCGGTCCTTCCGCCACACGGCGGCCTGGCGGGCGGCGGCCTTCTCCTTCTCGGAGGAGAAGGTGACGCCGTTCTCACGCAGCGGGTTGCGGGGTGTCGCGGTGGAGGCCGGTGTCGTGGTGGTGGCCGTGCGGCTGCTCGCGGGGGTGTCGTCGTGTGGCCACAGCAGGGCCGTGGTGACGCCGGCGGCCGCCACCACGACGGCCGCGGCCGTGGCCGTGGCCAGGAGCCTCGTCCGCCGCTTCCCCGCCGTCGTCTCTTCGGGGGGTGAAGGGGGAAGAGTGTCCGGCGTCCCGGCGGGAGGGGGGGTGGGGAGGGCGGCTGAGGGGGTGGCGGTGCTGAGATGGTCCAGCAGGTCCTGGGCCGTGGGGCGGGCGGCCGGGCTCTTGGACAGGGACGCGGTCACCAGGTCCAGCAGCGGCCCCGACAACCCCCGCAGCTCGGGAGCCTCGTTGACGATGCGTAACAGGATCGTCGGCACCGACCCCGACCCGAACGGCGGCAGCCCCCCGGCGGCGAAGGCGACCGTGCAGCCCCACGAGAAGATGTCCGAGGCCGGCCCGACCCGCGACCCCGCCACCTGTTCGGGCGACATGTACGACGGCGTCCCCACGATCGCGCTGCTCATCTCCGACTCCGCCAGCCGCGCGATGCCGAAGTCGATGACCTTGGGCCCCACCTGGGACAGCAGCACGTTCGACGGCTTGAGGTCACGGTGCACCACCCCGGCCCCGTGGATGGCCCGCAACGCCATCGCCATGGCCGCGGCCAGCCCGTCCAGCGCGGAGCCCTTCAGCGGCCCGGAGTCGCGCACCGCGTCGTCCAGGCTGGGCCCCTCGACGTACTCGGTGACCAGGTACGCCACGTCCGCGTGCACGTCGGCGTCGAGGACCGGGGCGGTGCAGAAGCGGGCGACCCGCCGGGCCGCGGCCACCTCGCGGGCGAACCTGCGCCGGAAGTCGGGGTCGGCGTCCATCCTGGCGTGGATGAGCTTGACGGCCACCCGCGTGCCGCCGGGGTCCTCGCCCAGGTAGACGACGCCCATGCCGCCCTCGCCCAGCCGGCCCAGGAGGGCGTAGCGCCCCACCTGCCGCGGATCCGCGTCCCTCAACGCCTCCAACGTCATGACGTGTCAGGTTAGCCGGGGAAAGGTCAGACCGTCAGCCGCCACTCGTCCCATTCGTCGAGCAGCTCGAACCCCATGGCCTCGTTGATGGCCAGCATGTGGGCGTTGGACGTGGCGTTCCAGGTGATGATCCGCTCCAGGTGCGGCTCGCGCTCGCGCAGCCACAGCAGGTTGGACAGCTTGAGCAGCAGGCCCAGGCGGTGGCCGCGGTGCTCGCGCAGGACGGTGGTGTCGGCCTGGTGGCCCCAGCCGTCGGAGCGGTCGGCGGTGAGGTAGATCCGGGTGTAGCCGGCGGGCGCGCCGTCGGAGTCGCGCCTGGCGATCATCGTGTAACAGGTCTCGCCGCCGAGCGTGACGCGCTCCTCGCGCAGGCGCAGGCGGTCGAGGCTGAAGGTCATGTCCTCGACGTCGGCGTCGCGCGGGGCGTCGTTCATGCCGCTCATCAGCGTGGCGAGGTCGGCCAGCAGCTCAGGACCGGCCGGGCCGACGAACCGCTCGACGCGGTAGCCGGGCACCTCGGGCAGCATGCCGCGCAGCGCGGCCCAGTCGGCCGTGCGCAGGTCGAGCGTGCGACGGGCCTCCTGGAGAGCGACCGTCATCCCGTGGGCGCGGGCGAAGCGGGCGCCGACGCCGGTGGTGGGGGTCTCGGTGAGCAGCAGGGTGCGGCCGTGGGCGCGCATCCGGCCGAGGACGTGCTCGAACAGCTCGCCGCCGAGGCCGCGGCCGCGCAGCTCGGGCCGGACCACGAGCGGGAAGAGCCAGCCCATGTGCCGGTTGTCGTACTGGTGCAGCGCCAGGGAGTAGCCGCCGGTGACCTTGCCGCCGTCGGTCGCCACCCACGTCTCGACCTGGTCGCCGGGGCTGCCCAGGCGGGCGATGACGGAGAGGCGGGCGAGTGACAACTTGGGGCCGGGCTCGTGCGCGTGGGCGGCCAGGTAGGCGTCGTGCAGGCCCGTCATCAGCTCGCCCGGCCGGTCGAAGTCGATTGGCTGGATGTGCATCAGTCCAGCCAATCGCATCGGCACCGCTCCCTGCCAGCCGTTTTACCGCCGGGGCCCTACTGCCGGTAGTTCTCCACCTCGCCGGCCGGGCGGACGGCCGCGCTGTCGGGGTCCTCGCCCGCGCCGCGCCTGGCCCGGCGCTGGCGGAGCAGGTCCCAGCACTGGTCGAGCGCCACCTCCAGCTGCTTGACCCGCGCGTGCTCCTCGTCGGAGGTGACCTCGCCCGCCGACAGCCTGCCGCGCAGCTCGTGCTCCTCGGCGACCAAGGCGCTGATCCTGGTGAGAATCTCGTCGTCCCGCATGCCCAAGACTCTAACGACTGCGTGATAGAACACGCCCTATGCCTGGTATTGCGCTGGTAAGGAAGCCCGGACCCCGGATCGCCGAGGGCATCGTCACGCACATCGAGCGCGCGCCCGTGGACCACGAACGAGCACGTCACCAGCATGACGCCTACGTCGCGGCGCTGGCCGCGGCCGGATGGCGGCCGGTCTACGCCGACGACGCCGACCATCTGCCCGACGCGCCCTTCGTGGAGGACGCCGTGGTGGTGTCGGGGCGGCTGGCCGTGCTCACCCGGCCGGGCGCGCCGGAGCGGCGTCCGGAGGTGGAGTCCGTGGAGCGGGCCGTACGGGAGCTCGGCCTGAAGGCGGTCAGGATCGCCCGCCCCGGCACCCTGGACGGCGGCGACGTGCTCCAGGTCGGCCCCACCGTGTACGTCGGCAGGTCGGCCCGCACCGACGACGAGGGCGTCACCCAGCTCGCCGCCCTGCTGCCCGAGCGCCGGGTCGTGCCCGTGGACCTGCGCGGCGTGCTGCACCTGAAGTCGGCGGTGACCGCCCTGCCCGACGGGACGCTCATCGGCGATCCCGGTCGCGTCGAGCTGCCGGGCCTGCTGGAACCGCCGGAGGAGCCGGGCGCGCACGTGGTGCCGCTGGGCGGTGACCGGGTGCTGCTGGCCGCCTCCGCCCCGAGGACCGCGGCGATGCTGGAGAAGCGCGGGCTCGTCGTGACGAGGGTGGACATCTCGGAGTTCGAGCGGCTGGAGGGCTGCGTCACCTGCCTGAGCGTGCTCATCCCGGACTAGCGATGGCCCGCGCCGGAATTTCACGGCCCTGACCAGGTGTTTCACCATCGGTGGACCGATCGGCTCTCATGATATGAGATCAAGGGCAGCGAATCCCGAGACGTCTGGTAGCGTGCTTGGCATGCTGCGCGGGCTGCTTCTTAGCTGCCGCGGCGAGGGCCTGTAAGGCCGGCTCCCTCGTCGCGGAGCCAGTCATGCGCGTCGGCCGCTTTCGACTCGACCGACGAGGAGCAGCAGACATGAACGCCCAGCAGCCCAGTCCCATGCCGGCCCATCGTTATCAGCCGTTCGAACCGATCAGGCTGACCGATCGCACCTGGCCCGACCAGGTCATCACCAAGGCGCCCCGGTGGTGCGCGGTCGACCTGCGCGACGGCAACCAGGCCCTGATCGACCCGATGGACTCCCACCGCAAGCTCCAGATGTTCGAGCTGCTGGTACGCATGGGCTACAAGGAGATCGAGGTGGGCTTCCCGGCCGCCTCCCAGACCGACTTCGACTTCGTCCGGCAGATCATCGACGAGGGCCGCATCCCCGACGACGTCGTCATCCAGGTGCTGACCCAGGCCAGGCCCGAGCTGATCGAGCGCACCTTCGAGGCGATCGAGGGCGCCAGGCAGGCCATCGTCCACCTGTACAACTCGACCTCCACCCTCCAGCGCCGCGTCGTGTTCGGCCAGGACAAGGAGGGCATCACCGCCATCGCCGTCGAGGGCGCCAAGCTGGTCAGGAAGCTGGCCGAGGCCACCGACGTCGACGTCTTCTTCCAGTACTCGCCCGAGTCGTTCACCGGCACCGAGCTGGAGTACGCCGTCGAGGTGTGCGACGCCGTCAACGAGGTGTGGCAGCCCACCCCCGACCGCAAGGTCATCATCAACCTGCCCGCCACGGTCGAGATGGCCACGCCCAACGTCTACGCCGACCAGATCGAGTGGATGCACCGCAACCTGCGGCACCGCGACTCGATCGTGCTGTCGCTGCACCCGCACAACGACCGGGGCAGCGCCGTGGCCGCCGCCGAGCTGGGCTACATGGCGGGCGCCGACCGCATCGAGGGCTGCCTGTTCGGCAACGGCGAGCGCACCGGCAATGTGTGCCTGGTCACCCTGGGCATGAACCTGTTCTCGCAGGGCGTCGACCCCGAGATCGACTTCAGTGACATCGACGAGATCCGCCGCGTCACCGAGTACTGCAACCAGCTGCCGGTGCACCCGCGCCACCCGTGGGGCGGCGAGCTGGTCTACACCGCCTTCTCCGGCTCCCACCAGGACGCCATCAAGAAGGGCTTCGAGCACCTGGAGCGCGACGCCGCGGCGGCCGGCACGCCGGTGGCCGAGTTCACCTGGGCGGTGCCCTACCTGCCGATCGACCCCAAGGACATCGGCCGCACCTACGAGGCCGTCATCCGGGTCAACAGCCAGTCGGGCAAGGGCGGCGTGGCCTACATCATGAAGGCCGACCACCAGCTCGACCTGCCGCGCCGGCTGCAGATCGAGTTCTCCAAGGTCGTGCAGGCCCGCACCGACGAAGGCGGCGGCGAGATCAGCCCCACCGCCATGTACGAGATCTTCCGCGACGAATACCTGCCCAACCCCGCCAACCGCTGGGGCCGGCTGAGCCTCATGGCCCACCGCCACGAGTCGACCGTCGACGACAAAGACCGCATCGGCGCCGACGTGCGCCTCGACGGTGAGATCCGGGAGATCGCGGGCGTGGGCAACGGCCCGATCTCGGCCTTCATCGACGCCATCGGAGGCGTCGGCATCAAGGTGCGGGTCCTCGACTACGTCGAGCACGCGATGAGCGCGGGCAGCGACGCCAAGGCCGCCTCCTACCTGGAGTGCGAGGTCGACGGGCAGGTGCTGTGGGGCGTGGGCGTCGACGCCAACACCACCACGGCCTCGCTCAAGGCCATCATCTCGGCGGTCAACCGCGCCGCGCGCTGACGTTCTCGCGGAAAGGGGCAGGAGTGCCGGGTACTCCTGCCCCTTTCGCCTTGCCGGGACGTTCCGATCACGTGGCGAGGCCGAGCGCCGCCGCGGCCAGCCGCAGCGCGTGGTCGAAGGCCGCCCGCCGGCTGTCGATCGTGTTGTTGAACTGGCCGAACACCTCGAAGTTGACCCAGCCGTAGAGCGTCGACCAGGACACCATCGCCCGCCACACCACGTCGTCGGGCACGCCGGGCATCAGGGCGCGGATGTTCTCGGCGTCCGCGGCCACCTCGGCGGGCGGCTCGGGGGCGGCCGGCGGGTGCAGCCCGCCCGCGTCCCAGGCGTCGATGACGATCGCGCCGAGCACGGTGACGTCGCGCAGCCGGGCCGCGACGGTGTCCTGCGGCGCCTGGTAGCCGGGCACGGGCGAGCCGTAGAGCAGGGCGTACTCGTGGGGGTGGGTCACCGCCCAGTCGCGTACGGCATGGCCGGCGGCCAGCCAGCGGTCGAGGTGGGCCGTGCGCGGGCAGGCGGCCTCGGCCTGCTCGACGGCCTCGCCCAGCGCGTTGTAGCCGTCGATGATCAGGGCGGTCAGCAGGTCGTCGCGGCTCGGGAAGTAGCGGTAGATGGCCGAGGAGACCATGCCCATCTCCCGCGCCACGGCCCGCAGCGACAGGCCGCCCGCGCCGTCGGTGGCCAGTTGGCGGCGGGCGATGTCGGTGATCTCCCTGGTGAGCTCGGCTCTCACGCGCTCCCGCGCGGTTCGGCTGGCTGTCATGGACAGCAGGTTATCAGAGCACTGGCAAAAAACGAGAGCACCGCTCTTGACGAGTGCCGCTCTTTTGAGAGAGCATTGCTCTCGTAAGCGAACAGCGCACCCCCTCAGGAGATCCCCATGCTCGCCCTCGCCAAGAACGCCAACGCCGCCCTGATGTTCTTCCTGGAGCTCGGCGTGCTGGGCGCGGTGGCCTACTGGGGCTTCACGCTCAGCCCCAACTGGGCGATCAAGCTCCTGGCGGGGCTGGGCGGCCCGGCGCTGTTCATCGCCGCGTGGGCGCTGTTCGGCGCGGGAGGCGGCGCGAACGCCACGATCCCGCTCACCGGCCTGGCCCGCGTCGTGCTGGAGATCGTCTGGTTCGGCGGCGGCGCGCTCGCCCTCTACGCCGCGGGCCGGGTCACCCCGGCGATCGTCTTCGCCGCAGTCTTCGTCGTCAACGCGCTGCTGCGCGTCATCTGGAAGCAGGTCTGATCATGGGTAAGCACGTCGTCGTGGGGTCCGGCCAGGTCGGTTCACACCTGGCCGCCAAGCTCGCCGCGCAGGGGCACGAGGTCGTCGTCGTGACCCGTTCGGGCCGCGGGCCGGAGGGCACGGTCAGGGTGGCCGCCGACGTGGCCGACCAGGCCCGGCTGTCCGAGCTGGCCAAGGGGGCCGACGTCCTCTACAACTGCGTCAACCCGGCCTACCACCGCTGGCTGACCGACTGGCCGCCGATGGCCGCCTCGTTCCTGGCCGCCGCGGAGTCGAGCGGGGCCGTGCTCGCCATCCTGGGCAACCTCTACCCGTACGGGCCCGTCTCCGGCCCGATGACCGAGGACCTGCCGCTGGCCTCCACCACCCCCAAGGCCCGGGTGCGGGCGAAGATCTGGCACGACGCGCTGGCCGCCCACCGCGAAGGGCGCGTGAGGGTGACCGAGGTGCGCGGCTCGGACTTCTTCGGCCCCGGCGCCACCGACCAGTCCCACCTGGGCACCCGCTTCATCCCCGCGCTCAGGGCCGGCCGGACGATCCGGCTGGTCTTCCCCGCCGACGTCCCGCACAGCTGGACCTACCTGCCGGACGTGGCCGACGCCCTGATCACCGCCGGCGCCGACGAGCGGGCCTGGGGCCGCCCCTGGCACGTGCCCACCAACGACCCGATGACCTTCCGCGAGGTCGGCGCCCACATGGCCGCCCTGCTGGACCTGCCGGAGCCTGCGATGACCACGCTGCCGTGGCCGCTGCTGCGGACGGCCGGGCTGTTCTCGCCCATGATCGGCGAGCTGCGGCACGTGCGCTACCAGTTCACCGCGCCCTACGTGCTCGACTCCTCGGCGTTTCAGCAGGTCTTCGGCGTCGCGCCTACGCCGATGGAGGCCGCGCTGAAGGCTACGCTCGACGGATGAAGATAGCCATGATCGGCCTGGGCGACATCGCGGAGAAGGCGTACCTGCCCGTGCTCGCCGCCCAGTCCCTCGACCTCCACCTGTGCACCCGCAACACCGCGCGGCTCGACCGGCTCGGTGACGCCTACCGCGTCGCCGACCGGTCCACCAGCGTCGACGAGGTGATCAAGGCGGGGGTCGACGCCGCGTTCGTGCACGCCTCGACCGAGGCGCATCCGGAGATCGTCGAGCCGCTGCTCAGCGCCGGGATCCACGTCTACGTCGACAAGCCGATCGCCTACAGCCTGGCCGAGTCCGAGCGCCTGGTGCGCCTGGCCGAGTCCGAGGGCAGGTCGCTGATGGTCGGGTTCAACCGCCGCCACGCCCCCGGCTACGCAGGGCTCATGGCCCTTCCCCGTCATCTCGTGCTGATGGAGAAGAACCGCGACAACTACCCCGACGCGCCCCGGCGGGCCATCTTCGAGGACTTCATCCACGTCGTGGACACGCTCAGGTTCCTCGCCCCCGGCCCGGTCACCGAGACCAGGATCCGCACCCGCGTCCGCCGCGACCTGCTCGAACACATCGTCCTTGAGCTGTCGGGCGCCGGGTTCACCGGGATCGGCGTGATGAACCGGGTCAGCGGCGCCGCCGAGGAGACCTGCGAGGTCATGGGCGACGGCATCAAGCGGCGCGTGGTCAACCTCGGCGACGTCCTCGACTACGAGGGCGGCGAGACGCTCACCAGGCGGCCCGACTGGGTGCCGGTCGCCCGGCAGCGCGGCATCGAGCAGATCTGCCAGGAGTTCCTGCTCGCGGTCCGCGAGGGCCGGGTGATCAGCGCCGACGACGCCCTGATCACCCATGCCATCTGCGAAGAGGCCGTCAGTCAGGCTTCCTGACCCGCATCGACTCGTCGGCCCTGGCGAACATGCGGTCGAACGTCGTCCCGCCCAGCCGGGCGAGCACCGTGTAGCCGTCGGTGTCGCTCAGCGGGCTGGAGGAGGAGACCACGCCCGCCACCGAGTCGCCGTACAGCACCGGGCCGCCGCTCCCTCCGGCGGCGGCATGGCAGTTGCGGGTGACCATCAGCCCGGGGCCCACCGTCGAGCCCTCGACCGCGTCGCCCAGGCACCGGTACATCTGCGTACCCGGGTAGCGTTTGCCCGCCGGGTAGCCGAGCAGTTCGAGCCCGCGCAGCTCGGCGCCGCGGCTCGTGCGCAGGGGTGGCAGGCCCTGGCCGACCACGTCCTCCAGCGGGCGCCTGCCCTTGACGACCCCGACCAGGCCGACGTCGTACGGCAGCACGTCGGGGGAGTCGGGGTTCGCCCGCCACCGGTCCGGCGCCCACGTGCGCACCGCGGACCAGACGCCGTGCCGCGGGTTGCCCCTGTCGAACCCGGGCATGAAGACCAGCCGCTTGAGCGGCCGGCCGTCGTGGTAGAGGCAGTGCGCGGCCGTCAGCACCAGGCTGCGGCTGCGCGAGCCGATGATCGCGCCGCCGCACCACACGTCGGTGCGGGTGACGGGATCATGGCCGAGCAGCACCCCGGTCAGCCGCCGCGCCCCCGTGTAGGGGCGCGGGACCGGCGCGTAGCCCAGGCGGTCGCCGTCCGGGGTCAGCACCTGGGGGACGGGGACGCTGCGCTGCGCGACATCGGCGACGCCAGCCGGATCGAGCAGGACCAGAGACAGTACCAACCTGAGCACTTTCCCACTCTACGGGGAAGATGATCAATGCCCTGACCTGCGACACCAAGGTTTACCTAAGTGGGGGGTTGTCATGCGTCGTACTGGGCGCCCAGGGCGCGCAGGCGGGCGTGGACGTCCTCGTACACCGAGGGGGCGCCCAGGTAGGTCTTGGGCAGCTTGGCGACCATGGTGTAGTTGGTGTCGCACACGTTCCCGACCGGCGCCTGGCCGGCCTGGCTGACGAGCTGGTACGCGTCCAGCGTGTCGAGCCCGGTCAGCTCCGACGTCCAGGTCACCAGGTCGTGCTGGCTGATGCGGTAGGCGTCCTCCAGGGGCCTGGCCGAGCCGGTGGACATCAGGTGCAGGTCGTCCTCCAGCCGGGGCCACGGCGTGGCCACGCCCTTGATCAGCTCGACCGCGACCACGGTGTTCATGGCCGCCTCGACCGCCGTGCCGCAGACCTCGCCGTGCCCCTGCAGGCCGTGGCCGTCGCCGATCGAGAACAGCCCGCCCTCGACGTTGACGCCCAGGTAGACGGTGACGCCGGCGCGCAGCTCGGGGGTGTCCATGTTGCCGCCGTGCGCGTCGGGGGTGATGGTCATGCGGGCCTCGTTCGCGCCCGGGGCCACGCCCACCGTGCCGTGCATCGGGTCGAGCGGCAGCGCCACGCTGAAGTCGCTGTTGCGCGCGTGGTAGACGGCCACGCCCTTGTCCACGTCGATGTCGTAGCGCCAGACCCGCTCCTCCAGCGGCGGCTGGAGGGTCGCCGTGGTGTGGGTGCCGGTCAGCGCGCCGAAATGCGGGAACGTGGTGGAGACCGCCCAGTCGCGGGCCGGGGTGATCTTGACGAAGTGCAGCGCCAGCGTGTCGCCCGGCTCGGCCCCCTCCACGTGGAAGGGACCGGTCACCGGGTTCAGGTACGGGAACTCGCAGACCTGCGACGGCAGGTCCGCCACGGTCCGCACCCGGCCGCCGAAGCAGTCCTCGGTGTACAGCTCCATCACCGTCCCGGGCCGCACCCTGCCCAGGGCGGCACGGCCGCCGAAGGTGTAGCTGAGCTCCTCCGGCGTGGGGTGGTAGGAGACGACGTTCACTTGACCTCCGAGGGGAGAACGGGCCTGCGGCCGATGCGGTAGGTGATGACGAGGACGGCGAGCCCGATCCCCAACCAGACCAGGCCGACCGTCTGGGTCACCAGCTTGGTGTTGTACACCACGGCGGCCAGGACGAGGAAGCCTATCGCCGGTGCGATCAGATGGGCCCACACGTTCCGGCTGCGCATGCGGAACCGGAAGTGGACGACGACGGCCACGTGCAGGATCAGGAAGGCGGTCATCGCGCCGAAGTTCACGAGCTGGCTGAGCAGCGCGATGCCGTCGTCCCGGCTGTTCATGTAGAGGCCGATGCCCAGGGACAGCACGGCGACCGCCAGCGTGGCGTTGACCGGCACCTGGTGCTTGGGGTGCACCTTGGCCAGGAACGAGGGGAGCATGCGGTCGCGGGCCATCGCGAACAGCAGCCGCGAGGTGGCCGCCTGGGCGACCAGCGAGTTGGCGAAGCCCCACGCGATCGCGGTGGCGACCGCGGTCAGCACGCTCAGCCAGTGGCCGCCGGCGAACTCCGCCATGCGGTAGAAGGCGTCACCGTTCTTGTCGCCCTTGGCGATCAGCTGCGCGCGGTCCGGCATGAGCAGCGCCGCGACCCAGGTCTGCGCCACGAACAGCACCGCGGCCAGCCCGAGCGCGGCCACCATCGAACGGCCCAGCCGCCTGCCGTCCTCCTTGTTCTCCTCGGCCAGCGTGGAGATGCCGTCGAAGCCGAGGAAGGACAGCACCGCCGTGGCCGCCGCGCCGAACACCAGCGTCCAGCTGAACGTGGAGGACTCGAAGATCGGTGTGAACGCGCCCGCCTGGGCCTTGCCCTGCGCCAGGGCGATGCCGCCGACCACCAGGAAGATCGCCAGCACGGCCAGCTCGGCGACCAGCATCACCCGCGTGATGCGCGCGGTCATCTGGATGCCCATGTAGTTGACGGCGGTGTTGAGCAGCACGAAGATGATCAGCCAGCCCCACACCGGGATCCCCGGCACGAACGAGTTCATGGCCAGGCTGGCGATGAGGTAGAGCAGCGACGGCACCAGGATGTAGTCGAGCAGGATCGCCCATCCGGCGATGAACCCGACCGGCGCCGAGATGCCGCGCCCGGCGTAGGTGTAGACGGAGCCGGCCATGGGGAACGCCTGGGCCATCTGCGAGTACGACAGCGCCGTGAACGCCATGGCGACCAGGCCGATGATGTAGGCCAGCGCGACCATGCCGCCGGACGACTGGAACACGCCGCCGAAGATGCCGAACGGTGCGATCGGCACCATAAAGATCAGGCCATAGATCATCAGGTCGGCGAAGCCCAGAGAGCGTTTGAGCTCTTGGCGGTAGCCGAACTGCTCAACGGTGCTCATAGTGCGCGGCTCCTTGTTGAGATTGGGGGGCGATTCGCACCTTAGAGCCAAAGCTTTCTAGTGAAAAGGTTTCTCAAGCAAGAAATCCAGGCCGTCCGCCCTGCCGAGGTGCACCGTGCGCCGCACCTGCCGGTTCAGCAGCGTGAGCGGGCCGCGCGCGCTGACGATCGTGGTGCCGTCGGCGACCGCGTCGAGGGCGGGCACGGCCAGGCTGCCCGCCCGTGCGGACAGGGCGGCGAGCATCGCGACGGCCTCGTAGCAGCCCTGGCCGTGGGCGTTGAGCATGGGGGCGTGCGGGCCGAAGCGTTTGGCGTACCGCTCGGCGAAGTGCAGGCTGGCCTCGGTCGGCAGGTCGCGGAAGTAGCCCATCGACGCGTAGAGCTCGCCGGTGCCGTCGCCGCCGATGCCGAGCAGGCCGTGCTCCTCCAGCGCCCCGCACAGCCGGGCCGCGCCGAGGCCGGCGGCCGCGTAGGCCCGGTTGAAGGCGACCAGGTCGCTGCCGATCAGCGTGAGCAGGATCGCGTCGGGGCGGGCGTCGGCGATCCGGCCGAGCCAGGAGGCCGCCTCGCCGTACCGGACGAACGTCTCGCCGACGACGGTCGCGCCGCGCGCGCGCAGCCGGCGCCGGGCGCCCGCGTGCACCAGGCGCGGCCAGACGTAGTCGTTGCCCAGCAGGTACCAGCGGCGTGCCCGGTGGGCGCAGACCAGCCATTCGATGCCCGGTTCGAGCTGCCTGCCGGGGGTCTCGCCGAGGAAGTAGACGCCCGGCGCGTGCCCCCCGCCCTCGTACGGCGGCGCGTACACGAACGGGACCCGCCCGGCGATGGCCGCGACCACGTCGATCCGCACGTCGCTCGCATGCGTGCCGACCACCGCCTCGACCGTGCCGGACGCGACCAGCCCGGCCACCTCGGCCGCCACCTCGCGCCCCGGCCGCCCGCCGTCGACCAGCACCAGCTCGACCTGCCTGCCGAGCACGCCGCCCCGGGCGTCGACCTCCTCGGCGGCCAGCACCGCGCAGTTGATCGCGCACGGCCCCACCAGCCCGAGCACCCCCGACACGGGCACGACCAGGCCGATCCGGACCGCGTCCGAGGGGATGAGCCGGGCCTCGAAAGGATCGACGATCGCCGCCACGCCGACGAGTATCCTCCGAACTAGCTCTCCGGTGAAAGGACCTGATCTCTCATGGCTAAATCCGGGCTGGGGTCCTCACTCGCGTACGTGCTCAGCCGCGCCGAACGCGACGTCACGCGCGGCCTGGCGGCGACCCTGGCCGGCGAGGACGTCACCGTCGAGCAGTGGCGCATCCTGCGCGCGCTGGCCGACGGACGCGGCCACTCGATGGGGGAGCTGGCCGAGGCGGTGCTCATGCCGCACCCGACGCTCACCAAGGCGGTCGACCGGCTGATCGACCGGGCGCTGGTCCACCGGGGCGCGTCGGCGGGCGACCGGCGGCGGGTGGCGGTGTTCCTGGCCGACCGGGGGCGCGACCTGCTGGCCCGCGTGGACGGCGCGGTGGCCGAGCATCACCGGGCCATCGCCGCCGCGTTCGGCCAGGAGCGCACCGAGCGGCTGATGCGCGAGCTGGAGGACCTGGCCGCGGCCCTCGACCGGGCCTCGGCGGAGGCGCCGGGCCCCGTCAGTCCAGCCAGTACGTGTCGTGGCGGATGAAGAACTCGGCCTTCTCCTCCTCGCTCTTGCCGGCCAGGTCGAGCAGCCCCTCGAAATAGCCCTCGCGCGGGGCGCCGGGGGCGAAGTGCAGCAGCATGGTCGCGGGCTCGCCCGACTCGTTGCGGAAGGCGTGCACGCCGCCCTCGGGCACATGGACCCAGTCACCGGGGCGCGTGTCGATCCAGCGGCGGCCGTCGTAGATCCGCACCGATCCGTCGAGGATGTAGAACGACTCGGAGATCGACTTGTGGAAGTGGGGGCTCGGGCCGGACGGCTCGGGCCCCATCACCCAGCGGTAGAGCCCGAACTGGCCGTTGGTGGTGGCTCCGGTGGCCAGGTAGTGGGCGGTGTTGCCGCTCGGGTACGTCAGCTCGGGGGCGTGCTCGTAGGGGCGGTACGTGGCGGACAGTTCGCCGGTGTCGCCCGAATAGCGTGGTTCCGGATAGGTCATGAGGCCATCCTGCCCGACCCGCCCGCGATCAGCTCTCGCGGTTCTTCCTGTCGTGGCCGGACCACAGCAGCAACGCCAGCCCCGCGACCGCCAGCCCCAGGTAGGCCGCCAGCGGCAGCTCCACGAACCGCCCCACGAACCCCCACTCCGTGTCGAACCAGACGCGCCCGGCGAACCCGCCGAGCCCCTGGATGATGGCCATGACCCCGATGAAACCCCTCATGACCCCGACAGTCGCAGAACGGGACCCGCCCCGGCATCCGACCTTGGGCGGGTCACGTGCGACCAAAGTAGGTCAGGGGTAGAGGCCCCGCATGCTGTGGGCCTCGGCGACCCGGCCCACGCCGATCACGTGTGCCGCCTCCCGCAGCGTCAGCCCGCGCTCGGCGGACATCGACTTGACCTCGGCGAAGGCGCCCTCCATCAGGTCGCGCAGCTTCACCTCGACCTCGCGGGAGCTCCAGGAGAAGGCCTGCATGTTCTGCACCCACTCCAGGTAGGACACGATCACCCCGCCCGCGTTGGCCAGGATGTCCGGCACGACGGTGGTGCCGTTCGCGGCCAGGATCTCGTCGGCCTCCGGCGTGGTGGGACCGTTGGCGCCCTCCACGATCAGCCGGGCGCGCACGCGGGGCGCGTTCGCCTCGGTGATCACGCCTTCGAGCGCGGCCGGGACGAGCACGTCCACGTCCAGCTCGAACAGGTCGTCGTGGGGCATCGCGTCGGCGTGCGGGTAGCCGGCCACGCCGCCGGTCTCGGCCACCCAGGCGCGCACGTGGGCGACGTCGAGGCCGCCGGGCGCGTGGACCGCGCCGGTGACGTCGGAGACGGCGACCACCTTGCAGCCCTCGTCGGACAGGTACTGCGCGGCCAGCGCGCCGACCTTGCCGAAGCCCTGCACGGCGACCGTGACGCCCTCCGGCGAGCGCCCGAGCGCGGCCAGGGCCGCGATCTGCACGCCGCGCGAGGTCGAGCCGGTGCGGCCGAGCGAGCCGCCGAGCGTCATCGGCTTGCCGGTGACCACGCCGGGCACCGAGTAGCCGGCGTTGACGCTGTAGGTGTCCATGATCCAGGCCATGGTCTGCTCGTCGGTGCCGACGTCGGGGGCCGGGATGTCCTTCTCCGGGCCGATCAGCGGCAGGATCTCGTTGACGTAGCGGCGGGTGAGCCGTTCGAGCTCGATGGTGGTCAGCGCGCCCGGGTCCACGGCCACGCCGCCCTTGGCGCCGCCGTACGGGATGCCGACCAGTGCGCACTTCCACGTCATCCACATCGCCAGGGCGGTGACCTCGTGGATGTCGGTGCTGGGATGAAAGCGGATGCCGCCCTTGGCGGGGCCGCGCGAGACGTTGTGCTGGACGCGGTAGCCCTGGACGACGTCCATGCGTCCGTCCTCGCGGCGCACCGGGACCGAGACGGTCAGCGAGCGGCGGGGCGTGGCCAGCATCGTGCGGAGGCCGTCGTCGAGCCCGAGGTGGGCGGCGGCCTGGTGGAGTTGGTGAAGAGCGGAGTCGAGCGCCTGTTGACCAGGTGTGATCAGCGCCGGCGTCTTTGACGGCACCATGATGCTCATGGTCGAGTTTCCTCCTGTATGCGCGCCCATTTTGTGGGAGAAGGCGCCGTTGCCTTCCCTCTTGGGCGTGTTGTCTCGATCATCCTAGGCCGGGCAGTTTGACCTTGCCTAGGTTATGAAGGGATATCCAAGCCGTTGATCAATGTGCTGGGAACGTGCCACTCTGGCAGGCTGTCGAGCGAGAGTGTGCCGAATCGTCGAAAACCGGAGGGTTGGATGCCCGTACTCGTGGTTGGGCCGATGTTGCGTCACGTCGACTCGGTCAGTGCCTCGATCTGGGTGGAGACCAGCGAGCCCTGCACGGTCACCGTCGAGACGGCAGGCGGGGCTTATCGGTCGCCCACCTTCACCGTGCACGGTCACCACTACGCGATCGTGGATCTCGTTGAGCTGTCCCAGGATATCGCCTCGTATTCCGTCAGCCTCGACGGGGACCAGGTCTGGCCTCTGGCGGGTCGCCCGGCCAGCCGGGTGCGGCTGCTGCCCGCCGAAGGGCCCCGCAGGCTGGCGTTCGGGTCGTGCCGCACGAGCGTGCCGCACGACTCGGCCCACGTACGCACCCATGGCGACGACGTGCTGCGCGCCTACGGCGTGAGCCTCATGCGCGCCGACGAGGAGGAGTGGCCCGACCTGCTGCTGCTCCTCGGCGACCAGGTCTACGCCGACAGCCCCTCGCCCCAGATGCTCGACTACATCAGCGCGCGCAGGACCACCGAGCCACAGGGCGAGATCGCCGACTACGAGGAGTACGCCGAGCTCTACCGCCAGGCATGGACCGACCCCGAGATCCGCTGGCTGCTGTCCACCGTGCCCACCGCCATGATCTTCGACGACCACGACCTGCGCGACGACTGGAACACCTCCCAGCCCTGGCGGGAGAAGATGGCCCTGACGAGCTGGTGGCCGCGCCGCGTGGTCGCCGGGCTCGGGGCCTACTTCGTCTACCAGCACCTCGGCAACCTGACCCCGGCCGAGCGCGCGGCCGACCCGCTGGTGCGCGAGCTCACCGAGGGCGGCGGCGACGGCGGCCCGGCCCTCGACGCCTTCGCCGCCAAGGCCGACGCCGAGCCGAGCAGCAACCGCTGGAGCTACACCCGCGACCTCGGGCACACCCGGCTCATCATGATCGACACCCGGTGCGCCAGGCAGCTCACCCCCGGCGACCGGCGCATGCTCGACCCCGAGGAGTGGGCCTGGCTCCAGGAGCAGGCCGCCGCCCCGGCCGAGCGGCTGGTCATCGGCTCCTCGATCCCGTTCCTGCTGCCCGAGGGCGTGCACGGCGTCCAGAACTGGAACGAGGCGCTGTGCGACGGCAAGTGGGGCCGTACGGTGCAGCGGTGGTCGGAGCAACTCCGCCAGGCCGTCGACCTGGAGCACTGGGCGGCCTTCCGCCGCTCGTTCGAGGACCTGGGCCGGCTGCTGGTCCGGCTCGGCAAGCCGGCGGTGATCCTGTCCGGCGACGTCCACTACTCCTACCTGGCCAAGGCCTCGGCCGGGCAGATCTACCAGGTCGTCTGCTCGCCGATCCGCAACCCGCTCAGCAGGCTGCTGCGCTGGGCGAACGTGCTCACCCAGTTCGGGCTGGCGACGCTGGTGGGCAGCCTGCTGGCGCGGCTGGCCGGCATCCCGCGGCCGCCGTTCCGCTGGCGGGTCACCAAGGGCCCGCTGTTCCAGAACGCGCTGGCCACGCTGACCTTCCCGGACACGATCACCTGGTACGAGTCGGTGGGCGACGGGGTCAGACCGATCGACTCGGCCCGGCTGGCGTAGAAATGACCCATGGATGACGACCAGTACTCCAGGGCCGTGCCGTTCTACGACCTGTGGCACGAGGACGGGCACGTCCCCGAGATCCGCGAGTCGCTGCCGCCCCTGCTGAAGGGGGTGCGGCGCGGCGTCATGGAGATCGGCGCGGGCACCGGCCTGATCACCGAGCTGATCGTGCGTGAGACGCCGGGCGAGGTGTTCGCGGTCGAGCCGGCGCTCGCCATGCGGTCGGTGCTGCTGTCGCGGCTGGCCGCCAGCGAGGAGGCCCGGCGCCGGGTCACCGTGCTGGCCTGCGGGGCGCTCGACGTCGACGTCGACGAGCCGGTCGAGGCCGTCGTGATGATCTCGGTGCTGCAGGCGTTCCCGGCCGGGCGGCGGGAGGAGCTGTGGCGGGTGCTGGCCAGGCAGCTCGAACCGGGCGGGCTGCTGCTGTTCAACTGGCGTGAGCGGCCCGCGCCCACGCCGGGCGAGCTGGAGCTCATGGGGTCCTACCAGGTCGGGCGGCACGCCTACGAGGTCTGGGGCCAGGTGCTCGACGTCCGCGGCGAGACCGTGCGCTCCCGCTTCCTCTACCGGGTCAGGCAGCGCGGCGTGGTGATCGGCGAGGACGAGGTGACCAGCGAGGCCCACCGGCCCGGCGGCGACCGGCTCGCCGCGGAGCTGACGGCGGCCGGGTTCACCAGGGACGAGGCCCCCGACGGCCTGTCCGCCTGGCGAAAGGCGGCATAGCCCGAAAAAGGTGGAACCGGGCTTCCGGGTGCGGCCAACAACAGGGTGACCGCATGAGAGAGGACCGGATGTGGTGAGTGTCGAGGACACAACCGCAACGCTGGATGACTCGACCCTGATCGGGCATTCGCTGAGCGATCCTGAGCGTTTCGCCGCGCTGTTCGATCGGCACGCCGACGAGATCCACAGGTACGCCGCCCGCCGCCTGGGCGCCGAGCTGGCCGACGACGTGACGGGGGAGGTGTTCCTCGTCGCCTTCCGCGGCCGCGGCCGCTACGACCGCACCCTGCCCGACGCCCGTCCCTGGCTGTACGGCATCGCCACCAAGGTCGTGTCCCAGCACCGCAGGGCCGAACGGCGGCGCACCGCGGCCATGGCCAGGGTGGGCGCGGAGCGTCCGGGCACGTTCGACGAGCGCAGCGCCGACCGGGTCACCGCCGAGCAGCTGCAGCCCCGCCTGGCCAGGGCGCTGACCGGGCTCAGCGCGAGCGAGCGCGATCTGCTGCTGCTCGTGGCGTGGGCCGACCTGACCTACGAGGACGCCGCGCGCGCCCTCGGGGTGCCCGTCGGCACCGTCCGGTCCAGGCTGCACCGGCTCCGCGTCAAGGTACGCAGGGCGCTCGGCGGCATCGATCCCTTCGCAGAGGAGCCCCAGCATGGATGACGAGATCCGGACGTTCGCCGACGGCAGGCCCTCGGCGCCGCCGTACGAGCCGCAGGCCCGCGCGCGGGCCAGGGAACGGCTGCTGGCCGAGGCGCGCGGCGGGCGGCGCCTGCGGCTGCCGAGGCTGGGCTGGCAGGCGGCCGCGGCCTTCGGCGTCACGGTGGTCCTGGTCGGCGGCGTGGCGGTGGCGCTGTCCGGCCAGGGCGGGACGGACGCCCGCCCGGCCACCTCCGTGATGCTCGCGGCCGGCGAGCTGAACCCCCGGCCGGACCAGTTCATCCTGATCGAGTCCGACACCATGTACGGCTCGCACTCGATCGACAGCTCCGGCGGGCAGAGCCGCTACCTCTACCGCCAGCACCGCAGGATCTGGAAGTCCGTGGACGGCAGCAAGGACGGCCTGCTGCAGATCGAAGGCCGCGAGCCGCGCCCCTGGCCGGGCGAGCCGCTGCCCGCCGACGCCGCGAACCGGCAGGGCAGCGAGTGGAACCGTCTGGCCTCCTGCCCCGACCGGCGCGGCCCCTACCGCGACGACTACGCCTACCTGAGCACGCTCCCGGCCGACGCCACGGGCATGCGCGACCGCCTGTACCAGTCGTCCCCCAAGGGTGGCAAGGACGTCGACCCCGACGCCGTCGCCTTCACCCGCGCCGGCGACCTCGTCAGGGAGAACTACCTGCCCAAGGCGCAGCGGGACGCCCTGTTCGAGGCGGTGAAGGCGATCCCCGGCGTCGAGGCGGCCGAGGGCGTCGCCGACTCCTCGGGACGCCTGGGCGTGGCGCTGGGCCGGGTCGCCGACTGGGGCGTGCGCGAGGAGCTGATCTTCGACCCGGCCGGGCACACGTTCCTGGGCGAGCGGCAGGTCGCGGTCGACGCCAAGGCGGGCGCGCCCAAGGACAGCGTCCTGGCGCTGACGGCGCAGCTCGACGTCTCCGTGGTGGACGCCCTGCCGGAGGCTCCCGGCGCCGCCTCCGACGCGAGTTGCACGGCGGAGACCCTGGCCCCCACGCCCATCCCGTCGGAGTCCGGCTCGACGACGCAGGAGCTGCCGGAGGCCGAGGCGACGATCACGTTCACCCCGGAACCGACGGCCGGCGCGCCCTCGGAGCCGTCCAAGGGGCCGCAGCCGACGCGCACCGTCACGGTCGCGCCGACCGACGAGCCGCAACCCACGCGCACCGTCACGGTCGCGCCGACCGCCCCCGCCGGTTCCTGACGCACGGACGGGCGCGCCGGCCACACCGGCGCGCCCCCAGGGGGGAG
>NZ_JBEXYK010000091.1:0-28409 GCF_040630865.1 Nonomuraea sp. NPDC005730
GTTCCCCGCCCGCGAGCGGACGCAGCAGCGACGCGTCGTGCGTCGTGAACACCATCTGCGCCGAGATCAGTGTTCACATACATTCTCAGACGGTTGATAGCGGCCGTCATGCTGCTCTTCGTGGTGAGCATCGCGACGTTCGCCATCTTCTTCCTCGTGCCTCGGCTCGCTGGGATGTCCGCTGACGACCTGGCCTCCCGGTACGTGGGCAAGGCGGCCAACGCCGAGGTGATCCACGACACGGCTGTGCGCCTCGGCTTCTACGACCCGATCCTGGTCCAGTACGGACGTTTCGTGCAGGGCATCTTCGTCGGCGTCGACCGCAACTACGGCCCCGGCATCGAGCACTGCCCGGCGCCCTGCTTCGGCTACAGCTACGTCAGCCAGAACCCGGTCCTGCCCGACCTGCTCAACCGCCTGCCGATCACCTTGTCGCTGGCGCTCGGCGCGGCCGTCGTGTGGGTCATCTTCGGCGTGGCCACCGGCGTGTTGTCGGCGCTGCGCCGCGGCAGCTTCTTCGACCGCCTGTCCATGGGCATCGCCCTGGCCGGCGTCTCGCTGCCGATCTTCTTCACCGGCATCGTCTCCCTGGCCATCTTCCGCGACCAGCTCGGGCTGGTCGGCGACGTGGCCGACTGGGTGCCGATCAGCGAAGACCCGCTCACCTGGGCCAACAACCTCATGCTGCCCTGGGTGACGCTCGCCTTCCTGTACGCCGCCGGCTACGCCCGCCTCACCCGCGCGGGCATGCTGGAGACCATGTCGGAGGACTACATCCGCACGGCCAGGGCCAAGGGCCTGCCCGAGCGGAAGGTGGTGCTCAAACACGGGCTGCGGGCCACGCTCACCCCCGTGGTCACCATGTTCGGCCTCGACCTGGGGCTGCTGCTCGGCGGCGCCGTCCTGACCGAGAGCACCTTCTCGCTGCCCGGCATCGGCAAGTACGCCGTCGACGCCATCAGCAACAACGACCTTCCCCAGGTGATGGGCGTCACGATCGTCGCGGCGGCCTTCATCATCCTGGCCAACCTGATCGTCGACCTGCTCTACGCGGTCGTTGACCCGAGAGTGAGGCTGGCGTGAGTCCCTTCCTCGACGTCAAGGACCTGAAGATCCACTTCCCGACCGACGACGGCCTGGTCAGGTCCGTCGACGGGCTGACCTTCAGCCTCGAACGCGGCAAGACCCTCGGAATCGTCGGCGAGTCCGGCTCGGGCAAGTCGGTGACCAGCCTCGGCATCCTCGGCCTGCACAAGGGCAAGGGCGCCAACGTCTCGGGCGAGATCTGGCTCGACGGCGAGGAGCTCGTGGGCGCCTCGCAGGAGCACGTGCGCGGGTTGCGTGGCAAGAAGATGGCGATGATCTTCCAGGATCCGCTGTCGGCGATGCACCCCTTCTACACGGTCGGCGACCAGATCGTCGAGGCGTACCGGATCCACCACAAGGTGTCCAAGTCCGTCGCCAAGAAGCACGCCGTGGACATGCTGGGCCGCGTGGGCATCCCCGAGCCGCAGCGCCGCGTCGACTCCTACCCGCACGAGTTCTCCGGCGGCATGCGCCAGCGCGCGATGATCGCCATGGCGCTGTCGTGCGACCCCGAACTGCTCATCGCCGACGAGCCGACCACCGCGCTCGACGTGACGGTGCAGGCCCAGATCCTCGACCTCATGGTCGACCTGCAGCGCGAGTTCAACTCCGCGCTGATCATCATCACCCACGACTTGGGCGTGGTGGCCGAGCTGTCCGACGACATCCTGGTCATGTACGGCGGCAAGTGCATCGAGTACGGCACCGCCGACGACATCTTCTACCGTCCCGAGCACCCCTACACATGGGGTCTACTGGGATCGATGCCCCGCCTCGACCGGGAGCCCACCGAACGGCTGCTGCCGATCAAGGGCTCGCCGCCGTCCCTGATCAACGTGCCTCCGGGCTGCGCCTTCCACCCCCGCTGCCCCTACGCCGAGCGCACCGGGGGCAAGTCCAGCAGTGAGGTGCCCGGCCTGATCGAGACCGAGGGCGGCCACCTGGTGCGCTGCCACATGACCAGGACGGAGCGGCGGGAGCTGTGGGAGAACGAGATCAAGCCAGTGCTGGAGAGCCAGTGAGCGAGACGGTGACCGCGAACGAGCCGCTTCTTTCCGTCCAGGGGCTGGAGAAGCACTTCCCGGTGACGAAGGGCCTGCTCAAGCGGCAGGTCGGCGCCGTCAAGGCGGTCGACGGGGTCAGCTTCGACGTCTTCAAGGGCGAGACGCTCGGCCTGGTGGGGGAGTCCGGCTGCGGCAAGTCCACCACCGGCCGCCTGGTCACCAGGCTCCTCGAGCCGACCGGTGGCAAGGTCGTCTTCGAGGGCCAGGACATCACGCACATGGGGCAGGGCAGGCTCAGGCCGCTCCGCCGCGACATGCAGATGATCTTCCAGGACCCGTTCTCGTCCCTGAACCCCCGCCACACCGTCGGCACCATCGTCGGCGCGCCGTTCCGCATCCAGGGCGTGCAGACCGAGAACGGCGTCAAGAAGGCGGTCCAGGACATCCTCGCCCTGGTCGGGCTCAACCCCGAGCACTACAACCGCTACCCGCACGAGTTCTCCGGCGGTCAGCGGCAGCGCATCGGCATCGCCCGCACGCTCGCCCTCAAGCCCAAGCTCATCATCGCCGACGAGCCGGTCTCGGCGCTCGACGTGTCCATCCAGGCCCAGGTCGTCAACCTGCTGGAGGACCTGCAGAACGAGCTCGACCTGACCTACGTCGTGATCGCCCACGACCTGTCGGTGGTGCGCCACATCAGCGACCGGGTCGCGGTCATGTACCTGGGCAAGATCGTCGAGATCGCCGACCGCAAGAGCCTGTACAACTCGCCGATGCACCCCTACACCAACGCCCTGCTGTCGGCCGTGCCCGTGCCCGACCCCAAGGTGCGCAAGGAACGCGAGCGCATCAGGCTCACCGGCGACGTGCCGAGCCCGCTCAACCCGCCGCCCGCCTGCCGCTTCCACACCCGCTGCTGGAAGGCGCAGGAGATCTGCAAGACGGTCGAGCCGCCCCTGGAGCAGCTGGCCGGCGGCCACCGCGTGGCCTGCCACTTCCCGGAGAAGGCGCCCGCCGCCGCGACCGCCGCGGCGACGCAGGCCTGATCCGGGCCTGACCTGGGCCTGACCCGGGCCTGAGACCTTGCGGCCGCCGCCCTCCTGCCGGGGCGGCGGCCTCGGGACATCCTGTCGAGGGTAGCGGCCTCAGGACATCGCGCCGGGCGTGATCAGCCCGGTCTCGTACGCCAGCACCACGGCCTGCACCCGGTCGCGCAGCCCCAGCTTGGTCAGCACGTTGCCCACGTGCGTCTTGACCGTCGTCTCGCTCACCACGAGCTTGGCCGCGATCTCCGCGTTGGACATGCCCTTGGCGATCAGCCGCAGCACCTCCAGCTCCCGCTCGGTCAGCCGGTCGAGGCGGGCCGGCGTGGCCTGCTCGTAGGCCGAGGGCAGCCGCTTGGAGAACCGGTCGAGCAGCCGCCTGGTCACGCTCGGCGCCACGATCGCGTCGCCCGCCGCCACCACCCGGATCGCCTGCACCAGCTCGTCGGGAGGCACGTCCTTCAGCAGGAAGCCCGAGGCCCCCGACCGCAGCGCCTCCACGATGTACTCGTCGAGGTCGAACGTGGTCAGCACCAGCACCTTCGGCACGTGCGCCGTGGGCGCGGCCTCCCGCACGATCCGGCGGGTCGCCTCGATGCCGTCGATGCCCGGCATGCGGATGTCCATGAGCACCACGTCGGGCAGCAGCGCCCTGGTCTGCTCCATCGCGCCTTTGCCGTCGCCGGCCTGGCCGACCACCGTGATGTCGGACTCGGCCTCCAAGATCAGGCGAAATCCCGTGCGCAGCAGCGGCTGGTCGTCCACCAGCAGCACTCTGATCGTCATTGGCCGTCCTTCAACGGGAACCTCGCCCGCACCTCGAAACCGCCCCCCGGTCGCGGACCGATGTTCAGAATTCCACCATAGAGTGCGACCCGCTCGCGAATGCCGACCAGGCCGTGGCCCGGCCGGTCGGCCGCCGGCGCGGTGCCCCTGCCGTCGTCCTCGACGCGTACGTCCAGGCCCGAGGGGGCGTGCGAGACGGTCACCACCGCCTCGGCCCCGGCCCCCGCGTGCCGCAGGCTGTTCGTCAGCCCCTCCTGGACCAGCCGGTAGGCGGCCAGGTCGACCCCGGCGGGCAACGGCCGCGGCTCGCCCTCCACGTGCAGCCGCGTGGGCAGCCCCGCCTCACGCATCTGCTCCACCAGACCCGGCAGATCGCCCACGCCCGGCTGCGGCCCCAGCTCGGCCCGCGCGTCGGTACGCAGCACGCCCACGATGTTGCGCATCTCGGACATGGCCAGCCGCCCGGTGTTCTCGATCGCCGACAGCGCCTCCCGCGCCAGGTCGGGATCGGCGGCCAGCACCCGCCGCGCCGCGGCCGCCTGCACCGTCATCACGCTCACGTGGTGGGCCACCACGTCGTGCAGCTCACGGGCGATGCGCGAGCGCTCCTCGGCCCGCGCGGCCCGCGTGTCGGCCGCGTGGGCCCGCTCCAGCCTGGCCGCCCGGTCGCGCAGCTCCTCCAGGTACGCCCGCCGCAGCCGCAGGCTCCTGCCCGCCCCCCAGACCGCCAGCAGCACCAGGACCGCCACCACGTGCCCGCTCGCGCCCGGCGGCGTGACCGGGCCGGCCAGCGCCCCCACCGCGTACGTCAGCAGCGAGACCAGCAGCCCGCCCAGCGCCACCGCCAGCCCCCGGTTGGAGGCCACCGAGTACACCAGCACCAGGCTGGACACCCCCGACGCGCCGGTGCCGTAACCCAGCGCGGTCAGCGCCGTCTCGGGGATCAGGCCCGCGCACAGCGCCGCCAGCGGCCAGCGCCTGCGCACCGCGATGGGCGCGGCGGCCAGCACCAGCAGCGCCGCCCCGAGCCCGTCGGGCGCGCGCATGCTCCCCGCCGTCAGCTCCGCCGGCTCCAGGCGCTCGGGCCCGTAGAGGAGGAAGAGCGTCACCGAGGCCGCGGCCACCACGACGGCCAGGGCCGTGTCGTGGAACAGGGGTCGGTCGATCCGCACCGCTTCACTGTAGGCCCAGGTGAGAGCCTGGAACTCCTCCCTTCGGAGGATAAGGAGCGGCCTGTCGGAGGGCTACGGGCCCAGGGCTACAGGCCGGGGCTACAGCTCGTCGGTGGCCGCGCGCCGGTTGCTGCGCACGGTGTCGCCGGGCTGGCGGTCGGGCACCGGCGGCGGGGTGCCGCCGAACTCCGGGCACAGCGCCTGGTGGTCGCACCAGTCGCACAGCCGGCTGCGGCGCGCCCGCCACTCGCCGGTCTCCAGCGCCCGCTCGATCGCCGTCCACAGCGCCATCACCTTGCGCTCGGTGGCCAGCAGGTCGGCCTCGTCGGGGGCGTAACGCAGCACCTCGCCGCGCCCGCCCAGGTAGACCAGCTGCAGCAGCCGGGGCACCTGCCCGCGCAGCCGCCACAGCACCAGCGCGTAGAACTTCATCTGGAACAGCGCCTTGGCCTCGAAGTCGGGGCCGGGCGCGCTGCCGGTCTTGTAGTCGACCACCCGGACCTCGCCGGTGGGCGCCACGTCGAGCCGGTCGACGTAGCCCCGCAGCATCAGGCCGCCCTCCAGCACCGCCTGCACGTAGAGCTCGCGCTCGGCGGGCTCCAGCCGGGTCGGGTCCTCCAGTGTGAAGTAGCGCTCCAGCATCGCCCGCGCCTGCGCCAGCCACTCGGCCTGCTCGGCGTCGTCGGCGAACATCCGCGCGTACTGCTCGTCCTCCTGCAGCAACCGCTGCCACTGGGGCTCCAGCAGCTCCAGCGCCGCCTGCACCGACCGGCGCGGCGCTGGCAGGTCGTAGAGCCGCTCCAGCACGGCGTGCACCACGGTGCCGCGCACGGCCGCGGGGGAGGGTTTCTCGGGCAGCTGGTCGATGACCCGGAACCGGTAGAGCAGGGGACAGGTCATGAAATCGCCTGCCCGGGAGGGGGAGAGAGCTCCGATGATCACCGGTTCGGTCAACGTCATGCACCGCACTCTAGGTCAAGAGCCCGACAGAATAACCCTCGCCGGGACGAGGATCACGTGATCGGGCGCGTAGCATCGAGGCAGCAACAGCACGTAATGGACGTACGAGGAGTGCGGTGAGCGAGCAGAGCCCGCGTCAGGAGTTCCCCGGCCTTCGGATGGGGCGGCCCTTCGGCATCCCGGTGTACGTCTCCTGGACGTGGTTCATCGTCGCGGCCTTCATCACCGTCATGTTCGGCCCCCGCATGCGCGACATGCTGCCCGAGCTGGACAACACCGTCGCCTACGCGGTGGCCTTCGTCTTCGCCGTGCTGCTCTACGTCTCGGTGCTGCTGCACGAGCTGGCCCACAGCGTGCTGGCCAAGATGTTCGGCCTGCCGGTGCGCCGGATCACCCTCTACTTCCTCGGCGGCGTGTCGGAGATCGAGAAGGAGCCGCCGACGCCGGGCAAGGAGTTCCTGGTCGCCGCCGCCGGGCCGGCCCTGTCGCTCGGCCTGGCCGGGCTCGGCCTGCTCGCCGACACGTACGTGATCAACGACGGCGGCATCGCCGAGGTGCTCATCTGGCAGCTGTGGGTGGCCAACCTCATCGTCGGCGTGTTCAACCTGCTGCCCGGCCTGCCGCTCGACGGCGGCCGGATGCTGCGCGCGGGCGTGTGGAAGCTGACCAGGAACCCCGGCTCCGGCACGGTCGTGGCCGCCTGGGGCGGGCGCGTGCTGGCCGTGCTGCTGGTCGTCCTGCCGTTCGCGACGTCGATGACGAGCGGGCAGGAGTTCGACCCCGTCGAGCTGCTGTGGCCGGTGGTGCTGGCCTCCTTCATCTGGATGGGCGCCACCCAGTCGCTGCGCGTGGCCCGCATCCGCGCCCGCATCCCGCAGGTCAACGCGCGGGCGCTGGCCCGCAGGGCGATCCCGGTGGCGGCCGAGACGCCGCTGGCCGAGGCGCTGCGGCAGGCCGCCGATCAGCGGGCGGGCGCCCTGGTGGTGGTCGACCACGACGGACGGCCGGTCGCCATCGTCAACGAGGCCGCCGTCCAGGCCACCCCCGAGCACCGGCGCCCGTGGGTCGACGTGGGCTCGCTGGCCAAGGCGCTCGAACCGACCATGGTGCTGGCCGCCGACCTGACCGGCGAGCCGCTCATCGACGCCATGCGCTCGGCCCCCGCGGGGGAGTACCTGCTGGTGGAGCACGGCGGCGAGATCTACGGCGTGCTCGCCACCGCCGACGTAAACCGCGTCTTCACCGGGGTCTGACATGCCCGGCGCGTTTGCGGCTAAGGTCTTGTCCGGCCACTTCCCGTAGCCCGGCGATTTCGATGCCAGGACGGCAGGCCGATAGTCTTCTGTTTGGCTGAACTTGCACAGTTGACGGGTTGGTCGTGGTCCACCGGTTCACCGAATCGAGACGCCTGGGCCGCGACACGGCGTCGTCGTCTGGGTATGCGTATGGCTGGTGGCCGGCACGGCAGTGCGGGTGCCGTAATATCGCCGGCTTCCGGGAGGAGAGTTGAGTGACCGAGCGCAGCGAGGGCACCGATGAGCGCAGCACGGTAGTCATGAGGGAGGGCGCATGAGCGGCCAGGGCTTCGGAGTGGTGCGTCCCCTTCCCGGCGACGGGCTGGTCGCCTACATCGGCGGGCTGCTGCTGGTGTGCGACGCGGGCGAGGCGGCCGCCGACGGCCTGATCGAGGCGCTGCGCGAGACGGCGGCCTCCGGCGGCGACGGCCGGGCGCTGGCCCGCCGCGCGGCGCAGGTGCTGGCCGCCAACATGGCGGGCGACCCGGCCACGTGCGCGGTCGCCGGTCCGGTGGGCGGCGGCGTGGCCGTGCTGGTCAGCGGCTCGGCCTCGGCCTCGGTCAGCACCTCCGGCGGCGAGACCCGCCTGGCCGGCAGCGACTCCCTGACCTGGGCCGACCGGCTGATCAGCGGCCCGGTCGAGCGTGTCGAGCTCACCCTGCCCGGCGCCGGCGGCCCGCATCCCGCGGTCGGCTTCGAGGGCGGCGTCGTCCACGGCGGCGGCCTGATCGGCGACCTCACCGACCAGCCGTCGCACGTCCGTCCGCAGGGGCAGGCGGCCGACCGGTCCAGGCCGCTCACCAGCGAGATGCCCAACACGGCCCTGCACATGGAGCCCGACCTGGCCCCGCCGCCCGAGCGGCCGGTCGAGCGGCCTCCCTACCCGCTGGCCGACCAGCCGCCGCTCGTCCAGGGCCCGCCCTCGGGCGCGCAGGCCGGCGTCCCGCACCCGGGCCCCCAGCCCGGTCCCCACTCCGGTCCCCACCACTCCGGCCCTCCGTCGCTGGACCAGCCGCCGTTCGGGCACGAGCAGCCGCCGTTCGGGCAGGAGCAGCCCCCGTTCGGGCACGAGCAGCCGCCGTACCTGCCGCCCCAGGACCAGCCTCCCTTCCTGCCCGCGCAGGAGCAGCCCCACCCCGAGCCCCAGCAGCAGTTCCCGTCCTACGACGAGCTGCCGCCGTCCGGCAGCGGCATGGCCGACCAGCCGCAGCAGCACATGGGCCCGCCCGATCACTTCGACCAGCCGGCCCCGCCCGTGCTCGGCCCGCCGGAGCACTTCGACCACCCGGGGCCGCCGCCGCAGGAGCAGCAGGGCGATCACGGCGACCGCCCGCTGGTCTACGGGGTCGACTGCAAGAACGACCACTTCAACGACCCCAGGGTGCCCTACTGCGCCGTCTGCGGCATCGCCCTGGTGCAGCGGACGCTGGTGCCGTACAAGGGGCCGCGGCCCTCGCTCGGGGTGCTCATCCTCGACGACGGCACGGCGCTGCCGCTGGAGAGCGACTACCTGCTGGGCCGTGACCCCGAGCGCGCGCCCGAGGTGGCGGGCGGCTCGGCCAGGCCCGCCAAGGTCACCAGCCCCGACGGCTCGGTCTCGCGCCGCCACCTGCGGGTGGCCCTCGACGGCTGGGACGTCAACCTGGTCGACCTGGGCTCGGTCAACGGCACCCAGATCCAGCCGCCCGGCGACCCCAACTTCTACGACATCCCGCCCAACGAGCCGGTCACCATCGCCCCCGGCACGACGGTCCGCGTGGGCGTCTCCCGCACCCTTCGCTTCGAGGCCCACCGGGGCTGAACCCGGCACCCGTCCGCCCGCACCTGTTTCCCGGGTGCGGGCGTTCGTGTTTCCGGAAGAATCTTTTGGGAAATGCGCCAGGAATGCCCGGTGTCGAACGGCTGAATGGAAATTGTCGGGGCGGCGAGTAAGGATATTTAGCGGGTACTGGGCGACATTTCTGGAAATGGTGGGACCGGGTTCGCGACCCTCTCCGATGGCGGGATCCGGGCCGTCCCAAAGGTTCCCATGGGTCGGCCGTCCAGAAGGGGCCGTCGTGATGGAGCAGCCGTTCCGGAGGGGGCGTCCCGGAGGGTCAGTCGGGCCGGAGGGTCAGCTGGGTCGGAAGGTGCGTACGCCGCGCAGCAGCCGCACGGCCGCCTCCAGCCCGCGCGCCCCCTCCACGGCCCGCCCCGCCGCCGTCGCGAACCGGCTCAGCAGGTGCTCGTCCCCCTCCTGGAACCCCCGTCCCGCCACCCACACGAACGTGTGGTCGCGGACCTGCGCCGGCACCGGCACGGCCAGGAAGCCCGGCTCGCCCATCGTCTCGTCCCGCGCCAGCCGTAGCGCCCCCTCCGCGGCGGCCAGCTCCTTCAGCACCCCGGACCCCGACAACCACCACCGCACCCGCAGCGGGTCTCCCGGCGGCGCGTGGACGTGCAGCGGACGGGCGTCCCGCCGCAGCACGTCCACGTGGACGAACCCCGCGTACGCGGTGCCCGCCACGGCCGCCGCGGCGCGGGCGAGCCGATCGATCGCGTCGGCGACCTCCAGACAGGAGAACGCGGTGATGAGTTCGCGCATGGCGATATCGACACGGTTGTTTGGCATCGCGGTGATTCCCTCGGGTGGAGGGGGAAGAGATCGCGCGGCCCGATCACGCGAAACTCCGAACGGTGCCCCGGAGTATCACCCCCGACGCGGCTCTTGACTACCCCTCAACAGGAAATTGCGATTTTTCCGCATTTCGCAGGCAGAGCCGGTCGAGCACTTCACGACGGGCGCAGCCGCACCCACTCCACGTCGTCCGCCCGCGTGCCGTCCGGCTTCGGGAACAGCTCCCGGTGGAGGCTCTCCCTGCTGAAACCGGCACGCTCCAGCACCGCGTGCGAGGCCGTGTTCACCACGTCGGTGCCGGCCACGACCCGGTGCAGGGCGGTACGCGCGAACGCCCAGTCGACCAGCAGCCGCACCGCGCGGGTCATGAACCCCCTGCCGCGGAAGCCCGGCACCAGCGAGTAGCCGATCATGGCCTGCCCGAGCACGGGGACGACCTGCATGAGCTGGAGGTGCCCGGCGAATGTGCCGGTGGCGGCGTCCCTGACCGCCAGCTCGATCCGCTGCCCGGTCACCCACCAGTAGGCGGTGCAGCGGCAGCGCTGCTCGTCCTCCTCCAGGGAGGCGGGCGGGGTCAGGGAGTAGGCGGTCACGCTCGGGTCGCACATCATCCGGTGGTACTCCGGGGCGTCCTCCACCGCGAGCGGCACGAGCCGCACCACGCCGTCGGTCAGCTCGCCGCCGTCGAAGAAGGGCAGGTACGGCTCCTCGGCCGCCGCCGGCTCCCCGGCGATCCGAGCGAAGGACACCAGGTCGGCCCACCGCCCGTCGCGCAGCCGCTTGGCCTTGCGCCGCCGGCCCTCCTCGCGGAACCCGGCCCTGAGCGCGACCTTGAGGCTGGCCACGTTCTCCACCTCGGCCTGCAGCTCCACCCGGTGCACGCCGTGGTCGGCCAGCCAGTCGGACACCGCCCTGGCGGCCCGGGCGGCCACGCCCCTGCCGCGCGCCCAGGGCGCCACCACGTAGCCGATCTCGGCCGTGCCCCAGCGGTCGGGCGGGCGGACCCCGATCGCGCCGGCGTACCGGCCGTCCTCGGTGACGGCCCACTCCGCGCCGCCCGACGCCCACTTGTCCTCGGCGAACTTCAGGTACGCGCGGGCGTCCTCGATCCGGTACGGCGACGGCAGCAGCGGCAGATGCCGGGCGGTGACCGGGTCGTCCATCATGCGCGCGATCGCCTCGGCGTCGGGGTCGGCGGGCATTCGCAGGATCAGGGGACCGGTGGAGATCACGTCGCGCGGGAGCATCCCCCATAGATACCGCGCGTCCGCGCGCGTGAGAAACCCATATAACCTTGCCGCCATGGGTTTCCGCAGGCATGGGCCGTTCCAGGCAGGGGATCAGGTGCAGCTCACCGACCCCAAGAACAAGCGCCACACGATCACGCTCAAGCAGGACGGCGTCTTCCACACGCACAAGGGCGCCATCCCGCACAGCGACCTGATCGGGCAGCCTGAAGGCTCCGTCGTGCGGTCCTCCGGCGGCACCGCCTACCTCGCCTTCCGCCACCTGCTGCAGGACTACACGCTGGCGATGCCGCGCGGTGCGGCCGTCATCTACCCCAAGGACGCCTCGATGATCGTCGGCATGGCCGACGTCTTCCCCGGCGCCAGGGTGATCGAGGCCGGCGTCGGCTCCGGCGCCCTGACCTGCTTCCTGCTGCGCGCCGTCGGCCCCGAGGGCCACGTCACCTCCTACGAGCGCCGCGAGGAGTTCGCCGAGGTGGCCCGCAAGAACGTGGAGAAGTTCTTCGGCGGCCCCATGGACGACAACTGGCGCCTGGTCCTCGGTGACCTGGTCTCCTCGATCGACGAGGCCGACGTCGACCGCGTCATCCTCGACATGCTGGCTCCCTGGGAGTGCGTCGACGCCGCCGCCAAGGCCCTCACGCCGGGTGGCGTCATCTGCTGCTATGTCGCCACCACCACCCAGATGTCCAAGACCGTGGAGGCCATTCGCGATCACGGGTGTTTCACCGAGCCTCATGCGTGGGAGACCCTGGTTCGCGACTGGCATGTCGAAGGGCTCGCGGTTCGTCCCGATCATCGGATGATCGGCCACACCGGCTTCCTCGTCAGCGCCCGCCGCATGGCAGACGGAGTGACGCCGCCACCGCGACGCCGCCGACCGAAGGGAACCACCGAGGAACTATGACAATTTGGCCACGAGGGTGCGTTGGTGCGTGACACGGGAACAGATCGCCGTGTTCATATGCTGGGAGTATTAAACGCACCATTGGGGATTATTCACCGAATACTGCATGTCACTCGATGAACACTGCCCGGCCAGGTTACGGAGGGGCCCGAGATAGGTAAGGTCCTTAGTAGTCGCCCTCGACTGGGAAGGAGGTGACGGGGCGTGGCAGCTCGCGATGATGCTGAGGCTCGAGCCGCGCAGCGCGAACGGGAGGTCGCTGATCTTTCAACACAGGTCTCCTTCCTCCAGGAGGAGATCACCGCGCTGAGGCGGAAGCTGGCCGAGTCACCCCGTCAGGCCAGAGTCCTCGAAGAGCGTCTCCATGAGGCACAGGCGAATCTCGCGGCCGTGACAGGCCAGAACGAGCGCCTGGTGGCCACACTCAAGGAGGCCCGGGACCAGATCGTCGCTCTCAAGGAGGAGGTCGACCGGCTGGCTCAGCCGCCGTCCGGCTTCGGCACCTTCCTTGAAGCCCGAGAAGACGGCACGATCGAGGTGTTCACCGGAGGGCGCAAGCTCCGGGTGAACGTCAGCCCCGCCGTCGACGTCGACTCGCTGAGGCGTGGCCAGGAGGTCATGCTCAACGAAGCACTCAACGTGGTCGAGGCGCTCGGCTACGAAGAGGTCGGCGAGATCGTCATGCTCAAGGAACTGCTGGACGAGGGCAAGCGGGCCCTGGTCATCTCGCACGCCGACGAGGAGCGCGTCGTGCGACTGGCCGACTCGCTGGTCGGCCAGCCCATCAGGGCCGGTGACTCGCTCCTGCTCGAACCCCGCTCCGGCTACGTCTACGAGCGCATACCCAAGTCCGAAGTCGAAGAGCTCGTGCTCGAGGAGGTCCCCGACATCTCCTACGAGGAGATCGGCGGGCTCATGCGGCAGATCGAGCAGATCAGGGACGCCATCGAGCTGCCCTACCTGCACGCCGACCTGTTCCGCGAGCACAAACTCCGTCCCCCGAAGGGCGTGCTGCTCTACGGCCCGCCCGGCTGCGGCAAGACGCTCATCGCCAAGGCGGTCGCCAACTCCCTGGCCAAGCAGGTCGCGGAGAAGACCGGCCAGTCCGGCAAGAGCTTCTTCCTCAACATCAAGGGCCCGGAGCTGCTCAACAAGTACGTCGGCGAGACCGAGCGGCACATCCGCCTGGTCTTCCAGCGGGCTCGTGAGAAGGCCTCCGAGGGCACCCCGGTGATCGTGTTCTTCGACGAGATGGACTCGATCTTCCGCACCCGAGGCTCGGGCGTCTCCTCCGACGTGGAGAACACCATCGTCCCTCAGCTGCTGTCGGAGATCGACGGCGTCGAGGGCCTGGAGAACGTCATCGTGATCGGCGCCTCCAACCGCGAGGACATGATCGACCCCGCGATCCTGCGGCCGGGCCGCCTGGACGTGAAGATCAAGATCGAGCGGCCCGACGCCGAGGCGGCCAAGGACATCTTCTCCAAGTACCTGCTGGCGGAGCTCCCCCTGCACCCCGACGATCTGTCCGAGCACGGCGACTCCCGCGAGGCGACGATCCACGGCATGATCCAGAGTGTGGTCGAGCGCATGTACACCGAGAGCGAGGAGAACCGCTTCCTCGAGGTGACGTACGCCAACGGTGACAAGGAAGTCCTCTACTTCAAGGACTTCAACTCCGGCGCGATGATCCAGAACATCGTCGACCGGGGCAAGAAGATGGCCATCAAGCAGTTCCTGGAGAGCGGCCAGAAGGGTCTGCGGGTGCAACACCTGCTCACCGCCTGCGTCGACGAGTTCTCCGAGAACGAAGACCTGCCCAACACCACCAACCCCGACGACTGGGCCCGCATCTCCGGCAAGAAGGGCGAGCGGATCGTCTACATCCGCACGCTGGTCTCCGGCAAGCAGGGCACCGAGGCCGGCCGTTCGATCGACACGGTCGCCAACACCGGCCAGTACCTGTAGGTAACCGTCTGGAAAGGGCCGCGCGGCCGTCCGCGCGGCCCTTTCCATGCCCGCCGGTGGAAGCCGCCTGGAAGAGCCAGGGCAGCTTCCCGGGAAGTCGCCTGGGAGGCCTGGGGAGCTTCCGGCGGAGAGCCGGGAGAACGCGCCCGGGAGAGTCGGGGGAGCTTCCGGGCGAGCGGGGGAACCACCCGGGGGAGAGCGCGGGCGAGAGCCGGGGGACGCCTTCCGGCAGACCGGCGCGTGACTTGCGGGGGATGGGCGCGTGACTCCTGAGAGAAGGGCGCGCGACTTCCGAGGGGATGGGCGCGCGACTCCTGAGAGAAGGGCGCGCGACACGCGTCATCCGCCGTACAAGCCGCCCCGGCGAGGCGCACACTGGGGCCTGTGACCGTCCGTAAGCGGGTGGACGTCCGCGTCGAAGGCGTCGTCCAGGGCGTGGGGTTCCGCCCCTTCGTGTATTCGCTGGCCAGCAGGCTCGGCCTGGCCGGCCGCGTGCGCAACGACGTCGAGGGGGTGTTCATCGAGGTCGAGGGCGCCCTGGCCGGGGTCGAGGAGTTCCTGACCGCGCTGGAGCGCGACGCGCCCGCCCTGTCGGAGATCGAGAGCGTCACCGTCGTCAGCGGCGCGCCCGCGGGCCACCGGGGCTTCAGCATCGCCGCCGGCGACCCGGCCGGCCCGCGCCGCGCCCTCGTCCCGGCCGACCTCGCCACCTGCGACGACTGCCTGCGCGAGCTGGCCGACCCGGCCGGCCGGCGCCACCGCTACCCGTTCATCGCCTGCGCCAACTGCGGGCCGCGCTTCACCGTCGTGCGCGGCGTGCCCTATGACCGGCTGCTGACCACCATGGCCGGGTTCGCGATGTGCGCCGACTGCTCGGCCGAGTACCACGACCCCGGCGACCGCCACTTCCGCGCCGAGTCCACCTGCTGCCCCGCCTGCGGCCCGTCCCTGCGCCTGCTGGACGCCCGCGGCGCCGAGCTGTGCGGCGACCCGGTCAGCGCCTGCGCGACCATGCTGCGGGCCGGCCGCGTCGTCGCCGTCAAGGGGCTGGGCGGGTTCCACCTGGCCGTGCCCGCCGCCCACCAGGAGGCCGCCGCGGCGCTGCGGGCCCGCAAGCACCGCGCGGAGAAGCCGTTCGCCGTCATGGTCGCCGACCTCGACCAGGCCCGCCGGTTGTGCGCGGTCGACGGGCAGGGCGCCGCGCTGCTCACCGGCCGCGCGCGCCCGATCGTGCTGCTGCCCCGGCTGCCCGACGCGCCCGTCGCCGACGCCGTCGCGCCCGGCAGCCGCGACCTCGGCCTGATGCTGCCCTGCACGCCGCTGCACCACCTGCTGCTCGCGGAGCTGGCCGAGCCCATGGTCCTGACCAGCGGCAGCGTCGGCGACGAGCCCATCGCCCACGAGGACGCCGACGCGGTCACCCGGCTCGGCGGCATCGCCGACGCCTTCCTCCTCCACGACCGGGCCATCCACGTCCCCGCCGACGACTCGGTGCTGCGCCCCTGGTCCGGCGGGCACACCGTGCTGCGCCGCGCCCGCGGCCACGCGCCCGAGCCGCTCACGCTGCGCCGTCCCGCGCCCCGCCCGGTGCTGGCCTGCGGCGCCGAGCTGCGCAGCACCTTCTGCCTGGTACGCGGCCGGCGCGCGTTCCTGTCCCAGCACATCGGCGACCTGGACGACCAGGAGACCCTGCGCTCCTTCGTCGAGGGCATCGACCACTTCTGCGGCCTGTTCGACATCCGTCCCGAGGTCGTCGCCCACGACCTCGACCCCGGCTACCTGTCCACCAGGCACGCCCTGGAGCTGACCGGCGTCGAGCTCGTCGGCGTCCAGCACCACCACGCCCACATAGCCTCCTGCCTGGCCGACAACGGCGAGACGGGCCCGGTGCTCGGCGTGGCCCTCGACGGCCCCGGCCACGGCCTCGACGGCACGCTGTGGGGCGGCGAGTTCCTGCGCGCCGACCTGACCTCCTTCCAGCGGCTCGGTCACCTGGCCCTGGTCCCGATGCCCGGCGGCACCGCCGCGGTCCGCCAGCCGTGGCGCATGGCCGCGGCCTACCTGCGCGACGAGCACCCCCACCTGGACGTCGTCCGCCGCAACGCCGCCCACTGGCCCGACGTGCTCGCCCGGACCCGCAGCGGGCTGGGCGCGCCCATGACCTCCAGCGCCGGGCCGCTGTTCGACGCCGTCTCGGCGCTGCTCGGCATCCGGGACACCGTCACCTACGAGGGGCAGGCGGCCGCCGAGCTCGAACAGCGCGCCGACCCGGCCGAGAGCGGCTCGTACCCGGCGACCATCACCGAGGGCGACCTGCTCGTCGTGCACGCCGCCGACCTCGTCCGGGCCGCCGCCGCCGACGTCGCGGCCGGGATCGCCACCGGCTCGATCGCGGGCCGCTTCCACAACGGCGTGGCCGACGCCGTCGTGCGCTGCTGCGTCATGCTGAGGGACGGCACCGGCCTGAACACCGTGGCGCTGTCGGGCTCGGTGCTGCAGAACGCGCTGCTGCTCGAACGGGCCGTCGAGCGCCTGCGCGCGGCCGGGTTCCGGGTGCTCACCCACACCCGGGTGCCGCCCGGCGACGGCGGCCTCAGCCTCGGCCAGGCCGCCGTGGCCGCCGCCCGCGACCGCTCCTCGTGACATGCGCCGGACGCGCCCGCCAGGTGCCGGGGAACGCCGGCCGGCGCGTCCTAGCATGGCGATCATGCACTTCTTCAACCCCGGCCGCACGCCGTTCGCCGAGCGCGACCGTGAGCTGATCGGTGTGGAGCACGCCCGGCTCGCCCGCGCCCACTTCGCCCGGCACCCGGCCTACCGGCCCACGCCCGTGCACACCCTGACCGATATCGCCGGGGCGGGCACCGTGCACGTCAAGGACGAGAGCGGCCGCATGGGGCTGGGCAGCTTCAAGGCGCTCGGCGGGGCCTACGCCGTGCACCGGCTGTCCGAACGCGACGGCGGCGGCACCACGTACGTCTGCGCCAGCGCCGGCAACCACGGCATCTCGGTCGCGGCCGGGGCCAGGGAGCTCGGCGCGCACTGCGTCGTCTACCTCAGCGAGCAGGTGCCCGAGCCGTTCGCGCACCGGCTGCGCGCCCTGGACGCCGAGGTCCGCCGCGAGGGCGGCGACTACGACGCCAGCCTGGCCGCCGCCCTGCACGCCTCCCAGGAGCACGGCTGGCGCCTGGTCGCCGACACCTCCTGGGAGGGCTACGACGACATCCCCCTGGACGTGATGCGCGGCTACACCGTCCTGTTCGACGAGATCGAGATCCCGCCCACCCACGTGTTCGTGCAGGCCGGGGTGGGCGGGCTGGCCGCCGCCGCGGCCGGGTACACGCGCGACCGCTGGGGCGAGCAGCCGAGGATCGTCGTGGTCGAGCCCGACGGCGCGCCCTGCCTGCTGGAGAGCGCCCGCGCGGGCCGGCCGGTGCACGCGACCGGCTCGCCCACGCGCCTGGGCAGGCTCGACTGCCTGGAACCGTCCCTGATCGCCTTCGACCTGCTGAGCCGCCAGGCCGACCTGTTCGTCACCGTGGCCGACGAACAGGCCGCCGAGGCCGCCGCGCTGCTGGCCGAGCGCGGGGTGTCGCTGTCGGAGTGCGGCGCGGCGGGGGCCGCCGGGCTGCTCGCCCTCGACCCGGGCACCCGCGAGGCGATCGCCCTCGGCCCGGCCGCACGCGTGTTGCTGGTGGGAACAGAGGGACCTGTGGAACCAAAGTGATCAGCGGGTCGTCAAAAGGTGCGTGCATCAAGCTAACCGGCCAAAGCATGCTCGGGGAGACGGCCGGTTGGCCGAGCTCGACCTGCTGCGCTTCCTCGCCGCCCTGGCGGTCGTCGCCTTCCACTACCTGGTGGCCTTCGCCTCGGTCTGGGGGGCCAGGCCCGCCGCGCTGTTCCCGGCGCTGGCGCCCTTCGCCGGGCTGGGCATCCTCGGCGTCGAGCTGTTCTTCGTCATCAGCGGGTTCGTCATCCTCATGACCGTGTGGGGGCGGGGGCTCGGGGCGTTCGCCCGGTCGCGGCTGGTGCGGCTCTACCCGGCGTACTGGCTGAGCCTCGGCGCCGTGGCGGCCCTGTACGGGCTGACCGGCGCCACCGCGCTGGACCCAAAACTTTCACCAGGGCAGTACCTGGTGAACGCCACCATGTTCCAGCGGCTGTTCAAGGTGGCCGACGCCAGCGGCGTCTACTGGTCGCTCTGGGCCGAGCTGCGCTTCTACCTGCTGATCGCGATCCTGGTGATCGCCGGCGTCACGTACGCGCGCGTGCTGGTCTTCTCGGGCGTCTGGCTGGCCGCCGCGCTGGCCGCCAGGTTCGTGGACAACGACGTGCTGAACGAGATCGTCATGCCCGACTACGCCCCCTACTTCGTCGCCGGCATGGCCCTCTATCTCATCCACCAGAACCGCAAGGCCCTGCTCCCGTGGCTGTACGTCGCCGCCGGGTACGCCATGGCCGTCCCCGCCGCGCTGGGCCGCGTGCACCGCCGCATCGACGCCGCCGGGTTCAAGAACATGCCCGTCACCGACACCAGCGTGATCGTCACCCTCACCCTGATCTTCGCCGCCATGGCCCTGGTCGCCCTCGGCCTGATCCGCCTCAAACCCTCCAGGGCGCTCACCGCGCTGGGCGCCACCACTTACCCGCTTTACCTCTTCCATGGGGTCGCCGCGGCGGCGCTCATCCCGCTGCTCACCGGCGACCTGCCCTCCTGGGCGGTGGCCCTGGTCACGACTCTGGCCGCCGTCGTGCTGTCGTATCTGATCTACTCCTTTGCCGAACGGCCGATCCAGCGACTCCTCAAGCCCCGCAGATCACCGCAAACCACAACAAGCTCCGCCGTACAGATTCAGAAGGCGTCGGTGCCATAACTCTGTGGCCTCGGGGCACTGTGAAGGGCATAGGCTCGGGCATATAAACGGCGGATAGGCAGATCCGGACGAACAGAGGGTGTTGCATGACGGTGCGTCGGGTGATGGGCATCGAGACCGAATACGGCATCTCCGTACCAGGTCAGCCAGGCGCCAACGCGATGGTGACCTCCTCCCAGGTCGTGAATGCCTACCTGGCCGCCTCGGCGGCCCGCGCGCGCAGAGCGCGATGGGACTTCGAGGAGGAGAACCCGCTCCGCGACGCGCGCGGCTTCGACCTGGCCCGCGAGGTCGCCGATTCCAGCCAGCTCACCGACGAGGACCTCGGGCTGGCCAACGTCATCCTCACCAACGGGGCCAGGCTCTACGTCGACCACGCCCACCCGGAGTACTCCTCGCCGGAGTGCACCAACCCGCGGGCCGCGGTCATCTGGGACAAGGCCGGCGAGCGCGTGATGTACGACGCGGCCACCCGCGCCTCGGCGATCCCGTCCAACGCGCCGATCCAGCTCTACAAGAACAACACCGACGCCAAGGGCGCCTCCTACGGCTGCCACGAGAACTACCTGATGCGGCGCGCCACGCCGTTCGCCGACATCGTCCGGCACCTGACGCCGTTCTTCGTCTCGCGGCAGGTCGTCGTCGGCGCGGGCAAGGTCGGCATCGGCCAGGACTCCCGCGGCGAGGGCTTCCAGATCAGCCAGCGCGCCGACTTCTTCGAGGTCGAGGTCGGCCTGGAGACCACGCTCAAGCGGCCCATCATCAACACCCGCGACGAGCCGCACGCCGATCCCGAGAAGTACCGCCGGCTGCACGTCATCATCGGCGACGCCAACATGTCGGAGATCTCCACCTATCTCAAGCTCGGCTCCACCGCGCTGGTCCTGGCCATGATCGAGGAGGGCTTCCTGACCCGCGACCTGGCCGTGGAGAACCCCGTCCAGTCGCTGCGGGCGGTCAGCCACGACCCGACCTGCCGCTACGAGATCCCGATGCGCGACGGCCGCAAGCTCACCGCCGTGCAGCTCCAGATGGAGTACCTGGAGCAGGCCCGCAAGTACGTCGAGGAACGCGGCACCGCCCAGGACGAGATGAACAAGGACGTCCTCGACCGCTGGGAGTCCGTGCTCACGCGCCTGGCCGAGGACCCGATGCAGCTCTCGCGCGAGCTCGACTGGGTCGCCAAGCTGGAGCTGCTGGAGGGCTACCGCACCCGCGACAGCCTGCCCTGGTCCCACCCGCGGTTGCAGCTCGTCGACCTCCAGTACTCCGACATCCGCCCCGACCGCGGCCTGTACAACCGGCTCGTGGCACGCGGGCGCATGCAGCGCCTGATCAGCGAGGAGGAGGTCGAGCGCGCGATCGAGCTGCCGCCGACCGACACCCGCGCCTACTTCCGCGGGCGCTGCCTGAGCCAGTACAGCGAGTCGGTGGCCGCCGCCTCCTGGGACTCGGTGATCTTCGACATCCCCGGCCGGGAGTCCCTGCAGCGCGTGCCCACGCTCGAACCGCTGCGCGGCACCAAGGCCCACGTCGGTGAGCTCTTCGACCGCTGCCGCACCGCGGCCGAGCTGGTCGCCGCGCTGACCGGCACCGGGGAGTAGCCGGAGCCCCGGGCCGTCCCGGGGCTCACAGCAGGCCGATGCCGAGCGTCAGCGTGCCCGCGGCCAGCGACGCGCCGCCCACCGCGGTCAGCCAGATCAGCCGGTTCGGCTTGGTGTCGCGCGGACGCAGCACCGACAGGAAGAAGCCCAGCGGCATCAGGATGGGCGCGGCCACGATGAGCGTGCGCGTCAGCGCCTTCACGCCCTCGGGCAGGCTCGCCTGGTCCACGTACAGCATCGCGACCAGGCTGAACAGCACCAGGACGCCCGCGTGCGCGTGCCCGGCCCGCCACAGGCCCCTGCGGACGGGGTTGTCCAGATAGCCCGGCTCGTTGCGCATGAGGAAACGCAGCAGGGTCACGCCGCCGAACGCGACGCCGGGAACTGTGATGAGGAGCACACCTGCCGTGTGCAGCGAAGAGGGCGACATGTCGGGATCTCCTTGTGTATAGGTGGATCCATTATTGGATAGGAGTGCTATCCAGTCAAGCCGCCAAGATCGCACGGCGTTGGACGCGAAATGTCGTCCGGTTCGGGGAAGATATGCCTTAGAGGCAGTCCCCCAAGCGGAGGTAGGACATGGCAACCAAGGACACCGGCGGGCAGAAGCAGACCGGCCGGCGTGAGGCCGAAGTTGAGGAGACCGAGGCCTCGGCGGCGCCGGACGTGCAGGAGCGACAGGAGAAGCTCACTGACGATGTCGACGCGATCCTGGACGAAATCGACGAAGTACTCGAAGAGAACGCCGAGGAATTCGTGCGTTCCTATGTGCAAAAGGGCGGCGAGTAGGGCCAGTAGGGCCTTGTCCTCACCGCTCTGACCATGGGGAAGGATGAGCCCCGGCCGAACCGGCCGGGGCTCACTCCTCGGGCGCCATGGAATCGGGCGCCATGGAGTCGGCCGCTGTTCGGCCGGGATCCGTGTAGTCGACCGCCACGCCGAGCAGCCGCACCGGGCGGTCGAGGTCGAAGCGGCCCAGCGCGGCGAGCGCCGCCTCGGTCAGCGCGCCGGGGTCGGCCGTGGGCTCGGGGAGCGTGCACTGCCGGGTACGGGTCAGGAACGGGGTGAAACGCACCTTGACCGTCACCCGCGCGCAGAGACGCCCCGCCGCCACCGCGTCGCCGGCGACCTGCCCGGCGAGACCGGCCACCTGGCCGGCGACGGCCTCACGATCGGTGAGGTCACGGGGGAAGGTGATCTCGCGGCTGTGACCGCGGGCCACCCAGGGAGTGGTGTCCACCTCGGCCTCGCCCTTGCCGAGGGCCAGATAGCGGTACCAGGGGCCGTTGACCGGACCGAAGGCGCGGGCCAGCTCGGCGGGGTCGGCGGCGGCCAGGTCGGCGACCGTGCGCAGGCCGAGCCCGGCGAGCTTCTTCGCCGTCCGGGCGCCGATGCCCCACAGCGCGTCGGTCGGCCGGTCGTTCATCACCTCGGCCCAGTTCTCGCCGGTCAGGCGGTAGACGCCGGCCGGTTTGGCGAAGGCCGAGGCGAGCTTGGCCTGGTGCTTGTTGTCGCCGATGCCGACCGAGCAGCTCAGCGCGGTGCGGTCGAGCACCACCTGCCGCAGCCCGGCCGCCAGCGCCTCGGGGTCGTCGGTCGTGGCGCCGACGAAGGCCTCGTCCCAGCCCCAGACCTCCACGAGCACCGGCAGCTCGCGCAGAGCGGCCATGACGCGCTCGGAGGCGGCCTCGTAGGCGGGCGGGTCGCTGGGCAGGAAGACGGCGTCGGGGCAGCGCCGCAGCGCGGTGCGCAGCGGCATGCCCGAGTGCACGCCGTGCGCGCGGGCCTCGTAGGTGGCGGTCGCGGCGACCGTGCGCGGCTGGGCGGGGTCGCCGGAACCGCCCACGACGACGGGCCTGCCGCGCAGCTCGGGATGGCGCAGCAGCTCGACGGCGGCGATGAACTGGTCGAGGTCGACGTGCAGGATCCAGGACCTGGCCATGAGTCCAGTATGCGAGCCCGGGTCGCCCGGGGTCACAGCAGCCGGTCGTCGCGGTAGACCAGGGAGCGGCGCGGCACGGCCCAGCGGGAGGCGCCGAGCGGCGGCTCCTCGCCCTCCGGCATGACGGCCTGGATGAGCCCGCCGGGGGACTCCAGGGTGATGAGGGTGTGGGTGCCCATGTTCTCCAGGACGGACACGACGCCCGGGAAGGCGTCCGGGCGCTCGGCGGGGGACAGGTCCATGTACTCCGGGCGCACGCCGTACGTCACGGGGGCGTCGTCGTCCGGGGTCAGGCCCTCGGGCAGCGGGCGCAGGGCGCCGGCCACCTCGAGTCCGGCGTCGGTGACCTGGGCGGGCAGGAGGTTCATCGGGGTGGAGCCGATGAAGGAGGCCACGAACGTGGTGGCCGGCCGGTGGAAGATGTCCGCGGGGGTGCCGACCTGGATCATCGAGCCCTTGGACATGACGGCGATGCGGTCGGCCAGCGCGAGCGCCTCGGCCTGGTCGTGGGTGACGAACACGGTGGTGACGGCCAGCTCCCGCTGCAGCCGCTTGAGGAAGGTGCGCGCCTCCAGGCGCAGACGGGCGTCGAGGTTGGACAGCGGCTCGTCGAACAGGAACGCGGCCGGGTGGCAGGCGATCGCGCGGGCCAGCGCCACCCGCTGCTGCTGGCCGCCGGACAGCTCCGACGGACGCCGCAGCAGCAGCTCGGTGAGGCTGAGCCGGGCCGCGACCTCGGCCGCCTTCTCCGTCCGCCGGGCGCGGGGGACCTTCCTGATGCGCAGCGGGTAGGCGATGTTGGCGGTGACGTCCATGTGGGGGAAGATCGCGTAGTCCTGGAAGACCATGGCGACGTCGCGCTCGCCCGGCGGCAGGGCGGTGACGTCCTTGCCGTTGATGGCGACGGTCCCTGAGGTGGGGGTCTCCAGGCCGGCGATGCTGCGCAGGAGGGTGGTCTTGCCGCAGCCGGAGGGGCCGAGCAGGGCGAAGAACTCGCCGTCGGCGACGGTGAGCGCGAGGTCGTCGAGCGCGCGTACGCCTCCGGGGAACACCTTGGTCAGGCCGTGCAGGGAGATCAACGCTTGATTCCTCCGTGGAAGCGGAAACCGTACCGCTGGGAGACGAACAGGTACATCAGGACCACCGGCAGGGAGTACAGCAGCGAGAAGGCGGAGATGAGGTCGAGCCGGGGCGCGCCGCCCTCGGTGTAGAGCGTGTAGAGGATGATCGAGCCGGGCGCCTTCTCGGGGTCGCGCAGCAGGATGAACTGGAACAGGAACCCGCCCCACACGCTGGCCAGCGCCCACACGGCGATGGTGGCCAGCCCCGGCCGGACGAGCGGGACCACGATGTGCCGCAGGATCTGCAGCGACGAGGCGCCGAAGACCCGGGCCGACTCCTCGTAGGAGGTGGGCGTCTCGTCCATGAAGTCCTTCAGGATGAAGATCGCGGCGGGCAGCAGACCGGCCGAGACCACGAGGACGACGCCGAGGTGGGTGTCGATGAGGCCGAGCCGGGTGGCCAGCTCGAAGATCGGCACCATCGCCGCGGTGCCGGTGACCACGGACGACAGCAGCAGGAGCAGGTAGAGCAGCACATCGCGGCCGGGCAGCCGCACCCGCGAAAGGGCGTAGGCGGCCAGCGCCGACAGGACGACGACCAGCACGGCCGCCCCGCCCCCCTGGATGAGGGAGTTGCGGATCGAGCCCAGCGCGTACGGGTTGTCCAGGACGGCGGCGAAGTTGCGCAACGTGAACTCGGGGATCGACGTGGTGATCGTCGGGGTGTCGTCGAAGGGCGCGCTGGCCAGCCAGAGCATGGGCAGCGCGAAGAAGGCCAGGACGACGGCGACGAACACGGTGGCGGCCAGCCGTCCGAGCGTGTGGCGGATCATGCGGGCGGTCCTCCGGCGGCGGCGACCTCCCGCGTGCGGCGACGTCCGCGCAGCAACCGCAGGTAGGCCAGGGCGAAGACGAGGTTGATCAGCAGGATGAGGAAGGAGATGGCGGCACCGACGCCGAGCTGCCCGTCCTGGAGGGCGACGCGGTAGACGTACACGGGCAGGATCTCCGAGCGGCCCTCGGGCCCGCCGCCGGTCAGCACGAACGGCGTGAAGTCGTTGAACGTCCATAGACTGATCAGCAGCAGGTTCGTCAGGACGTGCCGCCTGATGGCCGGCAGCACCACGTCGCGCAGTTGCTGCGGCACGCTCGCGCCGGCCAGCCGGGCGGTCTCCAGGTGCGAGGGTGGCACGTTCTCCAGGGCGGCCGAGTAGAGCATCATCGAGAACGCGGTGCCGCGCCACACGTTGAAGACGATGATCGACAGCAGCGGGTAGTCCAGCAGCCAGGCGAACCCGGGCGTGTGCAGCAGGGCGTTGAGCGTGCCGTCGTCGCGGTCGAGCAGCGCGAACCACAACATGCCGACCACGGTGCTGGGCAGGATCCACGACAGCAGCACCGCGCCCTCGACGACCCGGCGCAGCGGGCCGGTGCGCGAGCGCAGGATCCAGGCCAGGGCGAAGCCCAGCCCGGCCTGCCCGACGACGGCCGAGCCGCCGACGTACAGCAGGGTGAGCCACAGCGAGGACAGGAAACGCGGGTCGGCGAGCGCGGCGGTGTAGTTGTCCAGGCCGACGACCTGGGGGTCGGCGGCGGCCAGGCCGGTCAGCCGGTAGTCGGTCAGGCCGAGGTAGATGGTCCACAGGGCCGGGAAGAGCAGGAAGACGCCGATCAGGACCAGGGCGGGCAGGACGAACGCGACCGCCCTGCCCCGGCCCAGCCCCGCGGCGTCAGCCGCCGACGTTGGCCGCGCCACCGACCAGTCCCTCCAGCTTGCTCCGGTACGCCGCGGCCGCCTCGTCGGCGCTCCTGCCGGCCACCACGGCCGCGGTGGCCTCCTGTAAGGCGGTGGAGACCTGCGGATAGACGGCCAGGCCCGGCCGGTAGGCGGTGATGGGCAGCACCTCGTCGGCGACGAACTTGAGCATGGGGTCGGCGGTCAGCACCTCTTCGTTGACGTCGCTACGGGCGCTGACGCGGGCCTGCCCGGCCAGCTGCGACTTGGTCGCGGCGGCCGAGTGCATGAAGGCCAGCAGCTCCCAGGCCGCCTTGGGGTTCTTGGAGAAGGGGTTGAGCACGCGGACGGCCCCGCCGGACATGCTGACGAAGTCCTGGCCGCGGATGCCGCCGCCGGGCTGCCTGGCCGGGATCTTGGCGTAGCCCACGACCTGGTCGCGGTCGGGCATGGGGGCGACCCCGGCCTTGGGCTCGATGACCGAGCGCCAGAAGTAGTCGCTCTCTGCCAGGATGGCGATCTTGCCGGCGGCGAACTGGGCGAAGGACTTGTCGCGGCCCTTGGCCTCCTGCTGGAGCTTGGGGTCGCCGAGCCCGCTGCCGCCGTAGACCTGCTGGTAGAAGCCCAGGACGTCCTTGACGGCCTGGGAGGCGCCGGTCCACTTGCCCGAGGCGTAGATCTCCGACCCGGCGCCGGCCAGCAGGGGCAGCACGCCCTGCATGGTGGTGGCCTCGCCCATGGCGGTGCCGGCGTCGATCTGCACGGGCGTGGGCACCCCGGCGGCCTTGAGCTTGACGCCGGCGTCGATGATCTGCTGCCAGCTGGTCGGCTGCCAGGTCTCGGGCAGACCGGCCTTCCTGAACAGCGCCTTGTTGTAGAACAGCACGCGGCCGTCGGTGCCCTGGGGCAGGCCGTACTTCTTGCCGTCGAAGATGCCGAGGCCCTGGACGGCCTGCGGGATCTGCGACCAGCCCTCCCACTGCTCGACGCCGGCACCGCCGACCTCGGTGAGCGGCTTGATGTATCCGGCCTGGGCGAACTCGCCGACCCAGATGCCGTCGAGGTCGATGACGTCGGCCCCGGTCCTGGACTTGAGGTCCAGAGCGATCTTGGTCTTGTACTGCTCGTCGTCCACGCCGTTGCCCTGGAAGAGCACCTTGACGTTCTGGTGGGTCTTCTCGAACTCGGGGATGACCCATTTCTTGATCCAGGCGGCGGACTCGGAGTTCTTGCCGCCCTCGATGGAGTTGGCGGTGATGGTGAGGGTGATGCTGCCCCCGGACTGGGTGCCGGAGCCGCAGGAGGTGAGGGCCAGGACGGCTGCGGCCGCGACGAGCGCGGGCCGGCTGGGGAGTCGCAAGTCGGCCTCCTGTTCAGGACGTGCAGACATACCGACAATCGCACGGGGTGTGGCGGGCGTAAAGAAACGATCTGATGAACGGTTCGCCGTGAGCTGATCGTGGGAAGTGCAGACAGCAACGCAACATGAGTAGGGTCGGCCTAGAGACACTGATGTTGGGAGGGAGTCGCGTGGCACCGAACAGGGATCTGCCCGTCGGCCTGGTGGACCAGCTTTTCCGAAACTCAGGGAACTCCTCGTTCACCGAGTTCGTCGGCTCTTACGCGCCCGAGTTGCTGCCGCAGCGTCACCAGGCGCTGGCCACTCCGATCGGCGACCAGGTCCCGCACGCGACCACGATCGTGGCCGCCACCTTCGCCGGCGGCGTGGTGATGGCGGGCGACCGGCGGGCCACGTCGGGGAACATCATCTCGCAGCGTGACATCGAGAAGGTGTTCCGCTCCGACGACTACTCGTGCATGGGCATCGCGGGCACGGCCAGCACCGGCATCGAGATGGCCCGCCTCTACCGCGTGGAGCTGGAGCACTACGAGAAGATGGAGGGCCGCACGCTCTCGGTGGCGGGCAAGGCCAACCGCCTGGCCACCATGATCCGCGGTAACCTCGGCATGGCGATGCAGGGCCTGGTGGTGGTGCCGCTGTTCGCGGCCTACGACTCCGACCGCGACGAGGGCCGCATCTTCAGCTACGACGTGGCGGGCGGCCCCTACGAGCGCGACAGGTACGACGCCATCGGCTCCGGCTCGATCTTCGCCCGCGGCTCGCTGAAGAAGCTCTACCGCGACGGCGCCTCGGCCGACGACATGGTGATGACGGTGATCCAGGCCCTCTACGACGCGGCCGACGACGACTCGGCGACCGGCGGGCCCGACGTGTCGAGGAAGATCTGGCCGATCGTGTCGGTGATCGACGCCGACGGCTTCCGCAAGCTGACCGACCAGCAGGTGGCCACCAAGGTCGAACAGATGCTGGAGGCCCGGATGATCTCGCCCGACGGCCCCATCGCCCCGCTGCGCTAGAAAGGACCACTGCCCGTGTCCATGCCTTTTGGATATGCGTCCCCTGAGCAGATCATGCGGGACAAGGCCGACTACGCGCGCAAGGGCATCGCGCGGGGTCGGTCGGTCGTCGTGCTGCAGTACGTCGACGGCATCCTGTTCGTGGCGCCCAACCCGTCGCGGGCGCTGCACAAGATCAGCGAGATCTACGACCGCATCGGGTTCGCCGCCGTCGGCCGCTACAACGAGTTCGAGGAGCTGCGCCTCGGCGGCATCCGCTACGCCGACATCAACGGCTACACCTACGACCGCTCCGACGTGACCGGCCGCGGGCTGGCCAACCTCTACGCCTCCAACCTGGGCCGCATCTTCACCGAGTCGATCAAGTCGCTGGAGGTGGAGGTCGTCGTCGCCGAGGTCGGCGACACCCCCGACGGCGACGCCATCTACCGGCTGACCTTCGACGGCTCGGTGTTCGACGAGCACGGCTTCGCGGCCATGGGCGGCCAGGCCGACGCCGTGGCCGGGCGGCTCAAGGAGCGCTACCGCGAGTCGATGTCGCTGGCCGACGCCCTTGAGGTGGCGCTGGCCGCGCTCACCGAGCCGGGCGGCGAGCGGCCGCCGGTCGCCCAGCTGGAGGTCGCGGTCCTCGACCCTCCACCGCTCTGCGGCCCGTGCCCTTGTCGGCGGCCTCCACCGACTCCCACAGCGTCTGGTACCACGGCGGCACCTCGACGGGCTGCTTCACGG
>NZ_JBEXYK010000092.1:0-27878 GCF_040630865.1 Nonomuraea sp. NPDC005730
GCTCCGCGCCCCCCGCGCTGCGGCGCGCCGCCGCGCCGGCGGGGCCCCGCGCTGCCCCGTCCGGGCCGCGCCGAGCCGTGCCGCGTCCGCGCCGCGCCGTGCCGCGTCCGCGCCGCGCCGTGCCGTGCCGCGTCCGCGCCGAGCCGTGCCGTGCCGCGTCCGCGCCGAGCCGTGCCGCGCCGCGCGAGAATTCCGAGCCAGTCCCCGAAGCCGCGCCTCTCGCGAGCGTGTCCCCGAAGCCGTGCCTCTGGCGAACCTGTCCCCGAACCCGTGCCTCTCGCGAGCCTGTCGCCAAAGCCGCCGTGCCCCTCGAATCCCGCGGACGAGTGTCGTACCGCCCCCGCCCCCCAGCCACCCCCTAGCCTGAGGAACCGTGCCCATCCTGCTCTCCTTGGCGGCCTTCCTCATGACGCTGCTGGGCGGGCTGGTCGCCGACCGCGTCAAGAACAACCGCCACCTCGTACTCGGCGCCGCCGCGGGCGTGATGCTCGGCGTGGTGGCCTTCGACCTCCTCCCCGAATCCCTCACCCGGGACGCCGTCGAAGTGCTCGGCGTCCCGCTCCCGATGCTCATGTTCGCCCTGGCGTTCCTCGGCATCCACATCGTCGAACGCTCCATGGGCATGCACGACGCGCACGAAGGCGATTACGCCGCCCACCGCCACGCCCGAGCCGGCGTAGGCGTCACGGCGGGATCCGCCCTGGTCATCCACAGCCTCCTGGACGGCGCCGCCATCGGAGCCTCCTACCAGACGGACGCCTCGCTCGCGGTCGCCGTGGCCATCGGCGTCATCGCCCACGACTTCACCGACGGCTTCAACACGTACACGATCACGTCGCTGTACGGAAACGCCCGCCGCCGCGCCCTCACCCTCCTGGCCCTGGACGCCGTCGCCCCCGTGCTCGGCGCCACCCTGACCTTCCTCATCGCCATCCCGGCCCACATCCTGACCGCCTACCTGGGCCTTTTCGCCGGATTTCTCCTCTATCTGGCCATCTCTGACATCCTCCCGGAGGCCCACACAACCAGACGCGCCACCGGCTGGACCCTGGCCGCCACGGTCATGGGAACCCTGTTCATGTGGCTGGTGATCGCCCTGTCGGCCTGACACGGCCAGAACGTGTGCGTGACAAGTCGCCGGATCATGCACAATAAGGCAGGAGCGCCCTTAGCTCAGCTGGATAGAGCACCGGACTTCTAATCCGACGGTCGCAGGTTCGAATCCTGCAGGGCGCGCTTCTCCACCTGCGGAAACTCCGATCGCGCCCATGCGCTGGGGCGGTATGGGGCAAATGTGAGGCAATCCTGAGTCAGATGCTGAGCTGCCGCCCCAGTGCGGATGCGGCGTTCAGCACCAGCTCGGCTGTCTCGCGGGCTGCTTCGTGGGCCACTTCCGGTAGCACCGAGACGTAGGTGTCGGCGGTGAGCACGATGCTGGCGTGCCCCAGCGTGGCCTGTACCACCTTCAGGTCGGTGTGCGCGGCCAGCGCCAGGGTGGCGGCGCCGTGGCGTAGGTCGTGCAGCCGGATCGGCGGCAGCCCGGAGGCGGCCACCAGCCGGCGGAACCGGCCGGTGAGATAGTCCGGCCGCAGCGGTGCGCCTGTCGCGGTGGTGAACACGTATCCCGAATCCTGCCAGTCGGCACCCGCCTGTGGGGTGCCAAAACGCGAACACTGCTGCTGAGCTGGGCGTTTGCCGGGAGATCAGGCTGCTCTGTGGTACTCGTTGATCAGACCTGCGACGGTCCTTCGACGATGGATCCGGGAAGTCATGTCGATCATCTTGCTGGGACCGTGCAACGGCGGGCGAAGCGAACGGCCTTGATGCGGGCGATGCTGGTTGAAGTGGTGTTCGTACTCGGCCAGAACCTTACGCAGGTGCCGCTCACCATGGATGAGCAGGTGATCGAGGCACTCACGGCGTAGTGTTCCCACGAACCGCTCCGCGAACGCGTTCGCCCGTGGCGACCGGACGGGCGTCTTGATGACCCGCACGCCATTGGCGGTGAACACCTCATCGAACGAACGGGAGAACTTGCCGTCACGGTCCCGGATGAGAAACCTGAACGCGCTGGCGCGCTCGCCCAGGTCCATCAGCAGGTTCCGGGCTTGCTGGGTGGTCCACGCGCCGGTCGGGTTGGAGGTGACGCCCAGCAGGTGCACGCGGCGTGTCTCGATCTCCATGACGAACAGGACATACAGGCGTTTGAGGAACACGGTGTCGACGTGCAGGAAGTCGCAGGCCAGGATGCCGGAGGCTTGCGAGGTAAGGAACTGTCGCCAGGTCGGCGCAGTCTGGCGTGGCGCTGGGCCGAGGCCGGCCGCGGTGAGGATGCGGCGGATGGTACCCTCCCCGATCTGATGGCCGAGGCCGAGCAGTTCGCCCTGGATCCGCCGGTGCCCCCATCGTGGGTTCTCTCTGGCCAGCCGGATCACCAGCTCACGCAGTTCATTCGGGATCGGCGGACGTCCGGCCGCGTTCGGGTACGTCCAGCGTTGGCTGACCATCTGGCGGTGCCAGGCCAACAAGGTGCCAGGCGTCACGATTCGATGGAGGCGAAGCCGCGTGGGCAGCAGTCGCGCCAGTGCGGCCAGCAGCGCCCTGTCGGCCCAGTCCGGTCGCGGTCGGGAGACCTGACGACGCAGGACGGCGACTTCATGTCGCAGCACCGAGATCTCCACGTCCTTGGAAGCGTCGCCCCGCGCGAGTAGCGTCAACCAGCCGAACAACCGGACCATCAGCAGATACAGCAGGCGTAGAAACACGAGTGCCGAGGATAGAAGGCCAGGCCAGATGCCATGGACGAGTTTTGGCACGGCACACGTGACGGTGCTGAAGATCCCGCCGCGCACACCGCGGGCGAACTGCTACGCCGAGCGGTGGGTACGCACCGTACGGGCCGAGTGCGCCGACCGCATGCTGATCTACGGCGAACGGCATCTGCACTCGGTGCTCGGTGAGTACGTCGATCACTACAACGGGCATCGGCCGCACCAGTCCCGCGCGCAGCGGCCACCCGATCACGACGAGCAGACCGCCGTCTCGCTGGAAGGCCGGATCGAACGCCGGAGGGTGCTCGGCGGACTGATCAACGAGCACCACCGAGCCGCGTAGCTGCCCCGGAGAACACCCAGCTCAGGCCCTACGTGATGAGTTTTGAAGCGGTACACCCCCGTTAGGGCATCGGATCTTGGTCGTCTGCTGTCTTGCAGGGAGCTTCCCTTCTACCGCCACTCTTCTGCGCCAACCCACCGCGCCCCGGGGCTGTCAGGCTGGAAAAGCTCATTCCATGTGTTTGTTTGATATTAGGCCATCGGCCAACCCGCCGGAAAAGCATCTACCCATCTCGCAGAGTCTCAGGCAAAATGAGGCATTCTGTTGAGCTCGTAGAAAGGGAATTCAATGATCGACGAGCGACTGCTCGTATCGGACGCTCCGGTGCGCCGGGCCGGGGACGGGCTGGGCTTCATCCAGTACGTCGACCCGCTCGCCCGGGCGATCACGAGCGAGGGGACCGAAACCCCCTTCACCATCGGGGTGTTCGGCCCATGGGGTAGCGGTAAAAGCAGCCTATTGTCCATGGTCAACGAGGCGCTGGAACAGAACCACCCGGGTCGGACCATCCGCGTTCATTTCAACCCGTGGCTCCACCGCAAGGAGCCCAACATGCTGGTCCCGCTGCTGCATACGCTAAATGACACCCTTCTGGAGCAGGAGGAGAACAAGGCAGCCGACAGTCGGAAGCGTATAACCCACGTGATCGGCATCATCACAGCCAACATCGTGCTCGGGAAGGTGTCGGGCGGAAACGTCAAGCTCGACGACATTAAGTCAGCCTCGGAGGAATACTCGAAGGCCAAAGGTGAGGTCGAGAGCGAGATGCGGAAGATCCGCTCGACGCTCCAGACGGCCGCCGATGATCTGGCCGAGCAGGGCATCCGCCTGGTCTTCCTCATCGACGACCTGGACCGCTGCGAACCTCACGAGATCGTCGACTTATTGGAGTCGGTGAAGCTCTTCCTCGACCTCCGCAACGTGGTTGTGGTGCTCGCGATCGCCAAGGACGTCATCGACCGCGGAGTCGCCGTAAAGTACCGTGACTTCGGCTTCACCGCCGACAAGGTCATCGAAGTCGGCAACGAGTACCTCGACAAGATGATCCAACTGCCGCTCTACCTCGCCGCCTTCGACGCTTCGAAGATCGGCTCCTTCCTTGCCACGCTCACGATTCCAACGGCCATCGAACCTCATGTCGACCTGCTGCAGCGCATTGTCGCGCCCAATCCCCGCCATATCAAGCGCGTCCTGAACCTGGCGGCTTTCACCGGTGCGGTTGCCACTGCTAATTCCAGCCGCGCCGATCTCCGGCTTGACCTCGTCATCCGCCTGATTGTCCTGCGTATCCAGAGCCCCGTGCTCTACCGGGCCGCTGTTGGGCGCCCCTCCCTCCTCATCGACCTAGAATCCGTGTATCAGGGCAGGATCCGCCCGGACGGCGATATCAGCCTCGTCCACCGCTACGGAACGCAGCTCGCATCCACCGCTCAGTCGGACATCACAGCCTTCTACGGCTCCGAGCCGTACTTCACTGAACTCTTCGCCGCGTCGCGGTTCAGCGAGGTGGAGAACGTTCTTGCTGACTACATTGCAATGCTCGGCAGCTGAGATCAGGATTGGCGCAACTGGTCTAGGACCACATCTGTGGCGAGATCGTCCTTGTCCTTGTCAACCGACCAGATCTCCATGATTTCCTTCGCGGCCAGGACCATTTTTTCGGAAATGCCCACTCTCGTCATGAGGTCAGCGGCGTCGTCCATCTCTGACAGCCAGCGCCAGGCGCGAGAGGCAACGCTCGGTAGGTGATCGGGCTCGGCGAGTGCGAACCTGCCGTCGTGCTGGGCCTCTTCAGCGAGGATCTCACCCACGTCGTAGGACCGTGCCAAAGAGTGGGCGAGGGCGGCGATGACTCTGTCGAGCTTCACGAACGTGGAATGCGCGATCTTCAGCGCCGAAGCCCTGCCTCGAGGCTCTGGAATCGTAAAGATCTCTACGGTGCCCTCGGCGAATAGTCCTGCGGCTAGGCCGATCCACTCAGCGTCTCCGTTGAGGTACAGTCGGGTTTTGGCGCTGGCATTCGGGGGTTTCCCCATGATGCAGGCGTCCAAGACCTTGGCGCCAGCGGTTTCGAGTCGATCGGCGATCGTGTCGAAGCGCGTGGAGCTAATGGCGTTTGCCTCCACGAAAAGGCCGGTAAACCCTGTGGCGGCAACCTCGGCGGCGACGTTCTCCGCGTTCTCCGGCGGACAGATGCTGAAGATCACTTCCACGGTGGACGCCAGCGCGTCGAGATCGGGAGTGCCGACCAGCCCAGTTCTCTCCGCCCGATCGGCCGTGACCGCACTACGGCCCTGTGAGCACCAGAAGACCTCGTGCCCGGCGGAGCGGATAACTTCACCAATCCCCGCGCCCATCTTCCCCGGACTCAAAATTCCCACCGCAGTCTTCGGGACCGTCTCCAACTTCTTCTCCCTACCAGCCGGCCTCATGTGCTCGTCTGCATCAGGTGATCCAGCGGAACAGGTATACGCCCCCTTCTCCTACTGTAACTATCCGGCCGCCATCCACCGCCCATTGCACCGACGACAGCGGGAAATCGGTCTTCATGATCGCGACACAGGTCCGCGATTGATCCCACACCCGTATCGCGCAATCGTTGCCCGCCGAAGCCAACATGCGCCCATCCGGGCTGAAGGCACAGGAACGGACCACCCCATCGTGCCCGGCCAGCGTACGCAGGAGATCCCCGGAACTGACCTCCCAAATGCGGATCACCTCATCGTCGCCCGCCGAAGCCACCATGCGCCCATCCGGGCTGAAGGCACAGGAACGGACCACCCCATCGTGCCCGGCCAGCGTACGCAGGAGATCCCCGGAACTGACCTCCCAAATGCGGATCACCTCATCGTTGCCCGCCGAAGCCAACATGCGCCCATCCGGGCTGAAGGCACAGGAACGGACCCATCCCACGTGGCCTGCCAACTCCTGGGTAGGGCCGACGGACTCTAGCGTATGGACGGTGACGAGGCCGTCTCCCCCTCCGACCGCGATCTTGGACCCTGTGGGCGAGAAGACGCAGGCGTTGATAGAGGCGTTCGTCGCGAGGATCATCTGGGACCAGTCCCCGCCCTCAGTGTTCCAGACGGTGACGACGCCGTTGCTTCCAGCTGCGGCTGTCAGCATCCCGTCCGCGGAAACTGCGCACGCATTCACCGATCCGACAGTGGCGGAGACTGTCCAGGCAGGACGTCCCGTACTCATGTCCCACAAGCTCAGGCCGCCGTTGCTGCCACCGACGGCGATCCTGTCTCCTCTAGAAGAGGCCGCGCAGGATCTCATACCGGATCCCATCGCGTCGACACTGGACAGCAGGGTTCCGGACTCCGTGTCCCAGACACGGAGGACGCCGTCGCCTCCCCCCGTGGCCACTCTGCCGCCGTCGGTCGGGACCGTGCACGCGCGCGCGGGACCAACGTGCCCACTTAGCGCATGTAGTAGGTCTCCCGTGGCGAAATCCCAGACGTAGACGATGCCGCTGTCAGAGCATCCGATCAAACGGGTGTCGTCGGCCGATATCGTGCAGGCCCTCACGGATGATCGAAGTCCGCCGAAAGTACGTGTGACCTCTCCAGTATCCAGGGACCAAGCCCTGATGACCCGCCCGTCGCCCGCACCCACGATCTCTCTTCCTGACAGAGAGAAGGCGCAGGATCTAATGGCGATCTTGTCGGTCTCAATCCGGGAATGCAGGCTTCTGCTCGCCATATCCCAGATGAGCAGGCTTCCGTCATCACTCGCTGTGGCCAGCAGACTCCCGTCCCGGCTGAGGGCGGAGGTCCTCACCGCGCCGCTATGGCCTTGCAGGGCATGAGTGACCGTCCCGCTTTCCACGTCCCAAAATCTGACCAGTTTGTCGTCCCCTGCGCTCGCCACAACAGAGCCATCCGGGCTGATTTGACACGCCCGAACCCAGCCGACGTGGTCGGCCAAGACCGCGACCGTCTCACCTGTCAGAGTGTTCCAGACACGTAGCGTCCCGTCGCCACTGCCCGTCACCAGGAACTGTCCGTCCGAGGTCGCCGAACACGAGCGGACGGGTGCGGTGTGCCCTTCCAGATCGTGCAGCAGCAAGCCGGTTCGCGGATGCCACATCCTGATATGCCCGTCGTCGCCTCCGGCGGCCAGCCAGGTGTCGTCTGGTCCGAACATGCAGGCACGGATCCACTTGGAGGTGTGTGCCGTGGTCACGCGGGAACGCCGCTTATCCGCGTCCCAGATCCGAATGACGCCGTCGCCGCTCACGCTAGCAAGCCAACTGCCGTCGGAGCCGACCGCGCAATCCCGGATGACCGCGCGATGGCCGTCCAGAACGCCCAGCAACTCGCCCATGTTCACGTCCCAGAAGCGGATCACCTCGTCGTCGCCGGCGCTCGCGATCCAGGTCCCATCCGTGCTCCAGACGCAGACGTTAAGCCCAGCGGTATGGCCAGAGAACTCTCTCCTGTCCTGGCCAGTCGCCGCTGACCAAACACGAATGACTTGATCGTCGCCCGCGCTGGCCACCCAAGTGCCGCACGGGCTGAACGAGCAAGCCCAGACCGACGCCGTGTGGCCGCTGTAGACGTGCAGTTCACGTCCCTGTTCGATGTCCCAGATCCGAACCGTCTGGTCGTCCCCGGCGCTCGCCAGACGGATCCCGTCGGGGCTGACCGCGATACGCCTAACGGCAGCGCTGTGTCCTTCAAGGGCGTGCACCTCCCTCCCGGAGGCCAGCTCCCATACCCTGACGCGTCCGTCGTATCCCGCGCCTACAACACGAGTTCCGTCCGGTGTGAAAGCGCAAGACCTCACTGGTGCCGTGCTGCCCTCAAACTCCATGATCGCAGACCCATCGGACACGTTCCACACACGCACCATGTTGTCGTCGCCCGCGCTCGCGATTCGGTCGCCGTCGGCGCTGAAAGCCACCGAACGCACCCACTCAGAGCTCGCCTCGATCGATCGCACGATCGACCCGCTCTCCACATCCCAGAGGCGTACGATTCCGTCCTCGCCGCCCGTCGCCAGAAGATTCGCGGAAGGACAGCACCCGCAGGCACTCAAGGATGAGGGGTCCCCAACCAGTAGTCGTTTCAACGCGGGGTGCGCCCGGTCGGGAACCTGACCTACCGCCTCCAAACGTGGGGTCGGAGCGCCGAGGCGGAGCCTGTCACAGAAATCCGTGAGGGGCCCGTCGCCCTCGAGACGGCTTAGCAGGATGCTCGGGATCGACGAGGGTGGCTCCGTCCGTTTGAGGAGGTGTGCGTTCTGCCGGATTGCGTGTTTGAGCTCCAGCGCCCACTCGTCCTCAACGTAGGACAGGTCCGACTCCACGGCGATCGGTCCGAGCGACTCGATCTTCTTGGCGATGAAATCGGCGCCCGCAAGGAGCTCCGCAAGGCCCACTGACATCTTGGCCTCGGTGAAGTGATAGCTCAGCCGTTGCCATAGATAGACGTCTTCGACGGGCATCCGGTGCCAGGCGCGCTCGGGCAGACGCGCCTGCACCGTTTCAAGGAACCTCCGGTTGAGTGCCACAAGCCCTTCTTCGCCCAGCTCGTGGCGGAGCCATGACCGCAACACGTCGTGCAGCTTGAACGCTAGGCCGTGGGCGGTCGCGCAGCGGGTCAGCAGAGATAGATCGCATAGATCGTCGCACAGGCTCGCGATCTCGCTCGGGCGCAGCCCTCCCGTCCTTCCCCAGAGCGCGGCCACCGTTCGGAAGGGAATCGCATCGTCTTCGAAGAAGATGGAGAGTTCCTGGTAGCGGAGCCTGGCCTCCTCTGGCAGAAGGCCAAGACTGGCGCTGATAGTGGCGTTGACCGCCTCGTCCCGTTCCTGGGAGCGGCGGACGTCCAAGGCAGACGGGCCGTCGAGCGACAGACGCTCCTCTATGTAGCGGACCGCCTCCGTGACGTCCAACCCGGCGCTGAGAAGCTTGCGGAGCATCTTGTTGACCAGCGACAGCAGGACAGGCCAGCGGCCGGTAACCGACAGAAGCCTCTCCAAGTCTCGATGGGAAAGCCCGTCCACACGTAGTGACATCAGTCGCTCGGCCTCGTCGATGCGCATCGCGTCGACCAGAATTGTCCGACACCCCTCAGGCAAGGAGGATGGCATCCGCGTCGTGATGATCCGTGTGCTGTTCGGCCCTCCGTACATGAAGGGCCGCAACTGCGATCTGCTCCACACGTCGTCGATGATCAGAAGGTAACGATCCCCGCCTAGGACCCGTCCCAAGTAGTGACCTGCTTGGTCGGGATCGAAGAATGTGGGCCTGGTTCCGCTGAGGAGTTCTACGAGATCGTTTACATGGTTGGCCAGAGTGGCACCCGAAACGTTCTCTCCCAGGGTCACCCACAGGACGCCAGCTTCGAACAACTCCCGGACTTCTCTGCGCTCCGCAACCTCCGCAGCCAGAGTAGTCTTGCCGAATCCTCCGGCGCCATGCAGCGCGGTCGTTAGACCGATACAGGCACCTCGGGTTTCACGCAGCACGTCGAGCAACTGATCGGTGAGGGCGGGTCGCTCGACGAAGGGGCCGAGGCGTGGCGGGATCATCTCGACGGAGCCGCTGAACCCTTGCCGGATGGTGATCAGCTCGGGCGTCCTCAATCGTTCGCGCAACGCACCGAGAGCCTGGAAAATTAGGAGCTCGAGCTCCTCTGACGTGCCGAAATGGCTGACCATACTCGCCTCTGTCCGCAACCTTCGACGGAACTCCTGCTGCGGAAGCCAGTTTGCATGATCGACAAAGTCTAGGATCGGAACGCTTGCCTGCTCGTCCAGCATGAAGGCTAGCAGGGGTTTTCCTGAGCTCACGGCGGTCTGAAACTCGAGTTGCACGTGAGAAATCCCGGGATTCCCCGGTACAGGTCTCCCGAACCGGAAGCCCACCAGCGCCACAACCGCATCGGAGGCGATGATCTGCCGATCGCCGTGATCAACGGAGGAATCGTTCGCTACCGGAAGTCCGTCCAATTGGACGATAGAATCACCTGCTCTTTCAATTGCCCTCTTGGCCGCTTCGAGAAAACTCCGGCCCGGCGGATAGAGTCCGAATTCCTGGGTGTGGCTGATGAAAACCGTCATCGGTGTTGCCACTGTCAGCGCCTCCCGCCACCGAGCGTTCAATACACGCGCCTGTGGTTCTCGAGCGCATCCTACACCGGGCCTTTTTAGCTGCAGTACATCCAGCACGACGGAGAGTGCGTTGATCATTGAATCAATGACCCCTTTCGTGCGCCCAGCAGAGCAGGAGGTGTAGAAGGCCAGACCAGATGCCATGGGTGAGTTTTGACACCGCACACGGTTTCGGGCGACGTGCCTGCTCTTGAGCGCGTTGCTCGGCGGCGAGCGCACGGTACTTCACCCGGCCGCCGTTGCGGGCGACCTCCCGGCTCACCGTGGATGCCGGGCGGCCGATCGAGACGGCGATCGAACGTAATGAGGCCCCAGCCTCCAGACCACGAGAGATCGATTCTCGCTCCTCGGCGCTCAACCGGTCGGCCCGCCGCACCCGCTCGGCCGGCGCGATGCCGCCATGGTGCTTCAGTACCGTGAAAACCGACCCCGGAGGCTTGCCCAGTGCCCGGGAGATCACGCTGATGGACTCACCGACGCGCCACCGCCGCCACAGGTCTTCTTTCATCGCGTCCGACATTCCCGGCCGACCCATCCGAGCCACGATCCACCCATCCACGAGCAGTGTTGCGTTGATCGTTTGAATCTAAGGCCGCCTTCTTCGCGGCCGAGAATCGATGACGCTCGCCAAGTACGAGCTGATCGACGCGGAGAAGGCCCACCATGCGATCGCGCGAATGTGTGCCTGGCTGGAGGTGTCGCGATCGGGCTACTACGAGTGGCGCCAGCGGCCGGCCTCGGCCACCGCGAGCGGATGACCTGGCTTTTCGCCTTGGCTCGGGTGGTGAAAACGAAGCGGTGCAGCCATTCGTTCTTGATCGCGGAGAAGAACGATTCGGCCATCGCGTTGTCCCAGCAGACACCGGTGCGGCCCACCGAGCGGCGGATGTCCAGGCCGGTCAGGAAGCCGCCGAACGTATCCGAGGTGTAGTTCGAGCCGCGGTCGGTGTGGAACACGGCGCCACCCTGGAGCACGCCGGTGCCGGCGGCCATCCGGATCGCGTCGGTGACCAGTTCGGTGCGGTAGTGGTCGGCCATCGCCCAGCCCAGCACCACCTTGCTGTGGCAGTCGATCACCGTGGCCAGATACAGGAAGCCCTCCCAGGTGCGGACATAGGTGACGTCGCCGACCAGCTTGATGCCCGGACGGGCGGCGGTGAAGTCGCGGCCGACCAGGTCGGGGATGCCGCCGAAGTCACCCTGGAGGGTGGTGGCCGGCCGGAAGGCCCGAACCTGGGCCGGGATAAGACCCTGTTCGCGCATCAGGGCGCGGACCAACTCGGCCGAGCAGTGCTCACCGCGGCGGGCCAGGGCGGCGTGCACCCGCCGGTAGCCGTAGGTCTCGTGCGAATCGGCGAAGATCTCGGCGACCAGACCGGCCAGCAGCGTGCGACGTTGGGCGGTGGCCGAGGCCGGCCGCCCGCGCCATTCGTAGTAGCCCGAGCGGGACACGCCCAGCCAGGCGCACATCCGCGCGATCTTGTGGTGGGCCTTCTCCGCGTCGATGAGCTCGTACTTGGCGAGCGTCATCGAGTCTCGGAGGCGAAGAAGGCGGCTGCTTTTTTCAAGAAGATCAACTTCTCGCGGAGCTCGGCGTTCTCCCGCTCCAGCTCCCGGATCCGGGCCCGATCCGGCCCGGAGACCGGCGGCCGCTTCTCCTGCTGGGCGTTCACGATCCGGTGCCGGTTCACCCAGCTGCCCAGGGTGCTGGCGTTGATGTCGAACTCGCGCGCCACCGACGCGACCGTTCGCTCGCCCTCCAGCACCATGCGGACGGCTTCTTCCTTGAACTCCGGCGAGAACTGCCTGCGACGCCTCGTCACGTACCTACCTCTTCCAGACTTCTGTCAGCTTATATGGCTGAATGTCCGGAATCTGCTGGGCACCTCAATACCAACAAGGTGCCCGGAGTGACCAGCCGATGCTTCCGCAGCACCGCAGGTAGGAAGCGTGCCAAGGCGGCCAGGAGCGCCTGATCGGCCCAGTCCGGCTTCGGGCGAGCGAGTTGACGCTTCAATACGGCCACCTCATGGCGGAGCACTATGATCTCGACGTCCTTGGACGCTTGGCTAAGGCCCAGCAACACTAGCCAGCCGAACACCCAGACCGTGATCAGATACAGCAGACGAAACGGCACAAGCCGCGATCTTGCCCGTACCGCTACCGAAGGTCAAAACCGCAGATCAAGAACCCTGCGATGCGTTATGAAGCGGTACAGGCCGAATGGACTGCGGTCAAAATGCAGGGGTCTCTGTCCGTCGATCCCGCCGAGCGGCAAGCGCTGAGCGAGCTCGGGGAGGCATGTCCTGATCAGCGGCTGCCTGAGGTTAGCGACCGGGCTTGACGGGCCATCCTGCAACGACAAGCCCCCGTCCGGTCCTCGCGGATCGTGCGGGGGCTTCTTCGCGTGCGGCGAGATTAGGCGCACTGAAGAGCACTTGCCCAATTACTGCGCTAACGCCTAACTCAATCGAGAAGAACGAGTCGCGATTGACGCATCCGACTGCGCCTTTATGGCTTCAGTTCAAGTTTGCGATCTCGCCAACTGACTAACAGTATAATGACTAGTGCCGCTATTACAAGATTCATCGCCAATGAAATATTAAACTTATACAAGCCTGCAAGGAGGGAATATGCCGACACGGCAACTTCCACTCCGATGGCCACCCTCTTTCCTCCGCGGACGCGTCGCGCAACCGCGAAGCTCAACACAGCCGGAAGAAGGGCGCTCGCGACAACGAAGATTGACAGAGGGGGCAGTACAGGCATTTCCCAATCAACGCCATGCCCAGTGACGATAACAATGATCTTACCCGTGATACCAACGAGCGCGATAACGGATTGTAATAACATGAGAGCCCGAACAAGCCGAGCCCTGCGATGATCGAGTCCCACCATCTTATGCTTCTCCCTCGATCGCAGAGCTGCCGGTGAACCACAGGCCCACCGGCAGCTCTCGCCTACTAGAAGTACTTCGTTGATGCTCTATTCCAGCAGCTCTGCAGCCCCATCGGGTCGGTTACCGTTGGTCCACCCTTCATTGGGAATTGCACCGACACGTTCATGGCGTGTCGGATTTCGTCGAACCAGCAAAGATTCAATATGCCCTCACAGTCTACCGTGAACGGCCTGACCTTGCCGGGAACTGGAATCTGCACCCACAGGTTCCCCGCTTCGCCATCCGCCGAGTAGGTAGCTGAATCGCTCGTCTTGCTGAAACCTATGCCTCCCACTCCCGTGTCGATGCTGATGCTTCCCACCGTCAAAGAAAACTTTGCGGTGGTGGCGAGCTTCACCTTTATGTTCTTTACCAGGTTCTGGTTCGCAGCCTTGAAGGCTGGTGTCATCTTGACCATGCTCCAGCCCTGAAGTTCCTCGATCCGCATGCTTGTCGGGCCGCCCAGCGTGTAATTGTGGACCCCCGAATAGCGCAGGACTCCTCCCGCTTCGAAACTCAAGCCAGACATGATGTTCTGCTTGCCATAGCTGTCGAAGCGGCAGATGTCCTGGCCGAAGTCACAGTTGAGAAGGTACCCATAGACGGTCTCGCCGTTCTTGCCCTTGCCGCACCAGTGATCGGACCCCGACTGTGAGGCGGCCATGCCTTGCGCGACGGCCATTGCGTTCCCGCACCCGTTCGGACCCGGCCCTTCGATGACCATGTCCATGTCGCTAACGTCTACATCGACGTCCACGGATATGAGACGCATGGCACCGCAGTCCGTGAAGGAATAATCGAACGTATCTGCCAGGGCACTCGGCTTTGAATGCTGATTACCGTCTTTATCCGTCTTGACATCGACCCAAGTTCGACTGACGGTAGCCCGAAGTGCAGGAGTTCCGTCCGGCGACAGGTATCCAAGGGTATTACTTAGTGCAACGGACGTGTCCGTCCGGTCAACGTTGCTCTTCTCCAGACCTTGCCTCTCTTCGAGTAAGATCGAATTGGTGAGCGAGAGCTTCGCGGTAACCGGACCGCTCGGATCCAAGTCGCCCGACAGTTTCGGTGTGATCCCAGCGCTTATGCTGCTTGACCAGACATCAGGGTAGGCGCCTTCCACAACGCCACTCTGTCGAAGATAGTACTCCTGCACCGTAGCCTTCAGAGACCCTACGCTTATCCCCGATTTACATTTTGCAGGGGAAGGTGACAGAGCGCGCGGAGTCAGCGTGATGCTTTCCCACTCTCCTCTGCCGAAACGCGTCTTGCCAGCGACTCTGATGGTGTAGAGTTCGCCATTCGTCAAGCCAGTGATAGTGGCCGAGGGCATCGCGGTCTGGAGGGAGCGCACGCTGCCGCCCGTCGATGAGACCGCCTCAACCTCGTAGCCTTCTAGCAGCGCTAGAGAACCGGTGCTAGAAGGAATGGCCCAAGAGACGATGACTCCTCCGTCACCAGGCTGACCCGAGAGGTCTTGAACCTTGCTCGGTGGCCCCGCGGGCGTGTAACCGATCTTCAGGCTAGGCAACGTCGGAGCGGTCGCCTCCGCAAAAGTAACCGTTGTCGAATTGTCCGTCTTTACCAGCAGCCATGAGTACTGGTCGCCGATGATATCGGCCTTGGGCTGAGCGATACTCATGGAGTACTTTGAGGCGTTGTTTGTGGTTTCCACGATCGTGCTGATCGTGGTCTCACTGGTGACCGGCGAGTCCAGACGCGTGATCGTGATAGGTGTGTCCTGAGGACACGGTCCGCCGACACACGTGGGGGTGCCGAGATCAAGCAGCGCTTCGACCGGTACGGCGTTATCGGGAAGTTCATCTAATCTGAATCCGATCATTGCGGCGGTCTTATCAGCGCCGCTGCCGCCGATCCGTATCACCGAGTCATCAGTCACTGTGCATGGCGACCCACCGCAGGCGGTCGGGTCGGTCTTCGCGGTCTTGATAACCACGTTGTCCTTGCCCAGGGTCAGATGCCGGACATCACCTACTGGCGGTAACGGCGGTGTACCGGGAGTGGTGAAGGATGCCTGAGTGGTCTTCGAAGTGCAGACTTCATCGGCCACGCTTTGCCCTTGAGCGCACGCGACCATCTGCCATTTGTATGTGGTGCCTGGTTGAACCGTGCCGGCAGGGATTTGGAATGAGCCTCTCTCGCCACCATTGACACGGCGAATGCCGAGAGGCGCCGCACCTACTGGCACACCACTGTTGTCATACAGGTAGTACTTCGCGGTCAGTGGACCGCCTGAGGGGCGGTTCACCATCCCGGAGAGGATCGGCTGTGCAGGATCGGCCATCCCAGTCTCGATGTCAGAGGGTAGGGCCGGCGCATCAGTCGTAATCCGATAGTAGGGCGATTCATTGCAGGTGGTCGGGTACCCGCTAATGCATGCCTTGACCTTGATGCGGAAGGTTTCCGGGCTGCCGAGTTCATATGACTTGTTGACCGGGACACCGGAGTCGACGTTGGCGACGCGGAAGGTGAGCGTCTTAAGGTAGGCGGATGCCTGGTTGGACGGTGGTCCGGCTTGGCCGGTGTTGTCCAAGGCTATGACCTTGTAGTAGTAGGTGCCGGTGCCGGGCAGGTCGCCGTTGGTGTAGGTGCGTTTGGTGGTGGTGGTCAGGCGGGTGGTCGCAGACGGGGTGAAGTCTGCGGTCTTGGAGCGGTGGACTTCGTAGCCGCCGATGCCATAGTCGTCGGTGGCCGCAGCCCAGGCCAGTGCTATGCTGCCTTCGCCTGCGGTGGCGGTCAGATTGCCGGGGGCGGTAGGCGGATTGCCGGGGATGGGCACGGCGACCGCAGTAGCCATGTCGGCCTGGATCTCGGCGGCGGTTTGAGCGCGGTTGTAGATGCGCAGTTCGTCGATGAGCCCGCTGAAATACTCGCTCCAAACGGTGTTGGCACCGATCTGTAGCGCGCCGCCGGAGTCTTGCAGGGCGCCAATCGAGGCCTGGGCGACTTCGGTGCCGTTGACGTACAGCCGGGCTGTGGTGCCGTCGTGGGTGACAGCCAGATGCGTCCATGATCCCGTGGTCAGCGGTGCACGGCCGTCAACGTATAGATGAGTGTCCCCTGACCGCATCCAGGCGCTGGGAACGGTGCCATTGGAAGCGTACAGACCGTAGCCGACTCCGCTGGTGTGGTCCTTGAAGGCGACCGAGCGGTAACTGGTGAGGACTGTCGGCTTTATCCAGGCCGACATGGTCATGCCGCTGGGCAGGACGAGGCTGGCGCTGTGGGGGACGGTGACCTTGCTGGACGTGCCGTTAAAGGACAGTGCCTTACCGAACTTGCCGTCCGCCCAACCGATGTTCTGGCCGGTACCGTTGTTGTTGGAGCCGGAGACGTCGCCGATGGTGGTGCCGGTTCCCTCGTCGAAGCCGTATCCGGCGACCAGCCCCTGGGGTGTGACCGCGACCGCGCTTTGGGCGCTGGATGGTGGTGCGACGGCCGGCGTTCCTGGGGCCTGGACCTGGGTGGTGGCGTCGGTGACGGTGATGGTGTAGTCGAGCTTGCGGCCGTCAGGCGAGCGCGAGGTGTAACCGGTCTTGACCGTACCAGAGCGGGAGATGGCGTCGTTGCCGACGAGGGAGTCGATGGACTCGGCGGTGAAGGTTGGGATGTCGGGCGGCAGGAGGTAAGAAACGCTCATCTTCGGCACCGTGGTCGTGGCGGCGTCTGCGGAGTCGAAGCGCCAGAACTGGTTGTCCGGGAAGCGCGGGTCGTCGATCGGGTATTCCCAGTTCAGCTCCGTGGTGACCAGTTCGACACCGTTGTTCGGTGTGCCACCGGCCCAGGATTGAGCTGCCGAGGTCATGTCCCAGGTGTGCCAGGAGGAGGTGGCACTGCAGGAGGGATAGAGGGTGGAGGCTCCCACGGAGGTGGTCGAGGGCCGGTTATTCCAGCTGACCGAGTAGGAGGACCAGGCGGAGGTGGCCGGGGAGGCGGTCAGTGGCCAGTTGTCGCACCGACCGACGTACTGCCCGTAGAGCTGCATCTGCGCCGAGACGATGGCCTTGCCGGGGAAGGAAAACCCACCGAACTCGATGATGCTGCGGTTGTGGAGGGAGTAGTACACGTAGCGGGTGGTGCAGGTGACGCCGGTACACTCGCGGATTTCCTTCTTCTTGGCCTGGGTGCCCACCGCGTTCAAGTGAAAGGTTCCGGTGGCCCATCCTCCGTCGTCGTAGACGGCGTCCTGGCTGAGAGTGAGCCCGACAGTGGGATCGACCGTCACCGGATAAGTGGTCTTGGGGTCGGACAGGAAGGCCGGATCGGGCTTGAGAACGAGAACTTGGCGGCCGTCGGTCTCGGTGGTGACCTTCGTGTCGATGGTGCCGGTGGCCTCGTCCGCGCCGGCTGGGTCGGCCGTGGCGGTCTCCATCATGAACGGCGCGCCGCCGCTGGCTATCGTCTTGCCCTTGTCGTCGGTGAGCTTCAGCCCACCGGTCTTGGTCGTGCCGAGCTTCATGCCGTCGGTGGTGACCGGGATGCGGAACTCCACCGGTCCCGTCGGTCGCTCGCGCAGGATCACGTCCTGCCGGAAGCCTGACAGCGTGGCGGTGACAACGAGGTCGGCTGTCGGTCCGGCGGCCCCGACGTAGGTAGCCTGGGCCCCATTGAGCTGAGGCTTAGGCAGAGCAGTGGGCCATGACAGGGCCAGGCTCTGCTTGTCCTTATGCTCCAGGGTCGCGAACGGCTGGTCGCCTCCTCCGGAGAAGGTGACGTCAGCCTTGGTCAGCTTGGGCTTGACCACGCCGTCGACCTCGACCAGCGTCGGGTCGACGCGGGCCCATGACCCGTCAGGCTGCTTGAGCTGGACCGCTCCCGGATACGCCTCTGTGGTGAGATGACCGTCGGGGTAGGCCCACGTCCGGGATTGCTCGGTGAATGCCGCCTCCACAGCCACTGGCTTGTTCTGCTTCCGCGCCCCTTCGATCGCGGCACGCAGGGCTGCATCAGGGTCGTCGGGTCGGGGGAAGGTCGTGATCGTAGGAGTGGACGACTCTGTTGGTGCAGTATCAGCCTGAGCCGGCGCTGTTGTACCTGTTGCCAGCAGCGATGCTGCCACCGTGAGCACCGTCGCTAACGCAACGTAACGGCGATGCGGGCTCTCCCGCCCCGCCGTGCTGACTAACTGATTCACTGACGCTTCCAATCTCGTGTGGGTGCATAAGGCAAATAATGTCTACCTGCCTCAAGATCGCGACACAACACAGAACGAGTCACGATGGCATCTCAGCAAAAAAGCTGTAACGCCACAGCCGTCAGGACCGATTGATGAGGCAAGCAAAAAGTGGTAATTCAGATTCTCTTATAGACCTCCCCACACGCTCACCATCGCCCAAGGTCACGTAGTGGCGACATTGATCTTCCGTGCGAACAACCGATTTGCAGGCGAGATCGCTTTGGACGGGCAACCACGGTCGACGGGGCGTCACCGGAGGCATTCGCCAGAGCGACGGCCGCCCTTGGCTGAAGGTGATCCGCGTACCGTCGTGCGGGCCACCGGCCAGCCTGCCCACGTTCGGCTGGACGTCGTAGACCTGGTCGAGGTTCACTATGGCGCCCCTCCTTCAGGACGTCTCCCTCACGGTCGATCGCCCGCCACGCGCAGGGCTCCAGGGCCTCGTTCAGCACGACCGGCACGCCGAGCAACACCCCGCCCGGGGAGCGGCGTCCAGCCGGGCGGCCGTCACGGGTCATCGGGCGGCGCGCCCTCGGGTCGCACGGTGGCCTTCAGTCAGTCGAACATGGTCCGGCCAACCTCGACGCGGGCCACCGAGGGGGCGCGGGCAGGCCGCGCCGTCAAGCCGCCGGCCCACCGGCGTCGCATACGTCGTCATCATCCACGCGCGTTATGGACTTTAGGCAGGGAAGCGTATGAGCGCGCACCGGCCAGCTCACACGACAGGTGACATACCGCTCCTCTCGCCAAACCGACTTGCGAACATCTCTCGCATCGTGACCTGCAGCCAAGATCTTTGACGGAGCAAGTCGCCAGGGGGAATAACTTTGGCGCGGCGGTCAGCCTGGAGAGCAGCCGACACCTGACCCGTCCGCCCGTCTCGCATTCATGACGAATGCGGGAAGCGCCAAAGGTCGTTCTACTGCAGCGATCTATATTTCAGCCATATTTGCAGCCCTTGCCTCATAGTGGGCAGGGTCAGCCGAACTGGTATCAGGACCGAATCTATACCGGCTTCCGTGTATCCCGCAAAGAGGTTGCATCGCAAGTTTTCTCGATCTACGGTCACAAGCGCCACAAAAATGAGACGCAATTGATGGGAGGAATTCCATACACGACGAAGACACGGGAAGACCGCAACAAGGGTTCCGCAGGGCAGGAACCTGTCCGCCAGGATGAAGATCCTGCCCGCGGACGCTCGACACGAGCGCCGCCAGCGGGCACCCGGCCGGCGCGCTCGGTGCGCGCGGCCTGTGCTTCGAGGGCGGCTACCTGGAGGCGGAGTCCCGCGAACTCGGCCCGGAGGCTGTCGGCAGTGCGTTCAGCGTTGACGGCGACGTCGGCCAGGACCACGAGAACAACGTCCATACCGCGCCGATCGCCGTATCGATCCACGCTCGGTCTCGGCCGCTCGGAGGGCGCAATGGAAGCCAAGCTCGCCGAGTTCTGCCTCATTCGTCGGGCACTGAGCTGTCATTGATGTATGCCCTTCCCTGACCCTGATGCCCGGACCAGGGGGAGGTGTGTCCACATCCGCAGGATCAAGAATTACCTGGATACACGTAACCCTCCTCGGCGATCTCTTCCAGTCTCTCGTCTCCGATCACCGCTTCCACAGCGTCGCCGACGAGTTCGCGTGCCCTGGCCAGGCGCTGGAACAGCTCACGGTCGACCATGTAGTCCACCAAGATTCGCGGGCTTGCATCGGCGAAGGCGATCCTCGAGCGGATCCGGTCGAGCGACACCACGAACTCGTTCAAATCGCTGAAGAGCTCGATCGCCTCCGAAAGCCGCACGTGACTTCGGGTTCACTCATCGCACCACCCTGATGTTCGAGATCGAAGTACCTCCTGTCGCTACCCACTCGGTGATGCCCATCGTCGGATTGGGGCGACTGCTGATCAGATCTTCGGCGACCGGGTCGGACGCGATGGACGAGTTCTGTTTTGCGCCAGGATCCGCATGCGAGCGATCACAGTCACTGCCGCTGCCGCGCTTGGTATGGCCATTGCGGTTGTTCCCTGACACGCTGAGCTTCGTCTTCCATTGCACTGGCTGAGCCAGGAGAGTCAGCTTGTCGAGACGCATTCCGCTGTGGGCCCTTGCCGGCATCCTTGTGGGCGTAGCGTTGCTTCTGCTCGCCGCCGTACTGTACCTGCCTCATCTGATCTACCCGCCGTTGCCGTCCGGCGAACTGCACGCCGTTCCCAGTGTCGAAGCGCGAATCCAGCTGCAACAAGCGCAGGCTGGGCTCCAGAGCACTCTGCGTGGGCAACTGCTTCAGGCTTTCGGCGCCCTGTTTGTGATGGCCGGTGTCATCGCCGCGTGGCAGCAGGTGCGGGTGGCGAGGGAAGGGCATCTCACCGATCGTTTCAGTCGCGCGATCGAACACCTCGGCAGTGACACCGTGGACGTTCGTTTGGGCGGGTTGCATGCGCTGGAGCGCATCGCCAAGAACTCCTATGTCGACCGCCCCACAGTGGCTACGATCCTGGCGGCCTATGTCCGAGGACACGCTGCCTGGCTTGTGGGCGCGCCGAACGGGCCGCTCCATCCAGACGAAATCGATGATGACCTTCCATGGCTGTCGAGCCGTGCTCCAGACGTGCAGATTGCCATGCACATTCTCGCCCGTCTGCCTGACCATGCTGACGGCGGCGACAGATACCTGTCCCGAGTAGATCTGCGGCGCATCCAACTGAGCGGAAACCTGGACCATACCAGTTTGCGTCATGCGACTTTGAATCTTGCATGGCTCAGGCGAATCTCACTTCGCGGCGCCGATCTGACAGACGCCGATCTCCGGCAAGCGAATCTCGAAAGAGCGAATTTGGCTGAGGCTCGGCTCGCGGGGGCACACCTGCAGGGGGCTCGCATGCGTGAAGCTGTCCTACGCGGAGCGGACTTGCGCGGGGCTGACCTGAGCAAGGCTGATCTGCGTGACGTCGACCTCAGTGACACCCGTCTTGCAGGGGCCAAACTCGACGACATTGTCGCCAACGCGGGCACCCGGCTGCCGGCACCTGAACCCGACGAGGGGCCGGAGTAGTCGCATGAATTATTAAGCTGCCGAATTGCACTGGCCGTATGGCTATCTGTGTGCTCTGGGCGTCATGGTTGTCGCCTTGCTCATCGTTCATCGGCTGCTGTACACGGACAGCTTGCTGTGAGAGTCCAAAGTGCCGTGTTGTTCTGCAGGTCGCTCATCACCAATCATCGGAGATGAGACGCTCGGGCGGGGCGGTGATCTTGACGGGGGTTCCCCATCCTCGATAGACGATGTTCATCGTCATCGTTCCGGCCTCGTCGCCCTCCGGCCAGGTGAACTTCATGACGGCCTGGAAGCGTCTCGGCAGGTTGTCCGGGCCCGTCCAGAGTTTCCAGGCGATCTGCCCGCCGTGCACCCCCTCCTCCTCGGTGTCGAAGGAGATGCCGGCCTGCCTCTCCGACAACTTGGTAACCGTCACGGTGCCGGTGTGGAGGGTCGTCCTCACTCCCTGGTAGATTCCGCCATCGGCGCTGGTCGCCCCGTAGGAGGCGACCAGTTCGAGGAAGCCCGGGTTGATCCCGTTGACCAGATCCTTGCCCCAGACGACCCCCGAGAAGTTCCGCCCGTAGGTCCACTCTCCCAGCTTCTGTGGCGACTTCCAGGTGTACTTGCCGTCGTCGGAACGCACGTAGCCCTGCGAGTAGAACTCTCGGCCTATGGTGATCTCCCGGGACCGTCCCGTCGCTGCCCTCTCGCGGGAGATCTCGGTGAGGTCGGCGGCATACATGCCCGAAGCGTTGAAGCGGTACGCGCCGGAGATCTTGAGATCCTCCGAGGGTGGAAGGCTGCCGCGTCGCCTGACGGAGAAGTGCACGGTGCTCTTCTTCGCGAACTGCTTTTTGATCGCCTTCACGACGGAGTCGAGAGACTCCGATGCGGAAGCCGCGTGCACGGCGCTGCCCGGAATCGTCACGCTCAGCAGGCCGGCCACGACCAGCGCGACGCTCATGCGCTTCATGCGTCGATCATCGCAGTCGTTGATCTCTGTCTCATCACGCCGGGGTGCTGGCCCGACGCCGTCGTTCGGCAAGAAGCGGCGCGCAAGCACGGCGGCGATGAGAGGTGGTCTGGTCGGGTGTCCCTCGGCGGGACGGCGTACGAGGGCGAGCTTTGGAGAAGCCGGCAGGGACGGGTGGCCAGGGCGAACATTGATGCCAGTGCGCGGCGCAGGGCTTGCTGTGTTGTGGCTGGACAGAGGTATCGCCTTACGCGATGCGGAACGGCTGGCCTGCTCAATCGTCCGACTTGCCGTCCTCGCTCGTGGTAGCGCAACTGTGGATGCGGCTTCCGCGGACAGCAGAGTTCGGAGTGCTCGTGCCGGGTCTGAACGCCGGCCACGAAGCTCTGAGGAGCATCCGCGACAGCGCAGCGAGTACCACCCGGTCTTGCGGGCGGAGATCGGGCCGGTTCACCTGACGGCGCAGCACGGCGACCTGATGCCGAAGCACCACGATCTCAACGTCATTGCTGCGGTCGTCACGGCTGAGCAGGACCAGTAGAGGCAGGACGGGGCCGAGGATCATGTAGAGCGAGGACCACCACACCACCAACAGGATGCCTCGAAGCGCTCTGTGCTTGAGCCGCATAGCTACTGGTCGACCATATTTGGTACCCAACCGGTGTCGCCCGGCGGGAGTAGCGGCAGCCAGCCGAGCAACCGGACCAGGAGCAGGTACAGCGGGCGTAGGAGCGCGTCTGCTGAGGGTAGAAGGCCGGATCAGATGCCATGGGCGAGTTGTGGCATCGCACAGGGCTCCGATGCCGCCATGCCGGGCCTCCTGGGCAGGAGGCCCGGCGGTGTGTATGTGTCAGTAGTCGCGCAGCTCTTCCTCCGCGCGTCGTGACCACCGCGAAACGAATGCGGGATCCAGCCCTTCCTCGAGAACCGTCACGCGGATCTCTCCGGTCACCGACTTGTGGATGTGCATGAGCTCTCCACCGTTCGGCGCTAGATCCCAGATCTCGGCGACCCAATCCTCAGTTCCCGGAACGCTGACGACAGAGAGCTCGATGAGCCGTTCGCCTTCTTTTGTCACGATCACGATGTCATCCCATTTCCCTGAGCGAATGCAGCGTCCACGACCCCTGAGAGTGCGTTTCGCGAGCTTATGCCCCTTTCGTCGCCGGAGTTGGCTTAGGTCGCCCGGTCAGAGGCTCGTCATTCGGGCTATGGGCGCGGTTGGGTGAACAATCCCGGTTCGGTCTCGACGAGGATGCCGCGGCCGGCCAGGCGTTTGAGCTTGGCGCGCAGGTTTTGGATGTCGTTGCGCGTCAGGGGCAGGTCCAGGGCCATGGCCACGTCACGGGCGCGCAGGGAGCCGCCGGCTTCGCCGAAGACGGTGAGGATCTGCTGGTAGGCAGGGTGAGCGGGGACCGCTGGCGGCGCGAGCAGTTCGGCCGGGGCGGGGTCCTGCTCGGCCAGGGAGATGAGGGTCTTGCGGGTGATCCGCAGGTGCTCGACCTGCTCGCTGAGTTCGCCCAGGCGCGCGCTGAGAGTGTCGATCTCCGCCTGGGTCTGCTCGATCTGGCAGGTCAGCCAGTGCTCGCGGGCGTCGATCCGATCCAGCAGCCAGCTGCCGGGGTCGGCCGGGTGCCCGTCGGGCCCGGTCATGTCCACCGCCACGGTGGCGCCGTGCCGCGGGTCAGACGGCGGGACATCACATCCGTCATCGCCCAATACACCCGTGATTCGGAGCTGGCCGGCAGGTGCTCGTAGTCGCGGACCAGACGGCGGTGGAACATCAAAATGCCGTAGGTCTGCTCGACGACCCATCTCCTGGGCTGGGGGACGAACCCCTTGCCGGTGGGTTGCGCTCGACGATCTCCACATCGATGCCCCGGCCGGCGCCATGCGTGACGACGGCCTGTTTGAATCCCTGGTCGACCAGCGCCTTGGTCACCGTGCCCTCGGTGCCGGCGGCGACTCGGTCGAGCAGCGCGATCCCGGCGGTGTTCTCGGGGGCTGAGGCTGCCAGCATGACCACGGCGATGACCAGGCCCAGCACGTCCACCGCCAGGCCGCGTTTCCTGCCCGGCACGCGCTTGGCGGCGTCTTTTCCGGTGGTGGAGGCGGGGACCCCGGCCGCGACGTGGACGCTCTGGGTGTCCAGCACGACCAAGCTCGGGTCGGCTAATCGTTTCTTCTTCTCGCGCAGGTGCCAGCGCAGCAGGTCGTGGATGGTCTTGTCAGTGCCGTCGTCGCGCCACTTGGAGAAGTAGTAGTACGTCGCGCTCTTGGGCGGCAGGTCATGCGGGAGATAGTCCCATTGCACGCCGGTCCGCCCCTGGTAGCGGATGGCGTTGACGATCTCGCGTAACTCGTAGCCACCCTCGTGACCGCTGACGGATGGGTGCGCGGCCTTCCACGCCGTGAGCACCGGCTCGATCAACGCCCACTGCGTGTCGGATAAGTCGCTCGGGTACGGCTTGCGCTCAGTCACTCAACCATCACAGCACGACCGGACCGCCAACCGGGGGTAACACTACAAATCCCTACGATCACACTGCGGCATCACGGGCATAGGCTCGCAAACTGCACTCTGAAGGGTGTCAAAACTGAGCCCAAGGCGCTGACCTGCCTCTTTCGTGACAGCGCTTCGTCGCTCAGCTGGCTCGCTGGTATTCGTTGATCAGCCCGCCGAGGACTTGGCGGCGCTTGATCTGGCCCGTCGGCAGCGGGATCACATCGGAGTCGTCATCGGTGCGAGCTCGGAGGCCGAGGGAACGGTGCGGCCGGTGGTGATTGTAGTGATCGGCGCATTCGTCCAGCACGGCGCGAAGGTGCCGCTCACCGAAGATCAGCAGTCGGTCGGTGCATTCGGTGCGTACCGTGCGGACCCATCGCTCGGCGAACGCGTTCGCGCGAGGCGCTCGCGGCGGGATCTTCAGCACCTGAATGTCGTCGCCTGTGAACACCGCATCGAAGCCGCTGGTGAACTTCGTGTCCCGATCCCGTACCGGGAACCGGAACGCGCCGGCATGGTCCTTTAGGCCGGCGAGGAGGTTCCGGGCTTGCTGGGCAACCCAGGCGCCATCGGGATGGGCGGTCACGCCGAGCACGTGCACGAACCGGGTGCCGACCTCCACCACAAAGAAGATATACAACCGGCGCAGCGTGACCATGTCCACCGTGAAGAAATCACAGGCCAGCGTGCTCGTCGCGTGGGCGCGGAGGAAATCACGCCAGCGGTCATTGGCACGTCGCGGCGCCGGACCCAAGCGCGCTCGTTTCAGGATGCGGCGGATCGTCGCACCGCTGACTCGGTGGCCCAGATGCCGTAGTTCGCCACGGATACGCTCGTAGCCCCAGCGCGGATTCTCCCGCGCCCACTGCTCGATCAACGCCACGACCGCCGAATCGGTCGCAGGTCGTCCCGTCTTTCGGTTTGGGTAGGTCCAGTGGCGTGCGACCAGACGCCGGTGCCAGCGCAGCAGCGTCCCCGGCGTCACCAGTCGGTGGGCGCGCAGCACCGCCGGCAGACCTCGGACCAGCACGGACAGCACCGCTCGATCCGCCCACGACAGCCTCGGACGGCCAACCTGACGGCGGAGCACCGCGACCTCGTGTCGCAGTACGAGGATCTCCACATTCTTGGTCGCGTCGCTACGAGCCAGCAGGGTCAGCCAGTCCAGAATGCGGCAGAAGATCAGATAGAAGAGACGGAGCGCCACGAGATCGAGCATGCCCAATCCGGGCTACTGCTCCGACCTGGAAGCCAAGACAAAACCGCAGCTCACGGCTGTGAACGGAGTATTGACACCCTTCACGGTGAGATAGGCCAGACGAAGGAGCACGGCCGATCATCATGCCATTTGCGTTCGCCCTCTCCCGGTGGTTGGAGCTCGTGCCGCGACGCGAAGCCTCTAGATGGCTATGACCTGGGCGGATGTGATTATCGGCAGGCGCAGACTTCTGCCGGCGCACTCTGGAGGAGCAGGAAGCGGTCGACCTGTCCAGGTCGCGGCGCTTCGAGCAATGGCATTCGCCGATGACGGTCTCCACGGCGGTCGACCGTGACCGCAGCATGGTGACGCACAGCCACCCCCCTCCCATGTCGGCCGCCGAGATGATCGGTTCTGCGGCTGCCGAAAGCTCCATCCATGCAGTTCAAGCCGCATATGAGTGGTCTGTGAAGGTTGCAGCCGAGGCTGTCTGCCAAATTTCCGACCTGATGTGAGAGACGATGGCCTGTCGTGGTCGGCAGGTCCGCATCCGCATCGCTCGCCGGCCGGAAAAGGTGATCCTCCCCCTCGCCTCCGGCGACATCGACCACGCCGTCGCCACCGCGACGACCCCGGCGATCTACCTCATCCTCGCCCTGGCCGCCGTCCACGCGGCCCGGCCCAAGATGATCCGCGACCTCCAGCTCGACGACATCGACCTAGGAAACCATCGCATCACCATCGGCGGCCATTCTCGCCCTCTCGACGAGCTCACCCATCAAGCGCTCCTCGCCTGGCTGGACTACCGGCGCAGCCGCTGGCCGAACACCGCCAACCCCCACCTGCTGCTCACCCAGCACACCGCGATGGAGAACTCCACGGTCGGCAAGCTCTGGGTCACCAACGCCGTCCGGGGCCTGACCGCCACCCTGGAGCGCCTTCGCATCGACCGCCAACTCGAAGAGGCTCTGACCCGCGGCCCCGATCCCCTGTATCTGGCTGCCGTGTTCGGCATCGACGACAAGACCGCGATCCGCTACGCCAACGCCGCCCGCCACCTCCTGCAGGCCGCTGCGGAAACGCCCGAACCACCATGACACCATAGGCGTCGTGATCTCCGCTGATGAACTCGTCAGCCGAAGGCTGCTCCAGGTGACGGTGTCCTTGCACACCCACCCCAGCGATGATCAAGCCTCGCTGGTGCATATGTGGTTGCACCTGAGCGATCTCGGCCCGGTCCGCTTTCACACCGCGCCCGACGCCTCGCTTGAGCTGGCGTTCGATCAACCACATAACTCCTATGACATGGACGAGTACGGCCAGGTCATCGTCGGTCCCGCCGCAGAGAACTTTCTGATGAGCCGATTCATCGGCCAGTCGATCCGAGCCGTCCACCGCATCATCGACCACCGGATCGAGACCGAGATCGGCCTCCGGCTCGAACTCGATCACGGCGAGGTGCGCATCCTCAACCTGGGCGACGAACTGGTCATCACCGACACTGCTCTGCCGGACGCGCTCGAAGCCGCTCTCCGCTGACACTCTTCGCGACGTTCAGTGCGCTGAACCCACGAGGCGAACAGGCCTTGAGATGCCGAACCCACGTGAGTTCCCGCTGAAACACCTTCAGTTCGCGTGAACTCTGGGCTTTCGCGGCCCTCCGCGCCCGAAGCTGTCCCCAGCCCCAAAGTAGCGATGAGCTAGTGGCCCGTCACGCAACGTTGACCGGGTAACTGGTCCAGCTTCGGATGGGTGAGCTGGCGGCGAAGCTGGTCTTCGGTTGCGCGCGGGCG
>NZ_JBEXYK010000093.1:0-27796 GCF_040630865.1 Nonomuraea sp. NPDC005730
CCCGTGGCCGCCCCTGTGGCCACCTCAGTCGCCGCCTCCGTCGCCGCGGCCGCGCCGGGCGCGGGGGCGGCGTCGAGGTCGCGGGAGAACAGGGCGGCCAGCGCGTCGAGCGCCTCCTCGGCCCCCGCGCCCTCGGCCTCCAGCGTCACCACCGTGCCCTGCACCGCGCCCAGCGACAACACCCCCAGCATGCTGCCGGCCGGCACCGACTTCTCGCCGAGCCGCACCCGCACCGGCACCCCCAGCCGGGCCGCCTCCCGCACGAACACCTTCGCCGGACGCGCGTGCAGGCCGCCGGCGCAGGCCACGGCCACCGTTCGACTCGCCATCGCCAACCTCCTTCAGGGTTCTATCGTCACCTTGATGGCCGTGCCCGTGCTGACGAGGTCGATCCCGTCGAGCACCCGGGGCAGCGGCAGCCGGTGGGTGATCAGGTCGGACACCACCACGGCGCCCTCGGCCACCAGGCGCAGGGCCTCGGCGTTGTGCGCGGGGCTGGAGCCGTTCGCGCCCACGATGCTCAGCTCCCGGTAGTGGACCAGGTTGGCGTCGAGGGCGATGACCGGGTCGTCCTTCGGCAGCCCGCCGAAGAAGCTCACGCGCCCCTGCCGGGCGGCCATCCGGACCGCCTGCTCCTGGGCCGCGCCGGAGGCCGCCGCGGTGATCACGACGTCGGCGCCGCGGCCGCCGGTCAGCTTGAGCACTTGTGCGACGGCGTCGGAGTCGATCACCGCGTCGGGACGCACCAGCTCGGCCGCCATCGCCAGCCGGTCGGCGTTGACGTCCACGAGGAAGATCCGGGACGCGCCGCGCGCCCGCGCCAGCCGTACGTGCAGGCAGCCGATCGGGCCCGCGCCCATCACCACCACGTCGTCGCCCGGCCCCACCCCGGCCAGCGACTGGCCGTTGAGCACGCAGGCCAGCGGCTCGGCCACCGACGCCTCGGCGAACCCGACGCCGTCGGGAACGGCGTTGACCCCGTTCACGGCCGGCACCTTGGCCGGGACGACCCCGTTCACGGCCGGCACCTTGGCCGGGACGACCACGTACTCGGCGAAGCCGCCGTCGTAGTGGTAGCCCATCGACTCCTGGCGCGGGCAGACGGTCAGGCGGCCCCGGCGGCACTCCACGCACGTCCCGCACGGGATGGCGGCGATCACCTGCACCCGCGCCCCGGTGCCCACGACCTCGCCGGCGATCTCGTGGCCCATGACGCGCGGCGGCCTGATGTGGTGGTGGCCGTACCGGAAGATCTTGGCGTCGGTGCCGCAGGTCGAGCAGTTGCGCACCCGGATCTTCAGCTCGCCCGGCCCGGCCTGCGGCTCCGGCGCGTCCTCGATCCTGATGTCGCCCGGGGCGTGGAACCTGGCTACCTTCACGTCAGCTCCTTCAGCACCTGGCCCGGCTCCGTCGCCTCGCGCAACGCCCTGGCCCGGTCGGGGTCGAGCAGGATCTCGGCCAGCGCCGCCAGCAGCGGCACGTGCCCGTCGCCGGCGGCGGCGATGCCCACGCACAGCGTGACGCGCTCGCCGTCCCAGTCGATCCCGCCGGGGAAGCGCACGACGCAGATCGCGTCGCGCGTGACGTCCCGCTTGGAGGCGGCCGTGCCGTGCGGGACGGCCACCCCCTCGCCGACGTAGGTGGAGATCGTGCGCTCGCGTTCGAGCATCGCCTCGACGTACGGCTCCGCGACCGCGCCCACCTCCACCAGCACCCGCCCGCACCGGCGGACGGCCTCCTCGCGCGAGGCCGCGCTCTCGTGCAGCAGGATCGCCCGCGCGTCGAGCAGGTCCTCACGCATCGACGGTGCCGCCGTTCCTGATGGTGTTCACCAGCCCGGTCACCGCCGGGTCGCCGAGGAAGACCTGGAAGGACACCAGCGCCTTGCCCGGCGCGGCGGCCCTGGCCCTGGCGGCCAGCCCGGAGTGGCACACGACGACGTCGGCGTCGGCGGGGATGGAGTTCACCGGGGTGTGCTCGACGGTGACGCCGCTCTCCTTGAGCTGCTTGCGGAGCTGGGAGGCGAGCATGACGCTGCTGCCCATGCCCGCGTCGCAGGCCACGACGATCTTGTGGATGTCCTTGCTGTCGATGCCGGCCACGGCTCACGCCTCCTTGCTGACGGGTTCGGTCCTGACGGGTCGGGTGCTCGCGGGTTCGGTGCCGGCGGGCTCAGGGGCCGGTGGGTCCGCGACGGCGTCCTGCGGGCCGGGGACGTCCGGCTCCGGCTCCTTCTCGCCCCGGCCGAAGCCCAGCAGCACGGCGGCGACGGCGAACGACACGGCCGTGGCCACCGCGATCCCGGCGATCGAGCCGAGCCAGCCGCCGCGCGGCGTCACCGCGAGGTAGGCGAAGATGCTGCCGGGCGAGGGCGTGGCGACCAGGCCCGCGCCGGTGATCATGAAGGTGAACACGCCGGCCGCCCCGCCCGCGATGACGGCCAGGAGGAGCCGCGGCTTCATCAGCACGTACGGGAAGTAGATCTCGTGGATGCCGCCGAAGAAGTGGATGATCATCGCGGCGGGCGTGCTCGGCCGCAGCGGACGCGGCCCGAACAGCAGGTACGCCACCAGCAGCCCGAGCCCAGGGCCGGGGTTCGACTCCAGCATGAACAGGATCGATCTGCCCTGCCGCACCGCCTCGGCCACCCCCAGCGGCCCCAGTACGCCGTGGTTGACCGCGTTGTTCAGGAACAGCACCTTGGCCGGCTCGATCAGCACGGAGGCCACCGGCAGCAGGTTGTTGGTGATCAGCCACTCGACCGCCTGGCCCGCCGCGCCGGTGACGACCCGGACGACCGGCCCGATGCCCAGCACCCCGGCCACGGCCATCGCGGCGCCCACGATGCCGGCGGTGAAGTTGTCCACCAGCATCTCGAACCCGGCTCTGGTCCGCTGCTCAGTCAACGTGTCCACATATTTCAGGATCACGGCGGCGAGTGGGCCGACGATCATCGCGCCGAGGAACATCGGGATGTCCGAGCCCACGACCACGCCCATCGCCGCCACCGCGCCGACGACCGCGCCGCGCTGCCCGTGGACCATGCGGCCGCCGGTGTAGGCGATGAGGATCGGCAGCAGGGCCTTGATGACCGGGTCGACCAGCGCGGCCAGCTCCTTGTCCGGCAGCCAGCCGGTGGGGATGAACAGCGCGGTGATCAGGCCCCAGGCGATGAACGCGCCGATGTTCGGCATGATCATCCCGGCCAGGTGGCCGCCTAGGCGCTGGATGGTGGCCTTGACTCCGGTGCCGTGGACCGGAGGGGTGTAACTGTCGGCCATGGACGTGCTCCTTCGGGGGGATGAGCAGTGGATCAGCCGTACGGTGAGGGGGCGACCGGCTCCGGGACGGGCGGCGCGTGCGGGACGGTGAGCGGGCGGGCCGGGTCGGGGGCTCCCGTGCGCACCCCGGCGCGGTCGATGTCGGCGGGGCCGGGCATCCTGCTGCCGGGCAGCCGGACCGCCGCCGCGCCCCAGGCCAGCGCCTCGGCCAGGGCGGGGACGCCGTGCCCGCCCGCGGCCAGGAACCCGGCCAGCATGGCGTCGCCGGCGCCGACGGAGCTGCGCGGCCCGGTGACCGCGGCCTCGCCGTACCAGACGCCGTCGTCCTCGACGAGGACGGCGCCGTCGGCCCCGAGGCTGGCCAGCACCGTACGGGCGCCCGCGGCGCGCAGCCCGGCCGCCGCCTCGACCACGTCGCCGACCCGGCACAACGGCCGGCCGGTCACCGCGGCCAGCTCGTCGAGGTTGGGCTTGACCAGCGCAGGACCGGCCTCCAGCGCACGGGCGAGGGCCGGCCCGCTGGTGTCCACGGCGACGTGCAGGCCAGCGGCGGCGAAGCGGCGGCACAGCCGGGCGTAGACGTCGGCGGGCACCCCGGGCGGCAGGCTGCCCGAGGCCACCACCCAGTCCGCCTCCCGCGCCGCGGCCAGCACGGTCTCGGCGATCGTGTCCAGCTCGGCCGCCGACAGCGCGGGCCCCGGCTCGTTGATCTTGGTGACGGTGCCGTCGGGCTCGGCGAGCGTGACGTTGGACCGGGTCGTGCCCGCCACGGGGACGGTGACCATGTCCAGGCCCTCGGCGGCCAGCAGGCGGACGAGCTGCGCGCCCTCGTCCCCGGCGAAGGGCAGCACGGCGCGGGCGGCGACGCCGTTGGCCAGCAGCGCCCGCGAGACGTTGACGCCCTTGCCGCCCGGGTCGAGCCGGGCCCGCGCGGCCCGGATCACCGCGCCCCTGGCCAGGGCGGCGATCTCGATCGTGCGGTCGAGGCTCGGGTTGAGCGTCAACGTGAGGATCACGCGCGGATCACCTCCGGCCCGGCGGCGGCGACGTCGGCGGCGAGCGCCGGGTCGATCCCCGCGTCGGTGATCACCACGTCGATCTCGCCCAGCTCGGCGAACGTGGCCAGGTAGGTGTTGCCGAACTTGGTGTGGTCGGCCAGCAGCACGCTGCGCTGGGCGGCCCGGACCATGGCCCGCTTGATCGCCGCCTCGGCCGGGTCGGGCGTGGTCAGGCCCCGGGCGGGCGAGCAGCCGTTGGCGCCCATGAACGCGACGTCGACGTTGAGGTGGGCCAGCGGGCGCAGCGCCCAGTCGTCGACCGTGGCCAGCGTCTTGCCGCGCAGCCGCCCGCCCAGCACGATCACCTGGAGGTTGGCCCGCGAGGCCAGGACGGTGGCCAGCGGCGGCGAGTTGACGATCACGGTGAGCTCGCGGTCGGCGGGCAGCGCCTGGACCAGGCGGCCGGTGGTGGTGCCGGCGTCGATGATGACCGAGCCGTCCTCGGGCAGCTCGGCCAGCGCCGCCTTGGCGATGCGCTCCTTCTCCGCGGTCATCACCTCGTCGCGGGCGGCCAGCGCGGGCTCGAACCCCAGGCGTTCCACGGGGATCGCGCCGCCGTGCACCCGGCGCAGCACGCCCGCCCGCTCCAGCGCGGTCAGGTCGCGGCGGATCGTCTCGGTGGTCACGTCGAGCTCGGCGGCCAGCCTCACCACGTCGACGCGGCCCGCGTCCCGCGCTCTGCGGAGGATCTCCTGCTGCCGCTCCTCGGCGTACATGATGTTGGTTCACCGCCGTTTCTGTTTGGTTTCTCCTGTGTTTATACCCGCTTTCGTTGGACGGTCAAGGGGTGGACGACACAATCTGGTAGTTATAGGCGGGTGCGAATCAAGCCCCTGGCCGCCGCGGCGGCGGTCGTCCCCGTCGTCGCCCTGGCCACGCCCGCCCACGCCGCCGTTGCCCGCCCGATCCGAGTGCCCGCGGGCACCACGGCGGCCTGGGTGGTGTTCGACCGGAAGGCGGGCAAGATCGTCGCCGTCCGGAACGCCCACCGCAAGTTCCGATCTGCGTCGGTCGTCAAGATCCTCATCGCGATCGACTACCTGGAGCGGCGCAAGAGCGTGCTGCCGGCCGACGCCCGGCTGCTGAAGATCATGCTGCGCTCCAGCGACGACGACGCCGCCTCGGCGTTCTGGGACCGTGACGGCAAGGGGCAGATCATCGTCCGGACCGCCCGCCGGCTCGGCCTGTCCGACACCACCCCGCCGCCCGCCTCCAAGCCGGGCTTCTGGGGCTACACCTCGCTCAGCGCGTACGACGTCGTCCGGACCTACCGCTACCTGCTCGACACCGCCGACGCCCGGGTGCGCGACCTCATCCTCGGCCACCTGCGCGCCTCCACGCCGTGCGGCACCGACGGCTTCGACCAGACCTTCGGCATCCCGCGCGCGGTGCCGAGGCCCTGGGCGGTCAAGCAGGGCTGGTCGGGGTTCGGCACGACGCCGCCCGGCAAGTGCGACCCCAAGGCCCTGGCCGCGCCCGTCTCGTGGATCGCGCAGCGCGCGACCGGCTCTGGCGTGCCGGACTACGGGCGGCCCGTGCTGCACACGACGGGCCTGGCCGGCACCGGCGACCGCCTGGTCATGGCGGTGCTCACCGCCCACCCGGCGGGCAGCGCGTGGAGCGGCTCGGTCAAGCGCGTCACCGACCTGACCTCGGCCCTTTATCGCTCGGTGTCGTAAGTGCGGCGGAACGGCTCAGGGGCCGGTCCGGAGCTGCTGTTCCAGGCGGACCTTCTTCGGGACGCACATGCGCCACGCCTCCAGCACCAGCTCGCGCATCTCCGCCGCGTCGAGGGCGTCCATGCGGGCAACCACCCAGTTGAAGCGCAGATCGGACTCGCCGGGCATGAGGAACTTGGCCGGCTCGGCCGCCACCAGGGCCTCGCGTTCCTCCTTCGGGAACCCGAAGCCCATCAGCGTCTCGTCCCGTGAGAACGCCACGTAGACGATCTTTCCCACGCGGAACTTGACCCGGTCCCGGATCAGGTGCTCGGACGAGCGCGGAAGGGTGCGCGCGAAGCGCCGGACGTCCTCGACTGTGATCACACCGCCACGTTAGCGGTTGCCCTCCGCGGCCGAGATGTCGGCGAGCGCGGAGTCCGGGTCGCGCTCCACCGCCAGGTCGCCCAGGCTCACGATGCCGACGGGACGGCCGTCCTCGACGACCGGAAGGCGGCGCACGGCGTGCGAGCGCATGATCTGCACGGCCTGGTCGATGCTGGTGTCCGGCCCGACCGCCTCGACCGACGGGCTGCACGCCTCCCTGACCGGCGTCTCCGGCCCCCGCTCGTCGGCCACCACGCGGATCGTGATGTCCCGGTCGGTGACGATGCCCTTCATGCGCCCGTTCTCGTTGACGATCACCGCGCCCGCGTCGTTGTCGCGCATGAGCGCCGCGGCTGCCGACACCGGCTGGTCGCACTCGACCGTCGCCGGGTGGGAAGTCATCACGTCTGCCACGGTCTCTGCCATGGGATCCTCCTGATTGCTCACGTCCCGGCCGCTTACTACCCGGGCCGGGGGAGAGCTCACAGGGCTTTGTCGGATCCCGGCGTCCGGCCATGCGTGTCCGGTACGTCCGTGGAGAACCCCTTTACCGGGTCTCAGAGCGTCTTCGCCGCCAGGCGGATCTCCTCCAGCAGGATCGCCAGGTCGTCCTCGGTGGTGTCGGGATGCAGGAAGCAGGCCCGCAGCGCGTCCCGGCCGCCGAGGCGGGTGCCGGTGAGGAAGGCGTTGCCGCGCGCCTGGACCGCGCCCGGCAGGGCCCGGTTGAGCGCGTCGAGCCCGCCGGATCCGCCGTATCCGCCGGTCGCGGGCGTGTGGCGGAAGGCCGTGATGGAGCTGGCGACCGGCGCGAGCAGCTCGAAGTCCGCGGCCTGCTCGACCATGGCGGCCAGCGTGCGCGCCAGGCCGCCGGTGTGCTCGACCAGGCGCGTGACGCCCTCCCTGCCCAGGTACGACAGCGTCGCCCAGGTCTTCAGCGCCCGGAACGGGCGGGTCTGCTCGGGCCCGTACTCGGCGAACCAGCCCAGGTCGCCGGCGTTGTCGTCGACCAGGTACGACGGCACCAGGCTGAAGGCGGCCCGCGCGGCGGCCGGGTCGCGCAGCAGCGCGCAGCCGCAGCCGACCGGGACGCCGAGCCACTTGTGCGGGTCGAGGGCCAGCGAGTCGGCCCGGTCCAGCCCCGCGTAGGCGGGCGCCGAGCGCGCGTCGAGCACGCCGAGGGCGCCGTAGGCGCCGTCCACGTGGAACCAGAGCCCGTGCTCGGCGGCCACGTCGGCGATGGCGTCGAGCGGATCGACCGCGCCGGAATTGACGGTGCCCGCGCTGCCCGCCACGCAGAACGGCCGCAGGCCCGCCGCCAGGTCGTCGGCGATCATCGTGCGCAGCGCGCCGACGTCCATGCGGAAGGAGGCGTCCACCGGCACCTTCCGGACGTGCCGGGCGCCGAGGCCGAGCAGCTGGGCCGCCTTGTGCAGGCAGCTGTGGCCCTCCTCGGTGACGTACAGGACCATGGGCGGGCGGCCGTGCAGGCCCTCCTCGCGGGCGTCCCAGCCGTCGGCGAGCGCGGCGTGCTGCCGGGCGGTGGCCAGGCAGACGATCGTGGCCATCGACGCGCCGCTGGTCAGCAGGCCGCCGCCGGGCGGGTGGGGGAAGCCGACCAGCTCGGCCAGCCAGCGCACCACCGTACGCTCCAGCAGCGGGCCCGCGTGGTCGCCACCCGCGCAGCTCGGGTTGAGCGCGGCGGCCAGCGGCTCGACGAGCACGCCCGCGGGGGAGGGCGGCGAGTTCACCCAGCCGAAGAAGCGCGGGTGCCCGTTGCCCATCGGGTACGGCAGCACATGGGCGCCCACGTCGTCGAGCAGCGCGTCGAGGGGACGCCCGGCGTCGGGCAGCGGCAGCTCGCCCAGCCAGGCGCGCTCGGCGTCGGGCACCGGCCGCCAGACGGGTCCGGCCGGGACGCCCTCCAGATGGGCGGCCGCGATCTCGGCCGCCCTGACGCCGGCGCGGCGCAGCTCATCCATGCGGGGCTTCCCTCCAGGTCTCGTGATGGCCGCCGCCGCCCAGCTCCATGGCCAGGTAGAAGACGCAGTCGGCGGTCCCGTCGTTGGCGAAGGCGTGGCGGTGGTCGCCGGGGTAGGCGGCCGAGTCGCCGGCCGCCAGCTCGTACGGCCGGTCGTCGATCGTCAGGCGCAGCGTGCCGCGCTCGACGGCCAGGTACTCGCGCGAGCCCCGGGCGTGCGGGGCGAACTCGCCCGCGTCCACGCCGGGGCCGATCGTGGTCCGCATGAACTCGAACTCCACGTCGGCCAGCACCGGCGACAACACCCGCCGTTCCCAGCCCGACGGGTCGCGCAGCACCCGCTGCCGGTCGTGCCGCAGCACGCGCACGTCCTCGCGGGCCGGTTCGTCGAGGAGCCGGGAGATCGACGTGCCGAGGGCCGTGGCCAGGCGGTCGAGCACCAGCACGGTCGGCGACTTGGCGCCGCGCTCGACGTCGGAGACCATGCTCCTGCTGATGCCGCTCAGCTCGGCCAGGCGCTCGACGGACAACCCGCGCCCGCGCCGCTCGGCGCGGATGCGCCCGCCCAGCTCGGCCAGGGACAGCCCGCTGGACAGTACGCCTTCACCTTGCATTCCTCCACTATAGCGGAGAAATGTCCTCTTTAGTGGCCTTGGTCTGCTCGTAAGCTGCCAACACCTGCTTGCGGCGTTTGGTCGGCAGGCGGTCGATGTACAGGTAGCCGTCGAGGTGGTCGGTCTCGTGCTGGAGGCAGCGGGCCAGCAGGCCGGTGCCCGCGACCGTGACCGGCCGCCCCTCGGCGTCGAAACCGTGGACGGTGGCGTGGTCGGGCCGGGGGAGCGGGGCGAACTGGCCGGGGACCGACAGGCAGCCCTCGTCGTCGGGGTCGAGGCGGCGCTCGCCGAGGCCCGGCAGCTCCAGGGCCGGGTTGACGACGACGCCCTTGTGGGCGACGCCCTCGGCGTCGGGGCAGTCGTAGACGAACACGCGCAGCGGCACGCCGATCTGGTTGGCGGCCAGGCCCACGCCCTCGGCCGCGTACATGCTCGCGAACATGTCGTCGACCAGCGCCGCCAGCTCGCCGTCGAACCGGGTGACCGGCTCGCACGGATTGTGCAGCACCGGATCGCCCACGTGCACGATCGGCCGGACCTCTCCCACGACCACGCCTTCCTTTTGCCGGGACATTGCCGCGACCAGTCTACGAGCGGCGCCGGACGACCGAGGCCGTCTCATATAGAAAGACAGTTCCTCTCGAAAGGTGAGACTGGCGTTAGGGTCGGAGCACACATCGTCGTGAAGGAGTCTTTCGATGGACGCCGTCTACACCCATGGGCACCACGAGTCCGTCCTGCGCTCGCACCGGTGGCGCACCGCGGAGAACTCGGCCGCGTACCTGCTGCCGCACCTGCGGCCCGCGATGAAGCTCCTCGACGTGGGCAGCGGGCCCGGCACGATCACCGCGGACCTGGCCGCGCTGGTCGGCCACGTGACGGCGTCGGAGGTGACCGCGGACGCCCTGGCACTGGCCAGGGCCGAGATCGGCGCGCGCGGCCTGGGCAACGTGGACTTCGCCGTCGCCGACGCGCACGCCCTCGGCTTCCCCGACGACACCTTCTGCGTGGTCCACGCCCACCAGGTGCTCCAGCACGTGGGCGACCCGGTGCGGGCGCTGCGTGAGATGCGCCGGGTGACCAAGCCCGGCGGGTACGTCGCGGCCAGGGACAGCGACTACTCGGCCTTCGCCTGGTACCCGCGCCTGCCCGCGCTGGACGACTGGATGGCCCTCTACCAGCGCCTCGCCCGCGAGAACGGCGGCGAGCCGGACGCCGGGCGGCGCCTGCTGTCCTGGGCCCGCGCCGCCGGCTTCCAGGAGGTCACCGCCACCTCCTCCACCTGGTGCTTCGCCACCCCCGAGGACCGCGCGTGGTGGGGCGGCATGTGGGCCGACCGCGTCCGGCGGTCGGCCCTGGCCGGGCAGGCGCTCGCCACGGGCGCGGCCACCGAGTCCGACCTGGGGCGCATGGCCGCCGGCTGGCTGGAATGGGCCGCCGACGACGACGCCTGGCTCTCCGTCCTGCACGGCGAGATCCTCTGCCGCCCCTGACCCGCCGGGCGGGCGACGGGCCGCCCCTGACCCGCCGGGCGGGCGACGGGCCGCCCCTGACCCGCCGGGCGGGCGACGGGCCGCTCCTGATCCGTAGGGCGGGTGGCGTGGTTCAGAGGCCGAGGGTGCGGGTGCGCTGCCACTGGGGGTCGCGGTAGAGCACCTGGTCGGTGCCCAGGAGCTCGTCGGGGGCCGACAACATGGCGATCTCGCCCGCCGCCTGGAGCTGGAGCAGCAGGTCGCGCACCCGCGGCCCCACCGGCAGCCGCCCGGCGGGCAGCCCGAACCCGGCCCGCACCGTGTCGGCGATCTCCGACAGGTGGAACGGCCCGTCGAGCCCCGCCACGATGCCGCGCACCACGGTCATCGTGATCAGCTCCTCGGCCTCGGTGCGGGCGAGCTGCCAGGTGATCTGCTCCTTGCGGCCGCCGGTCGCCGCGCAGACCGTGCACCCCCGCGTCAGGCCGGGGGCCAGCTGCTCCACCGCCGAGCCGAGACAGGCCGAGCACCGGCCGTTCTCGGCGGCGTGCAGCTCGGCCGCCATCCGCCCGGCCAGCACCGCGCCGCAGTCGCAGCCGAAGCCGTCGCCCAGGATGCCGCTCTGCGGCGAGATCGTATGCTTCGTCATCGAGCCGACTCTACCGGCCCCGTCCGCCGCGCCCGCGTCCCCTCGGAGCCCTGTCCCGCAGTCGTGTCCCCGCAGTCGTGTCCCCGCAGTCGCGTCCCGTCAGGTGCGGATGTCGGCGAGGCCGCGCAGGCGGCGCAGGGCCTTGCGGGCCGCGGCCGTGACGCGCTCGTCCGGGTGGTGGTCGATGACGACCCGCAGCACCCGTCCCGTCCACGGGTGGTCGCCGAAGGCGAGGATCGCGATCGTGCCCGCCTGCTCCTCCGCGTCCATCCCCATGGCGATCGAGTCGATCACCTCGCCCGCCTCGCCGCCGCCGAACTCCAGCAGCGCCGCCGCCATGTCCACCAGCACCCAGGCGATCTCGTCGGGGGTGGGCGGCCGTTCCTCGCGGCCCGTCCTGGCCGCGACCACCGCGCCCAGCCTGGGCTCCTCCAGCAGCCCGCGCAGCGCCCGGCGGCCCTCCTCGCCGAGCCCCGACTCCAGCAGCTCCACGCCGACCGCCCGGCTCAGCGGGCTCACACCGGCCAGCGCCCCGGCGATCTCGGCGGCGGCCCGCTCGCGGTCGCGGCCGGCCAGCCAGCCCGCCAGCTCCTCGCTCCGCTCGGCCTCGGGGTAGGAGCGCAGGCCGTGCAGCAGCGTGGCGGCGTCGGCGCCGGCCAGCGTCCCCATGACGGGGATCTCCTGACCGGCGGTCTCGGCGATGATCAGCCGCGCCACCCACAGCCCGAGCCAGCTCAGCGTGTACGGCTCCGCCTGCCGCACCAGCCCCAGATCGGTCAGCGCCTGAGGCACCCGCCCGGCGACCGGCTCCCTGGACAGGAACATGCGGATGAGCTCCAGCAGCAGCCGCTCGTCGGCGGCCAGCCGCGTCCGGCACACCCGCGCCCACGCCTCCAGCACCCGCGCGTCGCCGGCGCGCTCGTGCCCCTCCTCGTTCCGCTGCTCGTTCCCCTGCGCGTCGCCATGCTGAGGCTGCGGGTCGTCGGGCGGGTCGAGCAGCGCCTTCAGCTCGCCCGCGAGCGGCGCGGCGCGGACCGCGGAGGCCAGGGTGGCGGCGTCGGGGAGCCGGATCGGCGGTTGCAGCGGCAGCGTGTCGTCGTCGTAGGACCTCACGGAGCCCATCCTGTCCTCATCGTCGGCCGGAGCGGAATCGTCCCACCGGATCGGGAAACGCCGGAAACTGGACGCGGTCCAGCGTACTCACGGCGTCCTCCGGCCACGAGGGGAAGATCACGTCGGGGAAAACGGCGGGCGGGCCGCGGCGGCTTGGACTAGAGTGCTGCGAAATGTCGGGAGAAGGGAGGCACTGAGATGTTTGGCAGTGTAAGTGTGATTTTCATTTCTCGGAGGAACTGTGCTTTTCCGTCCCGCGGCCGAGGCTGACCTCGACCGCCTGCTCGGCTGCGTCGTCGACGAATCCATCAGCTGGGCCCATCCCGACCGGCTGCTCTCCTTCCTGGAGAGCCGCAACTACCGCTACGACCGGATCTGGCTCGCCGAGGAGAACGGCGAGATCCTGGCCCGCGCCGTCTGGTGGGGCTTCGCCGACGAGGAGCGACCGCTCGCCCTCGACTGCGTCTACGTCCACCCCTCCGTCGAGGACCGTGTGGGGCTGGCCGCCGAGCTGCTGCGCCACGCGCACGCCGCGTTCGGCCGGACGCCGGAGTACCACGTCTTCGTCTCCAACGGCTGGCGCGAGGACCCGAAGGCGTCGGCGGCCATCGCCTGGCGCTGGGAGGCCGCCGGCCGCGCCGGGCTGACCGAGGAGCTGGAACGCCTGCGCTACGCCTGGACGCCCGGCTCGCCGGTGCCCGAGCCGTCCGACCGGCTGGTCTTCCGCGGCGATGACGACGACGAGGTGTTCGTGGACGCCTTCCGCCAGGTCGCCGAGGGCACCCTCGACTTCCACACCCGCCAGGCCCTGATGACCATGGACCCCGTGGAACAGGCCCGCGAGGACGTCCGCGACAACCGCTCGATGCGGGGCGAGCGGTCCTGGTGGCGGCTGGCCTACGACAAGGCCGGCGACCTGGTCGGCGTCGCGCTGCCTTCCGCCAACGACGCCGGGCCTGTCGTCGGCTACCTCGGCGTGGTGCCCGCGCACCGGGGCCGCGGCTACGTCGACGAGCTGCTCGGCGAGATCACCCGCTTCCACGCCGAGCGCGGCGTGCCGGGGATCATGGCCGACACCGACGCGGGCAACGTCCCGATGGCGCGGGCGTTCGAACGCGCCGGGTACGAGAACGTCTCGGTCCGGCTGGTCCTGTCGGCCGACCCCGGCGCCGCCTGAGCCCCTGTCCCCTCCCTGACCGGCCGCACCCGGTCAGGGACGGGACGCCAGGCGGGCCCGCACGGCCAGGTCGTGCAGGGCGTCGTCCGCGGTGGTCCGTTCGGGCAGCGCAGAGCCCTCGCGCGCCGCCTCCAGCGCGGCCGTCATCCGCGCCACGTCCTCGGCCACGCCCGCCACCGGCGGCGCCGCGCCGTGCTCGGCCTCCCGCTTGGCCGCCACCAGCTCCGGCAGGTACGCCGGCCCGTAGGACAGCAGCCGGGTCAGGTCGGCCTCCAGCTCCCCGGTGCGCATGAGGTGGGTGCCCGTCGCCAGCACGCGGAAGGTGTACAGCAGCGGCTTCAGCTCGCCCGTACGCCCGAACAACCGCCACTGCGTACGGGCGAACCCCAGGTAGTGGTGGGCGTGGTGCCGCGTCACGCATCCGGCCGCCAGCGCCGTCAGCTCCTCGTGCACCGGCGAGGAGGTCACCACCAGCGGCGACAGGAGCTGTTCGAGCACGTAACCGTTGCGGCCGAGCAGCAGGCGGCAGAACTTGACCAGGTCGTGCGTGACCAGGTCCACCTCGACGCCCTCGCGCGTCCACGTCCGGTCGAGCGTCTGCGGCCCGGTGCGCAGCCCGGCCACCTCCTCGACCGGCAGCACGTGCACGCCACGCAGGTCCACGTCGGAGTCCACGGACGGGAAGCCGTACAGGTGGGCGCCGCTCACCGTGGCGAACGCCACCGGGTACGGCTGCTCGCCGGGGATCTCGGGCAGCCAGGACGGCAGCCTGAACGGCAGCCCGGACGGCGGCGCGTTCACAGGTGCTCCTTCCGCACGCCCACCAGGAAGTCCTCCACACGTTCGCGGTCCGGCCGCTCCGGCAGGACGCAGGGCGCGGCGGCCAGCTCCGCCGCCAGCTCGGCCCGCCAGGCGTCCACCTCGGCCCACGGGACCTCGCCGCGCCTGACCGCCAGCAGCCGTTCGCGGTGCGCCCCGACGTCGACCAGCGGCTCGCCGTGCCGCATCAGGTGCAGGCCGCTGAGCAGCAGCCGCAGCATGTGCATGGCCTGCTTCCACCTGGGCGCCGCCGGGTCGAGACGCCGGAACTGGTCAACGGCGTACCCGGCGAACGTCTGCCGCGCCCGCCGCGACACGAACGCCCCGCGCAGCTCGCGCAGCCGCCGCCCGGCCGGGGTCGCCAGCTCGACGATCGGCGACCACAGGCATTCCAGCACCGTCGGGTTGGCCTCCAGCGCCAGCACGCAGAAGCGCTCCACCTCCCACGAGAACTGCTCGGGCAGCGGCCCGTCGCGGTGCGTGGGCGGTTTGGACAGCCGCCAGAAGTCCGCGGTGGGGGCCACGAACACGCCGCGCCGGTCGGTGTCGGACGCCGCGGTCTCCAGCCCGTACGCCCGCGAGCCCGTCACGACGGACAGGATGAGATCGTCATTCATCCGGACACCCTCCCACGGGGCTTGCGTTCGGGGGCCGACGGCTGGTCTGATCGAAAAGTGGGCGGCTATGACGAGGCTTACCGGCGGAGCATCCAGCGCCCGGAGGAGTTCTGGGCGCAGGCGGCGCGCGACATCGACTGGGACGTCGCGCCCGCCGTGGTCAGCGACGGGAACAGGTGGTTCCCCGACGGACGGCTCAACACCTGCCACAACGCGCTCGACCGGCACGTCGCGGCCGGCCGCGGCGGCCAGGCGGCGCTGATCTACGACAGCCCGGTCACCGGCACCATCCGCACGATCACCTACGCCGAGCTGCTCGACGAGGTGGCGCGGACGGCGGGCATGCTGAAGGCGCTCGGCGTGACGGCCGGCGACACCGTCGTGATCTACATGCCGATGGTGCCCGAGGCGGTCGTCGCGATGCTGGCCTGCGCGCGGCTCGGCGCGGTGCACTCGGTGGTGTTCGGCGGCTTCGCGGCCAGTGAGCTGGCCCTGCGCATCGAGCACGCCGAGCCCAAGGTCGTGCTCTCGGCCTCCTGCGGCATCGAGCCGGCCCGCGTCGTGGCCTACAAGCCGCTGCTCGACGCCGCCCTCGACCAGGCCGCCCACCGGCCCGCCCACTGCGTGATCCTGCAGCGCCCGCAGGGCCCTGCGGAGCTGAGGCCGGGCCGCGACCTCGACTGGCACGAGTCCGTGCGCGCCGCCGAGCCCGCCGGATGCGTGGCCGTGGCCGCCACCGACCCGCTCTACGTGCTCTACACCTCCGGCACCACCGGCCTGCCCAAGGGCGTGGTGCGCGACAACGGCGGCCACGCGGTCGCGCTGCGCTGGAGCATGACCAACGTCTACGGCGCCGCCCCCGGCGAGGTCTTCTGGGCGGCCTCCGACGTCGGCTGGGTCGTCGGCCACTCCTACATCGTCTACGCGCCGCTGCTGACCGGCTGCACGACCGTCCTGTACGAGGGCAAGCCCGTCGGCACCCCCGACCCCGGCGCGTTCTGGCGGGTGACCGCCCAGCACGGAGTGCGCACGCTGTTCACCGCGCCCACCGCGATCAGGGCCATCAAGAAGGAAGATCCGGCCGGCAATTTCGCGAAAAAATGGGACCTGTCCGGGCTGCGGCACCTCTTCCTCGCCGGTGAGCGCCTCGACCCCGACACCTACCACTGGGCCGGCGACCTGCTCGGCGTCCCGGTCATCGACCACTGGTGGCAGACCGAGACCGGCTGGCCCGTCGCGGCCAACTGCGTCGGCATCGAGACCCTGCCGATCAAGCCGGGCTCGCCGACGAAACCCGTCCCCGGCTACGACGTGCGCGTCCTCGACGCCGAGGGCCGCGAGTGCCCGCCCGGCGTGGAGGGCGCGGTCACCGTCCGGCTGCCGCTGCCGCCCGGCTGCCTGCCCACCCTCTACCGCGACGAGGAACGCTTCACGGCCTCCTACCTGTCCCGCTACCCCGGCCACTACCTGACCGGCGACGGCGGCCACATCGACGCCGACGGCTACCTCTACGTCATGGGCCGCATCGACGACGTGATCAACGTGGCCGGCCACCGGCTGTCCACGGGCGCGATGGAGGAGGTGATCGCCGCCCATCCCGACGTCGCCGAGTGCGCCGTGATCGGGGTGGCCGACGCGCTGAAGGGGCAGCTCCCGGTCGGGTTCGTGGTGCTCAAGTCCGGCGCGGACCGTGACCCGGCCGACGTCGAGCGCGAGCTGACCACCCTGGTGCGCGAGCGTGTCGGGCCGGTCGCCGCCTTCCGCAGGGCGGTGGTGGTCGCCCGGCTGCCCAAGACGCGCTCGGGCAAGATCCTGCGCGCCACGATGCGCGACATCGCCGACGGCAGGCCGTACGCCACGCCGTCCACCATCGAGGACCCCGGCGTGCTGCCGGAGATCGCCGACGCGGTGAACGGCCCATAGCGGAGCGGGCGTCCGGGCAGCGCCGGGGGCGCCTCCCGGCGCATGATGGGACCTCCCGGTCCCGGAGAGGCGGCTGATGATCGAGACCCCGAGTTACGCCGACGCCCTGAGGGTGCTCGGCTGCAAGGAGGGCAGGCTCGTCAAGGTGGTCGGCTTCGCCGCGGCCGCCGCCCGCACGGGGTGGGCGCTGGCCGGGGGCGGGCTGCTCACCATGGGCCTGGCCGACCTGCGTTCCGACGTCGTGCGCTACGGCGAGGAGGTCATCCGCAGGATGCCCGAGCTGAAGGGGGGCGTGGACCGTTACACCCGCACCCAGCGCCTGGCCGCCGCGCACGCCGTGATCGTCGTCTCGGCCTGGTTCGAGGCGCTGGGGGAGGCCAAGCTGCCCTTCACCCTGGAGCAGCTCGACCGGGCCGACAAGATCTCCCACGGCGTGCCCACCCCCGAGCGCTTCGCCCGCCTGGTGGCCGGTCTCCTCATGGAACGCCTGCCCACCCCCGAGCCGCACGTGCCCTTCGCCGAGACCCGCCAGGCCGTCGAACGCGCCCACCTGCGCATGTCGGAGGCGATGGCCGGGTTCGTCGGCGGCCTCAGCGTGTGGGACGAGCTGCCGGTCGACGACCAGCTCCTGTTACCCCGGATGCTGGCCGAGGGCCCGCCCGCGCGCGCCCTGCGCATCTACGACGAGGACTTCCGCTCGCTGTCCCTGGACAGCCACGAGTTCGGCGTGCGCAGCCTGGTCACCGACCGCCAGACGCCGGGCACCGGTCTGTCCCGGGTGGCCTGGCTGCTGGCCGAGCTGGCCCCGCCGCGGGTCGGCGACCGTCCCATGATCCACCGGGCCAGGATGGCCGCGAACGCGCTCGACCGTCCCCTGCTGGCCGCCGGCAAGCTGCCCGAGGACGTCTCGCTCCCGCTGCTCGGCGAGGGCTACCTCAGCCCGCGCTGCCGGGTCGCCGAGCTGACCCGCGAGTCCGATCCCTCCTCCGTGGGCTGGTGGCGGGACCAGCGCCTGCTGCCCGACGCCGAGGCGTTCCTCGTCGGCCACCTCACCTCGCTGCGCGCCACCCAGGCGCCGCTGCTGGTGCTCGGCGAGCCCGGCGCGGGCAAGTCCAAGCTGACCGAGGTGCTCGGCGCCCGGCTGGCCAGGTCGGAGTTCCTGCCGATCAGGGTGGAGCTGCCGCGCGTCTCGCCGCGCGCGCCGGTCGCCGAGCAGATCGAGCAGGCCGTCGCCGCCGTGCTGGAGGAGGAGGTCGCCTACGCCGACCTGGTCGCCGCGGGCGACGGCGCGCTGCCGGTGATCCTGCTCGACGGCTTCGACGAGCTGCTGCAGGGCGGCGTCAACCGCTACGACTACCTCGGGCACCTCCAGGAGTTCCAGCGCCGCGAGGCCGCGCTGGGGCGGCCCGTCGTGGTGATCGTGACCAGCCGGACCGTGGTGGCCGACCGCATCAGGTTCCCCGACGGGCTGCTGGCGCTGCAGCTCCAGCCGTTCGAGGACGACCAGGTGCGCCAGTGGCTCGACATCTGGGACCAGGCCAACCGCGCCCTGCTGGCCCGGCGCGACCTGAAGCCGCTGCCCGCGGCGACCGCGCTGGCCCAGGGCGAGATGGCCCGGCAGCCGCTGCTCCTGCTGCTGCTCGCGCTCTACGACGCCGGCGGCAACGCCCTGCAGCGCGAGCACCGCCCGATCGGCCGCGCCCGCCTGTACGAGGTGCTGCTGCGCGACTTCACCGAACGCGAGACGGCCACCCCGCAGCGGGTGGCGATCGACAGCGAGCTCGTCCTGCTCGGCACGGTCGCCCTGTCCATGCTCGCCCGCGGCCGTCAGGTCATCACCGAGGAGGACCTCGCCCGCGACCTGCCCGCCCTGTGCGAAGGCGGCCAGGACGAGCCCGACGAGCCCGACGAGCCGCGCCCGCCCGTCGACTGGGCCCGCCGGGCCACCGAGCGCTTCTTCTTCATCCGCCGCGACGGCCACTCCTTCCTCCACTCCACCTTCGGCGAGTTCCTGACCGCCTGGCTGACCGTGTACGCGCTGCGCGACCTCGACCGGCGCCGCCGCCTGGCCGGGGACGAGCCGCTGGCCCTGGCCCAGAGCGTGGACGACGACCTGCTGTACGCGGTCACGTCCTTCTCCTGCCTGGCCGAGCGCGGGCCGACGGTCGGGTTCATCCTGGAGCTGCTGGACGAGGTGCCGGCGGCCGTACGCGCCCGGTGCGTGACCCACCTGGCCGGGCTGCTGCGCCGGTCCCTGTACGAGCGCCGCCGCCGCTGCTTCACCGGCTTCGAGCCGGTACGCCATCCCCTCACCCGCCGCCTGGCCGCCTACTCGGCCAACCTGGCGCTGCTCATCGTGGCCGCCTCGCCGGAGCCCGTGCCCGTCTCGCACCTCCTGGGCGGGCCCGACCCGCTGGGCCGCTGGGCGTCCTTCAGCCACCTGTGGAAGGGCCAGCTCGGGCACGAGGGGTGGACGGGCCTGGTCAACGCCCTGTCGGCGCACCGCGTCGCCGGGCGGGGCCAGGAGGAGGTGATCCTCGGCGGCGCCGAGGGCACCGCCATGGGCGACGTGATCGTCGCCGCCGCCACCGGTCACGCGCCCCGCCACCGCAGGCTGCTCGACCTGCTGATGCTGGCCGTGGGGGAGGGGCGCGCGCTGCGCTTCCACGACCGGGTGGCCGTCCTGCGGGAGCTGGTGGAGACGGCGGCCGTGCGGTCCCCGGCGGTGCACCGGGCGCTGGGCGCGTTGTGGCGCGCGGACGGCGCCGACCACGCCCAGCTGCGCCCGCTGCTGGGCCTGGTGCTGGCCGACCCGACCGAGCGCGTCGCGAGCTGGGAGCAACTGGTCAAGGCGGGCGTGCCGGAGGAGGAACTCTGGCAGATCCGCCAGGGCGCCGACTGATCCACCGGCGGCGCGATCACGGTCAGGGCACGGATTGATCCACCGGCAGCTCCACGGTGATCGTCAGGCCGCCCTCGTCGCGCGGCCTGGCGGTCACCGTGCCCTCGTGGGCCTCGGCGATGACCCGCACGATCGACAGGCCCAGCCCGCTGCCCCGCTCCGAGCGCAGCCGGTCGCCGTGCAGCCGCCGGAACGGCTGGAAGATCGTCTCGATCTCGTACGGCGGGACGTGCAGCCCGGTGTTGGCCACCACCAGCTCGACCTGCTCGGCCCGCCGCCGCGTCGTCACCCACACCTCGCCCTTGGGCTGGTTGTGCCGGATCGCGTTCTCCACCAGGTTCTGCACCAGCCGCTCGACCAGCACCGCCTCGCCCGTCGTCGGCGCCGAGTCCAGCAGCTGGTGGATCGTCACCTCCCGCTCGGCCGCCTCCTCGCCGGCCTGGTCGAGCACGTGCTCGGCGACGTCGGTCAGGTCGAAGGGCCGCCGGTCCAGCACCGCCTGCTCGCCCTCGGCCAGGGCCAGCAGGCCGTCGATGAGGCGTTCGTGCCGGGCGTTGACCAGCAGCAGCGACTCGCCCAGCCGCTTGACGTCGTCGGTGGCGTCGGGGCGGCGCACCGCGACGTCCACCAGGGTGCGGTTGATCGTCAGCGGGGTGCGCAGCTCGTGCGAGGCGTTGGCGACGAAGCGGCGCTGCCCGTCGAACGAGCGGGCCAGCCGGCCGAGCATGGTGTCGTAGATCTCGGTGAGCTCCTTGACCTCGTCGCGCGGGCCCTCGTACCCGATGCGCTCGGTCAGGTCGTGGCTCTGGGCGACCCGGCGGGCGGTCTCGGTCACCGTCTTGACCGGCCGCAGCACCCAGCCCGCCGCCCGCCAGCCGACCCCGAACGCCCCGGCCGTGGCGGCCAGCACGATGAGCCCGCCCAGGGTGCGCACCCCGCTCAGCGTCTCGCGCTGGTAGGCCGCGCGCGCCCGCATCGCGTTGCGGTAGGCGACCTCGTAGGAGTCGCCGTAGGAGTACTGCCGGGGGAAGTCGGGCCTGATCAGGTCCGCCCGGTACTCCAGCTGCGACCGGACGACGAAGTACACCCCGGTCACCGTCAGGGCGCCGAGGAAGAAGAACACCCCGGCGCAGGCCAGGGCGAAGCGCATGCGTACGGTCATGGGATGCGGTACCCCGATCCGGGGAGGGTCTCGATCACCTGCGGCTCGCCGAGCTTCTTGCGCAGCTTCATCATCGTGGTCCGCACGGTGTTGGTGAACGGGTCGATGTGCTCGTCCCAGACCTTCTCCAGCAGGTCCTCGGCCGAGACCACCGCGCCCTGGGCGCGCAGCAGCTCGGCCAGCACGCCGAACTCCTTGCGGGCCAGCGGCACGTACACGCCGTCGCGGAACACCTGCCGGTGCGCCCAGTCCAGCCGCACGCCCGCCCGCTCCAGCATCGGCGGGTCGGCCCGGCGGGCGCGCCGCCCGAGCGCGTGCACCCGCGCCACCAGCTCCTCGAACGCGAACGGCTTGGTCAGGTAGTCGTCGGCCCCCAGCGACAACCCCGACACCCGCGCGCGCACGTCGCCGGACGCGGTCAGCATCAGCACCCTGACCAGCCGATCCTGCTCCACCACCGTCCGGCACACCTCGTCGCCGTGCACCCCCGGCAGGTCCCTGTCCAGGATCAGCACGTCGTAGTCGTGCACGCCGAGCCGTTCCAGCGCCGCCTCCCCGTCATAGGCGACGTCGACGGCGAGCGCCTCGCCCCGCAACCCCTCGGCGATCGAGTCGGCGAGCATGCGCTCGTCCTCGGCGATCAAAACCCGCACTGGTAGCCCCCAAGAAGATCATAAACGCCGCAAGTCTGGACCAGACCGCATAACGCGGGCGTAACCACTTTCGGTGACGCTCAGGTTATCGGCGTCCCGCTGGACTGCCTCCCTTACGACCGGGACCGACCCGGTCGGCCACGGGGGAGAAGGTCATGGCAGCCACCCTGGCCGGGACGCGCCCGCCCGCGCCCGCCGCGCGCCGCCCGCGCGGCCACAGGTTGTTCGCCTGCGTGCTGGCGTCGGCCGCCGCACTGCGCGTGCTGGTCATGCTCGGGTACGACACGGCGCAGCTCTACTGGTACGACTCCTTCACGTACCTGGACACCGCCGTGCACATGCAGCCCCAGGCGGCCTTCCACCCCGCCGGGTACTCCTGGTTCCTGTGGGCCCTGCGGCCCTTCCACAGCGTGGAACTGATCGCCGGGGTGCAGCACGCCATGGGGCTGGGGATCGGCGTGATGATCTACGCGTTGCTGCGGCGCCGTTCGCTGCCCGGCTGGGGGGCCGCCCTGGCGACCGTGCCGGTGCTGTTCGACCCGTCCTTCGTCCGGCTGGAGCACGCCGTGCTGTCGGACCTCCAGGTCATCTTCCTGATCACCGCCGCGCTGGTGGTCCTGATGTGGCGCCGGGCCCCCTCCGGCGCGCCGCGGGGCGTCTGGCCCGGGGTGCCGTCGGCGCGGGCCGCGGCGGTGGCGGGGCTGCTGCTCGCGCTGGCCGGGCTGACCAGGACCGCCGCCGTGCCGCTGCTCGCCCTGGCGGCCGGCTGGCTGCTGCTGCGCCGCGCGCCCTGGCGGCGGTTGGCCGCGCTGGTGCTGGCCGGCGCCCTGCCGCTGGCGGCCTACGCCGGCTGGTACGCCCAGCACCACGGCCGTTTCGCCCTCAGCGGCTCCGACGGCGTCGCCCTGTGGGCCAGGACCATGACCTTCGCCGACTGCTCGATCATCAAGCCGCCGCCCGCCGAGGCGCCGCTCTGCCCGAACGGCACCGTCGCCGACGCCGCCTCGGAGTACGTCTGGGCCCCCGGCGCCTCGCTCAACCGGCTTCCGGGCGACCGGTTCGCCCACAACGACCTGGCCAGGTCCTTCGCCCTGCGCGCCATCGCCGCCCAGCCGCTGGACTACCTGCGCGAGGTGGCCCGCGACACCTCCCTCGCCTTCACCTGGTCGCCGGTGCCCCACCCCCGGCGGATGAACCCGTCCACCACCTTCCCGCGCGGCTCCTGGCCGCTGCCCGAGCAGCACGCCCTCGTCGCGAAGGTGCGCTCGGAGTACGACCCCGGCATCCGCGGCATGAGCTCCGTCGAGCCGTACGCCTCGATCCTGGCCGCCTACCCCTACCCCTGGTTCCTGCACGGCACGGTCTTCGGCGTGCTGCTCCTGGCCGGCGGCCTGGGCTCGGCCGGACGCCGGCGCGCCGCCCTGCTGCCCTGGGCGGTCGCGGCGTTCCTGCTCCTGGCCCCGGTGGCGGCCCTCGACTTCGACCACCGCTACGTCCTGCCCGCCATCCCCTTCGCCTGCGTGTCCGCCGCTCTGGCCGTCGCCGGGGCCGTCGCTGGGGCCGTCCCGGGGACACCACGGACCTGGGGGTTTCCGGGCCTGACCTTTCGGAGGCTGACATCCTTGCGAAAAAATACGTAATATCCACTGCATCGCGAGCGTTGGGGGCGCCAAGGTGCCGGGACAGAGCGTGGGTGTGGTCGTCGATCCGGGGGTTCCTCCGGAGGTCGCGGGGATGCTGCGGGCCAACGCCGCGCTGCTGTCCAGGATCCGGTCGGGCTGGGTGCCGCCGGCCGACGCGCGCCCGGGCCGGTTCCGGAACGTCTCCAGCGTCGCCCTGCTGGCCGCCACGCCCGGGGTGGTCGCGCTCATGGCCGTGCTGCTGGCCCTGTCCCACCCGGCCGCCGGGTTCACGTTGCTGGGCACGTTCGTCTTCATCGTCCTGGTCAAGATCGCGTCGATCAGCGAGCTGCCCGAGCACGACGTGTCGCGCGACCGCGAGGTGTACGAGCGGGCCCGCCCGTACCGGGACCGCTACCTGCTGCCCGAGGACTTCGACCGGGACGCCGCGGACGTGCTGACCAGGGCGCAGCGGGCCATCGGTTCGGTGCTGCGCTCGCACGTCAACGCCGAGGGGCTGCTCGACGGCGCCCGCAACGCGCTCATGCTGCCCGCCCAGGAGTGGGAGATCGCCCGCCTGCTGGCCAAGCTGTCGGCCTTACGCGCCGAGCACGCGGCCCTGGTGTCCAGGGGCATCGCCCCCGAGGTGGCCGCCGTGATCGAGCCGCTGGACAGGGCCCTGGCCACCAGCGAGGCCGCCATGGTCGCCCGCGTCGAGGCCCTGGAACGTTACGCCGGGCACGTCGCCGAGGCCGAACGCGCCTACCACGCCCGCGGCCAGATCGAGGAGCTGCGCGCCCGCCTGCCGCGTTACGAGGAACTGCTGGCCGAGACCGGCGCCGACGCGCTGGCCGTCCCGGAGATCGACCGGCTCGCCGAGGACGCCGACCACCTGGAGCAGGTGTTGCGGCGCAGCGTGCGGTCGGCGCACGAGGCGTTCCGTTACCTGGAGAGCTGACCTCGGAACCGCCCTCGCAGGAGGTGAATCCCCATCCGATCCGACATCATGGCCGACGTGATCGTCGATCCCGGCGTGCCGCCGGCCGACGCGCGGCTGCTCAGGGACAACCGGCGGCTGCTGCTCAGGACACGCAGGGGCTGGGTCCCGGACGCCCCGGGCCCGGCCGCCGGGCCGTACTGGCGGCTCGGCGCGGTCTGCGGGGCGACCGTCTGCCTCGGCCTGCTGCTGGGCGCCGGCGGGCTCGGCCGCTCCCTGGGGCCGCTGTTGTTCGTGCTCCTCGCCATCCCGCTGATGATCGTGACGTTCGTCCGCACCGAGACGCCGGAGGGGGAGGAGGCCGAGCACGAGCGGCGGGTGCACGCCCAGGCCGTCCGGCACGAGGGCCGGTACGTGCTCCTCGACGACCTCGACGAGTCCTCGCGCAGGCTGCTGCGCCGGGCCCAGCGGGCGGTCGCCACGGTGTCGCAGTCGCGGGTCAACCTCGAAGGGCTGCTGGACGACGTGCGCAACGCGGTGATGCTGCCCGCCCAGGAGTGGGAGATCGCCCGCCTGCTGGCCAAGCTGTCCGGCCTGCGCGCCAGGCACCGGCAGACCCTGGCGGGGGAGAACGCGCCCGAGGTCGCGGCCGTGGCCGAACCTCTCACCAGGGCGCTGGACAGCAGCGAGGAGGCCGTCGTGGCCCGGGTGGAGGCGCTGGAGCGGTACGCCGCCAACGTGGCCGAGGCCGAACGCGCCTACCGGGCCCGGCAGCAGATCGCCGAGCTGCGCGCGCGGCTGCACGAGTACGAGGAGCTCGTCGCCGAGACCGGCGCGGGCGACGCCGCGATGGACGAGCTGACCCGCCTGACCGAGGACGCCGACCGCCTGGACCAGGCGCTGAGGCGGAGCGTCAGCTCCGCCCACGAGGCCTTCCGCTACCTGGAGCCGGGCCCCCCGACTCCCTGACCGCCCTGACCGCCCTGGACGTGCGGCGCGGGGGAACCGGCGGCGTGCGGCGGGTGGGTTCCGCCGTGGGCGGCCTCCAGGAGCAGGTCGCACAGGGCGTCGGCGGCGTCGACGCGGCCCAGCTTGCCCGCCGCCTGCCCCATCGCCGCGCGCAGCCCGGGATCGGCCAGCATCGGCATCAGCTCGGCCAGCAGCTGCTCGGCCGTCGGCCGCGGCTCCAGCAACGCCCGTGCGGCCCCCGCCGAGACCAGGTAGCCGGCGTTCTTGCGCTGCTCGTCACCTCCGGTCGGGATCAGCGGGATCAGCAGCGACGGCTTGCCGATCGCGGTCAGCTCCGACACCGTGCCCGCGCCGCTGCGCGAGATCACCACGTCGGCCGCGGCGAACAGGTCGGGCAGCTCGGCCCCCACGTACGGCACCGGGTGGTAACGGTCGGCCAGGCCGGGCGGCACCTCGACCGCCCGCATCTGGTCGATCCAGGCCGGCCCGCACTGATGGACGACCTGCGCGTGCGGCAACAACCGCGGCAGGATCTCGGCGATCAGCGTGTTGATCTGCTTGCTGCCCTGCGCCCCGCCGGTCACGTAGATCAGCGGCACCTCGAACGTCAGCCCGAACAGGTCGTAGGCCGCCGCCCGGTTGCCCTGCAGCAGCTCCGGCCGCACCGGGTTGCCGGTCACCACGGCCTTCGCCCGCGCCGAGGGCGGCAGGTACTCCAGCGACGACTCGTGCGACAGCGCGATCCGGGTCGCCAACCGGGCCAGGATGCGGTTGGCCAGGCCCACCACGGTCGTCTGCTCGTGCATGACCAGCGGGCGGCGGATCAGCTTGGCCGCCACGCCGATCGGCACCGCCACGTACCCGCCGGTGGACAGCACCACGTCGGGCAGGTAGCGGGCGGCGTGCCCCACCGCCTGGAACACCCCGACGGGGATGCGGAACACGTCGGCGATGTTGGTGCCGAGCTCCTTGAGGTTGGGACGGCGGCGCAGCTTGCCCGTGGTGATCGCCTTGAACGGGATGCCGTGCTCGGCCGTGATCCGGGCCTCCAGGCCGTTCTCCGTGCCCACCCACAGCACGTCGTGCGGCACCTGACGTCGCTGGACGGCCGACAGGGTCGTCAGGGCCGGATAGGTGTGACCGCCGGTGCCGCCGCCGGTGATCAGCAGTCGCAGGGTTCGTGACATGCGATCAGACTATGGCCGCGCGGCGGAAGCCCGTGTGCCCGGTCCGGCCGCCGGGCGTGTTCGACCCGCGCGCGGCGGCCCGGCGGCGGCCGGCCGGCTCCGCACCGCGCGGCAGGGGCGGAGCCGGCTTCGCCGGAAAAGCCGCAGAACGGTAGCGTTTTCCCATGCGACTAGGCGTGCTGGACATCGGCTCGAACACCGTCCATTTACTCGTCGTCGACGCCCACCGGGGCGCGCGGCCCATGCCCGCCTACTCCCACAAGGAAGAGCTGCGCCTGACCCAGTACCTGGGTGCGGACAACAGGCTCGCGCCCGAGGGCATCGAACGGCTCGGCGCGTTCGTCGAGGAGGCGGTGCGGCTGGCCGAGGACAAAGGGGTGGAGGACCTGCTCGCCTTCGCCACCTCGGCCGTGCGCGAGTCGGCCAACGGCGAGCAGGTGCTCGCCGAGATCGACAAGCGCTGCGGCGTGCACATCGCGGTGCTGTCCGGGCGCGACGAGGCGCGGCTGACCTTCCTCGCGGTGCGCCGGTGGTTCGGGTGGTCGTCCGGGCGGCTGCTGGCCTTCGACATCGGCGGCGGCTCGCTGGAGATCGCCGCCGGGGTGGACGAGGAGCCCGGCGTCGCGGTGTCGCTGCCGCTCGGCGCCGGGCGGCTGACGCGCGACTGGTTCACCGGCGACCCGCCGTCCGCCGAGGAGGTGCGCAAGCTGCGCAAGCACGTCCGTACGGAGATCGCCCGCACGGTCGGCGACGTGGCCAGGTACGGCGAGCCCGACCGCGCCGTGGCCACCTCCAAGACCTTCAAGCAGCTCGCCAGGATCGCCGGCGCGGCGGCCTCCAGCGAGGGCCCGTACGTCTCGCGCGCGCTCTCGCGGGCGGACATGGCGGCCTGGGCGGTCAGGCTGACCGGCATGAGCTCCGCCGAGCGGGCCGAGCTGTCCGGGGTGTCGGAGGGCCGGGCCGCGCAACTGGCGGCCGGGGCGCTGGTGGCCGACGCCGCCATGGACCTGTTCGAGGTCGAGCGGCTGGAGGTGTGCCCGTGGGCGCTGCGCGAGGGCGTGATACTGCGCCGGCTCGACCTCCTGCCGGGACGGCTGGACCAGTCCACGGGGATTGCCGAGTAAGGCCGATCTATCCTAAAAAATTGGCATAATTCGCTGGTGAGCGGGCACTTTTGCCCAATGTTGACAGTCCTCGGTACGATCGGCTCCCTGGTGATCGTCTTCGTCCTCATCGTCCTGGCCGTCCTGGTCATCGCGGTGGTCGCGGTGCTGGCGATGGGCGCGCTGGCCGGAACGATGGTGGACTGGCACACGTTGTGGCGGCGGCTGACCCGCCGAGGGGCACGGTTGCCGCTGAAACTCAGCGCCCCCGAGGCGCCCGCGCGACTGCGGGCGAAGCTGAGCGGCGGCACACCCCTGGTGAGCCGCCGTCTCCGGCTCGCGCCCGTGATCCGCGGGGGCGACCGGCGTCCCGACGTGAGCCGTCCCGGCCGGAGCGCCCGCGTGCGCAGGCCCTCCGGCCTCACCTCCACCGCAGTCTCCGGCAACGAACAGTGAAAAGGGCCGGGCCGCCGCTGACGCTGGCCTCAGCGGTCAACATCGGCGCATTCAACCTCGGC